>CAZHMF010000035.1:0-20829 GCA_964533605.1 uncultured Anaerolineaceae bacterium
CGGAGCACTAAGAGAACGTCCTCGGAGAGGAGCTCGTGCGGATCCTCGCGGCGCCCGCGGCCGGCGCTCCCGCCTGGGAGACGCCCGCCGGCGAGGGCCCACTGGTAATCCTCGTGGTCGGCGTGAACGGAGCAGGAAAGACCACCAGCATTGCGAAGCTCGCCGCCGGATTCCGGCGCGACGGCGCCCAGGTCATCCTCGCCGCCGCCGACACCTTCCGCGCGGCCGCGACCGAGCAGCTCAAAGTCTGGGGCGACCGCAGCCAGGTCCGCGTCATCGCTCATCAGCCGGGGGCCGATCCCGGCGCGGTTGTGTTCGACGCTCTGGAATCGGCCGCGAGCTCCGGAACAGACATCGTTCTGATCGACACGGCCGGCCGCCTCCACACGAAGACGAACCTCATGGAGGAGCTCAAGAAGATAACGCGGGTGATCCGACGCAAGTACACAAGCGCTCCGCAGGAGACCCTCCTGGTGCTCGACGCCACCACCGGTCAGAACGGGATCTCTCAGGCACGGACCTTTACCGACGCGGTGGGAGTGACGGGCATCGTCCTCGCGAAACTCGACGGGACGGCCAAGGGGGGGGTCGCGTTCTCGATCTCCCATGATCTTGCGATCCCGGTCCGGTTCATCGGCACAGGCGAGCAGCTCGATGACCTCTCGGTGTTCGACCCGTACGCCTTCGTGGACGCGCTGCTCTCCGACTAGCATTCGAGCAGGGGGGAGCAGGCGCGCTTTGGTGTTGATCTACTTCCTCGCTGCGTCATTCGTCCTCTGGGCTGCGGCTCTGCCCCTGGCGGCCCGCCTCTTCAAGCGCTTTCCCGACGCCGGGGCGGGACTGGCCTTTCCCCTCGGCGCCCTGCTGACCGGCGTGACGTACTTCCTGTTGCGAACAGCATCGGTCATCGACGTGGGACGGGGCGGCTACCTCGCAGTGACGGGGCTGCTGGTGGCGGCGGGGTTCGTGAGCTGGGGGGCAGGCGGCCGGCATGTCGCCATCCTGCGGCGGCGGCCAGGTTGGATCCTGTTCTCGTTCTTCCTGTTCTCAGCGTTCTTCCTTGCCTTCAGCTTCTACAGATCCCATCTGCCCGACATCGGCGGCACAGAACAACCGATGGACTTCATGTTCATGAACGCCACGATCACGTCTCCTTCTTACCCTCCTGAGGATCCGTGGCTGGCGGGTGAACCGATCAGCTACTACTACCTGGGGTATGTCGAGGCCGGCTTCCTCTCGCAACTGGCGGCGGTCCCCCCGGAAACGGGTTACAACCTCTCTCTCGCCTGGGTCTTCGGCGCCGCGGCTGCGGCGACCTGGTCCGTCGCATACGCCGCAGGCCGGGCCGCGATGACGCAGGCGCGGAGACATTGGCCCGCGGTCGGCGCAGCGCTGGCGGTGATCATCGTTCTCGGCTCCGGGTCACTCATCGGCGCCTTCGAGTGGGCAGCAGCTCACGAACACTATGACGCAACACTGTACGAGGCATTCGGTGCCGAGTCTCTGCTCCCCTGCGGGGAGGACGGCGCCGACCCCGGCAGGTGCTACGGGGGCCCATCTCCGCGGACAGACGCCTGGTACCCGGAAGAGTTCTGGTTCTGGTTCGGCGACACCCGAACGATCCCGGGCACGATCACCGAGTTCCCCGTCTTCAGCTTCCTCCTGGGCGACCTTCACCCCCACGTCATGGCGATACCGCTCGTGCTTCTCGCGATCGCTCTCTCGTTCGCGACCTGGCGGACGCGGCGCGTCCTCTCGCTCCGGAGTCTGGCGCGGGATCCGACCAACGCTGCACTCACCGTCATCATCCTCGGCGGTCTGGCGTTCATGAACGCCTGGGATCTGATTACCTTCACGGCCCTGTTCGTCCTCGCGGCATGGGGGCGGGCGATCAAGACGGGCGGCTCCCGGGGATTGCTGTCGGTGATCCCTGCATTGGGCATTCTCTTCGGACTGGCGGCGTTGGTGTACCTACCGTGGGCGCTGACATTCAGCTCCCAGGCCGCCGGCCTCTACGCCTACAGCGGAACCGGGACACGCCCCGCCCACGCGCTCCTTCAGTTCGGCCCGATTGTGATCCCGGCACTGGGGTTGCTGGGGTGGGGCGGCTTGACCGAATCCGGACGAAGTCGCGCTGCTCTCATCGCCGGGGTCCTCCTGGTCGCGTTCCTTCTCGTTGCCTGGGCAACTCTGGCGTCCGTCAGGGGGGAATTGGGGCAAGCTGTCGCTGCCCGCGACAGCGGTTGGGTGACCCTCGGGATTTACGCGGCCTTCGTCGCGGTGTTCACCACGCTAATCTGGGGGACACTGACGAGAGGAGCACCGGCGGCGCCCGTGCTCACACTCGCGGGCGTAGGGTTGCTGCTGCTGCTGGGGACAGAACTGTTCTTGATTCGGGATGTCTTCTTTGGTTCCGTCCCGCGGATGAACACGGTTTTCAAGCTCAGCTACCAGGCATGGCTGCTGCTGGGGATCGCCGGTGGCATCGGGCTTGCAGGACTCCTTCGAAGGGTTCCCGGATCTTCGTGGCGGGCCGGCCTCGCTGCCGCCGGCTGTCTCACGATTGCCGTCTCGCTTGTTTTTCCCCTTATCGCCGTTCCCAACCGGACCGCCGGCTCACGGGGGGAGCGCTCGCTGAACGGCCTGCGCTCGCTCGAACTCAACAACGCGGAGGAGTACGCGCTGGTCACCTGGCTGCGGGAAAACGTCAAACCGGGAGAACTGGTGGTTGAGGCAACCGGCCGGAAGTGGGGTCTCTCCGGAGATGGAACCCTGGCCATCGTGAGTGCCGACGTCGACTACAGTGGAGCCGGCCGGATCAGCGCCCGCACGGGGTTCCCGACGGCCGTCGGCTGGTACTTTCACGAGGTTCAGTGGAGGGGTGATGGCGTCCGGGGCGAACTCGACCGCCGCCAGAGACTGGTGGATGCCGCCTACACTTCACCGATGCCATCCGACAGTCTCCGGGCGCTTCGCGCCCTCGATGCCGTCTTCGTGGTCGTAGGCTCCGTCGAGCGCAGCAACTACCCCGGCGAGGTTCTGACGGACTTCGATGCCTTCCTTGATCTCGTATGGGAAGAGGGCGCAACAAGGGTCTACCGCCTGCCGCGGTTCGAACTGGTGCCGGCACCGTGATCGAAGGCCGTGCCCACCCATCCCTCCGCGTTGGAGACATCCTCTGGGTCGCCCTCGCAGCGGCCTTCCTGGGGATCCGTGTCTCAGCCGCGATCCAGCTGCCGGTCGCCGGGGCGGAACTCTCGACCCTCTCGGGGGCCTGGCAAGAGTGGTCCGCCCAGTCCGATGCGCGCTACCAGGGCACCCTCGTACAGGCCCTATCGAGCCCCCTGCTTGGATTGGTCAGCGATGCCTGGCTTCCGCGGCTCCTGGTGCTGGGGGCCGCCGCACCGGTCCCGTTATGTCTGTGGCTGGCGCGAAGGTCGCTCGGCGAGCCCGTGGCGCTCGTCTTCCTGCTCCTCATCGCGGTCGACCCGGCCGCCGTCCTCATGGAGTCGACGGCCACGGCGGCAGCATTCGACACCACCATCTCGATCGCTCTCCTCGCGGCGATCCTTCGGGGAAATCGGAGCGCGTTTGTCTGGGGAGCGCTGGGTTTCCTTGTGGCAGCCGGCGGAGTCGCGCCGGCGGTGTTGGCCGGGTCGGCCGCGGTCCTTGCCCTGACGAGGACGCGATCCGTGGATCCGCGTCGCGTTACGAGCTTCGCCGCCGGGGCCGTCCTCGCCGTATCCATCCTCAGCCTGACGGCTTCGGATGTCTCACTGCGAGTTCCGCCGCTCGACCTGCTCAATGCGGGACTGGAGGAGGAGTGGGCGGGCGCGAACGTTGTCGTGCTGGCGGTGCTTTACGAATTCCCGATCGTTATGGGAGGAATCGCCGCAGCCTCTTTCTTCGCGGCGCGCCGGATGTCCCGGATCGGGACCGCCGGGCCGGAGCAATGGCTCCTCTCCTGGGCGGCGGGGGGCGGCTTATTATGGCTGGCGGCCGGTGGCGCCCACGATCCTTCGCTTCTCCTAACTCTCACCCTTCCGCTGTCCGGGCTGCTGGCCACCGGCCTCGTGGGACTCCTGTCGGCGATCCCGGCCGAGACGCGAGCCACTCCCCGGTTCTCCGCCGCGCTGACGCTGGCGCTTCTCACCGCCGCCGGAGCGGCGATCGAACTCTCCGGCACCTTTGCCGTCGCCCGAGGAGCCCACAATGAGTCACTGATCTCGCCGCGGGAGTCGGCATCCACGAGGTCACTTCGGGAACATGTCCTGCGGCTCGCGGCCGAGAGCCCCGGTGGGATTGTGGTACATCCTGACCTCGAAGCGGCGCTGGTCTGGCCCCTCCGAGAGTCGGAGACACTGACGGTCTCGTCGGTCGTGCCGCGTGGGGACGCTGTGGTTGTCTGGCCGCGAGAGGCTGCCCGCCCCGAAGGTTATGAGGACTCGGGTGGAGTGTGGTTCATCGTGCGGACCATCTCAGCTCCGAGCGGTAGCCCGGGAGAGATAGTTCACTGGTTCAGGCAGCGTAATCAGCTCGAGACGAACGGGATCGGGGTTCGCGTCTACACTGGTGCGGCGCCGTGATCGTCCCTACCCGGAACAGCCAGCGAGATTCCCCCCTCTCCCGTCTGCTGTCGACCCGTGTCCCGTTGAGCGCCGAACTGATCTTCTACTCACTGGTGCTGGTGGCGGCGGCGGTGCTGCGGTTCTGGGCGCTCGGTGACCGTGCATACCATCACGATGAGAGCATCCACGCCCAGTGGTCGTGGAATCTTCTAAACGGCGTCTACCGGCACAGCCCCGTCTTTCACGGACCGTTCTACTACAACGCCCAGGCTCTCACGTTCCTCGTAGCCGGAGTCAGTGACTACACGGGCAGGATCTCACCGGCGATCTTTGGTGTTGCCCTGACGGCCGTGCCGTTGCTGCTGAGACGGCAGCTGGGGCCGGTCGGGACCGCCGCCACCATGGCCTTTCTCGCCTTTTCACCGACGGTGGTCTACTTCAGCCGCTTTCTCCGCGAGGACATCTACGTCGCACTGTTCATCCTCCTTATGGTCGTGGGCATCGCCCGATATCTCGACGAGGGGCGCACCCGCTGGCTGTTCCTCCTGGCTCTGTCTTTCACAGGTGCGGTGCTCACCAAAGAGGGTGCCTTTATCACGACGGGGCTGTTCCTGATCTACCTGGACCTCCAATTCTCCGGCGAGCTTGCCGCTGAGGTGATGAGGCGGCGGCCGGGAACCCCTTCCCGGCTTGCCTCGGCTCTGGAGCGCATTTTCTGGATCATGACTCTCGCCCCGGTGGCCTGGGTGCTGGCTGGGCTCTGGCCGTTCCTCGGCCGGTTGCGGAAGCGGCTGAGCGAGACCGGAAACCTCCCTCGTTCGGGGGAACTCCTCCTGGTGCTGGGGACTCTCACGCTTCCCCTCCTGACTCCTCTGAGCCGCCACTACCTGTTCGAGCAGTTCAATCTGATCGAGGACGGGAGATTGAGCTGGAACGACAGTCTCCGGACCGCCGTCTCCGGCAGGGACACCGCCGCTCTCGCCGGGCTGTTCGCGCTCACGTTGAGCATCTCCGCTTTCGCCGGGCTGAATTGGCGTCCGCGCCTCTGGGCACTGCTCTTCGTTCCGTCCGCGATCGTCTACCTCACGTTGATGACTACCTACTGGACGAATCCGGATGGCCTGATCAGTGGGCCCTGGGGATCGCTGGACTACTGGATCGAACAGCAGAACGAGTTCCGTGGCGACCAGCCCTGGTTCTACTACTACATGCTCATGCCGGCGTACGAGTTCCTGCCCCTCGCGATCGCGCTCGGCGGCGGATGGTGGGCGGTCTTTCGGGGCAGTGCGCTCTCGCGCCTGCTCGTCTTCTGGGCTGCCGGGCAGTGGGTTGCTTTCTCCTACGCGGCCGAGAAGATGCCCTGGAACAACACACACATCACCGTGCCCGTCTGCCTGCTGGCAGCCTGGACCATCCAGCGCGCCTGGACGGCCGCGGACCGGCGGGACGGCCGTGAAGGCCTGCTCCTTTCGATTGCCGGGATCGCGGCCCTCAGTGCCGGCATCTCGCTGCTGGTCGCATGGCCACCGAGTCCGCTCGAAGCGCCGGCGGCGCGCCTGGGCCTTGCCGGCGCGGGCCTGCTCGCCGTGGCTTTTTCGCTGTGGCCGCTGGGGCGTCGCCGCACGCCAATCGCTCTCGTGGCCGCGACAGTCGGAGCTCTCGCGCTCCTCTCGCTCCGAACCATGATCGGCGCCGCCTTCCTGAGGGCCGACGACCCGAGGGATCTGCTGATCTACACCCAGAGCTCCGGTGAGCTGGCCACGATCGCCCGTGACATCAATCTGCTCGCTGAGGCCTCTGGAAAGGGGCTCGACCTCAAGATAGCGGTCGATTCGACCGACTCCTTTGCCTGGCCCTGGGCCTGGTACCTCCGAGACTACCGGGGGGCAGCCTACCCCAACATGTCGGCCGACGACCTTTCGCTCACCGGCTACGACGTCATCCTGGTGAACGCTGCCAATCTCTCGCAGCTGAACGCCGCCCTCGGAGGCGATCCGACGGCGGTCTTTGCCGAACCCGACCGCTACCCCCACCGGTGGTGGTTCGATGAACGCTACAAGGCCGCCTGGGACCTCGGCGACGGAGCCTGCACGGCCCAATTCGGGAACTGCGGTCCCTGGCGTTTCGCCACCTGGAGACGGCTGTTCGCCCGGGTCTTCGACGGATCCTGGCCGCGCTACTGGCTCTCCTACCTGCGTGATCACGAACCGACGTATCCGAACGGCTCAGTTGACGCCTATGCTCTCTTTCCGGCCGGATTCGACCGCGAGACGGGTGTCTTCGAGCCCGTCGTGCTGCCGCCATCCGGGCCGACGGTCGACGCTGAAGGACGGCTCTCGATCGGCGCCTGGGGGACCGGTCCGGGGCGTTTTCTCGAACCATCCGATGCAGCACTTGGCCCGGATGGAGCGATCTACGTCGTCGACCGGGCCAGTGAGCAGCTGCAGAAGTTCGACGCCGACGGGAACTTCCTCGCCATAGCGGATTTGAACGAAGGGGATCCCGGGAGAGAGGTGACCGACCCGTGGGGCGTCGGCGTCGGGCCGAACGGAGAGGTCGTCGTAGCCGACACGTTCGGCTACCGCATACGAGTGTTTGATTCCGACCTCGAGTTCGTGACGGCCTTCGGTCAGGCTCCCGACGTCGACCAGGCGCCGGGTCCGTTCGACCTTTACGGCCCCCGCGACGTGGCGTTCGACGCGCAGGGGAATATCTGGGTCACAGACACGGGCAACGACAGGATTGTCGTCTACACGCCGGGCGGGGAGTTCCTCCGCACAGTGGGCACTTCCGGGAACGGGCAGGGAGAGCTAAACGAGCCCGTGGGGATCGCCATCGGCGCCGACGGGACCGTATTCGTGGCCGATATGTGGAATCAGCGAGTGCAGATGTTCACCGACGAAGGCTCTCCGGCGGGGCAGTTCAAAGTCGAAGGTTGGGGTGGGCAGGACGCTCTCGACAAGCCCTACCTGGCGATTCTGCCGGACGGGCGGCTTGCGGTAGGGCTCCCTCTCGCGGGGGAAGTACGCATCTACACGCGCGCCGGTGACGTGGACTTTGTGCTTGACGCCGGTTCAGAGGGGCTTGACCACCCATACGGTCTCGCGGCCCGGCCCGATGGTAGACTCTGGGTCGTGGAGGGCGGCCGCCGCCGTCTACGGCTCTTCGAGATCCGCTGAGGCTCACCCATTGTTCCGCTCGCTCCAATTCTGGTTAGGCGCCATCATCAGCGCGGCTCTGATCGCGCTCTTCCTGCGGGCGACACACCCGGCCCAGATCGCGGACGCGCTGAACGAAGCTTCCTACTGGTGGCTCCTGCCCGCGACCGTAGTGCTCTTCGTAGCGCTGGCGCTACGTTGCTATCGCTGGTCGTTTCTGATGCGACCCGTTGCCCCGATCGGAGCCTTCCGGCTCTTTCCCTACGCGATCATCGGCTACATGGCCAATAACCTGCTTCCGGCCCGCGCCGGCGAGATCGTCCGCGCCTGGGTTGTCGGCGAGCGGGAGAACGTTTCGCGAGTGGCGACGCTGGGGACGATCGCCGTCGAGCGACTGTTCGATGGTTGCGTACTGGTTCTCATGTTTCTGGTGGCGGGCGCATTTGTCGGCTTCAACGACGGCCGCCTGCGGGCCATTGCGGTCGCCTCCAGCGCCCTCTTCCTGGTGGCGCTGGCGATCTTCTACTACGTCACCTACACGGAGGACCGTGCATCGCGCGCCTTCGGCGCCCTGGCCCGTTTCCTCCCCGAGCGTTACGAGCATCTGGGGGAGGAGATGGTCCACAACCTGTCGGTCGGCCTGCGCTCCGTTCACACTCCGGGATCCCTTGTGATCGTCTTCGCGCTCAGCGCGGCGGCCTGGACGGTTGAGGCTACCTGTTATGCAGTCATCGGTAGGGGCTTCGACCTGGACGTCAATTTCGGGCACTACGCACTACTGCTGTCGGCGGCGAACCTGGCAATCATCATTCCGACGTTTCTGGGCGGGACCGGCCCCTTCGAGTGGGCGGCCAAACTGGTCCTCGTAGGTGCCGGGGCGGCGGATGCCATAGCCAGCGCCTATTCCGTAATTGCGCATGCAATCATCATAGTTCCAACGACGATACTAGGGCTGATCTTCCTCTGGAGTTTCGGCCTTTCGTTCCGCAGCGTCACGCGCGCAAGCGCTACCGGTGAGGAGCCCCGAACATGAGGGTCGGCATCGTTGGAGCCGGAGTCCTCGGAATGGCAGCCGCACGCACGCTACAGCGCGAAGGCCACGAGGTGGAGATCTTCGAATCGCGGCCCGCGGTGGGAGGGCAGGTCGAAACATTCGAAGCCGGCGGTGAGCGGCTCGAGTGCTTCTACCACCACCTTTTCACGAACGACACCGTCGCGGTCAGGTACATCGAGGAACTGGGGCTGGGCGACGATCTGGCCTGGATCGAGCCGAGGAACGGTTACTTCGTGCGTGGCCGCTCCTACCCGTTCGTAACACCCCTCGATCTCCTCAGATTCACGGCCGTCCCTCTCACGAGCCGAGTGCGGCTGGGCCTCGCCGCTCTCTGGCTCCGTCGCCAGAAGAACTGGCGGAAGTACGAAGGCATAACGGCTCGGCGGTGGATGGAGCGCGCGGTCGGCCGCAGGGCCTTTGCCGCGGTCTGGGGACCCCTCCTGAA
This sequence comes from uncultured Anaerolineaceae bacterium, assembly GCA_964533605.1. Taxonomy (GTDB): domain Bacteria; phylum Chloroflexota; class Dehalococcoidia; order Tepidiformales; family Tepidiformaceae; genus DASCML01. The sequence continues at coordinate 9,226 of CAZHMF010000035.1, forward strand.
GGGGAAGTTCGGGGGCGAAGCCGACGGCGTCGGGATGGTCTGGCTGTGGGGAAAGATCTTCCTCCGCTTCGCATCCCGCCGGGGTTCCGGAAGCCGTGAATCACTCGGCTATCTTCGGGGCTCCTTCGCAACCTATTACGAGCGGCTGGGGGACGAGATCCGGCGGGAGGGCGGCCGGATCCATCTCTCCACACCGGTCGACCGGATAGCCGTGAGCAACGGCACAGTGAGGGGCATTGACTCCGGGAGCGAGCGCCATGTCTTCGACCGGATCCTCCTCACCACTCCGAACGCGGTCACGCTGAGATTGGTGCCGGAACTCCCCGAGCCCTACAGGCGAGTCCTGGAGAGCGTGAAATACCAGTGGGCGACCTGCCTCGTGCTGGCGCTCGACAGGCCCCTCACCGACTACTACTGGCTCAGTATCGGCGACGACCTGCCGTTCGTGGCCTGCATTGAGCACACCAACTTCATGTCGCCTGCGGATTACGGCGGGGATCACATTGTCTACCTCTCCAACTACGTCCCGCCGGGAGACCCGGTCCTGAAGATGGACGCGGACCAGGTCCTGGATGCCTACCGCGGCGCCATCAGGCAACTCAACCCTTCGTTCGATGACTCCTGGGTGCGTGAGCGGTGGCTTTTCAAAGACCCGGGGGGCCAGCCGGTGATCGGAGTCAACTACTCAGATTCAATCCCGGACTTCCGGACCGGGATTGAGGGTCTCTACCTCGCCAACACCACACAGGTCTATCCGGAGGACCGTGGCCAGAACTATTCCCTGAAGCTGGGCGAGGAGGTCGCGCGTCTGATGGCCGGAGGCGCTGCCCAGACTCCCCGACCAGGCGACGCTCCGGATCGCGAAGGCTGAGGCGGCCCACCGGCGACCGCCGCTGCTCCCTGCTCACAGCTCAATGTATACTCGTGCGGCAGTTCACAATCCGGGTCCGTCCATGTCCGCTGAACCCACTCCCCAGGAAGTCCGCGACCTCGTGGCCGAATTCGAGCCGAACAAAGGCCACGTGCTCCCGGCGCTCCACAAAGTGCAGCATGAATACGGCTATGTGCCGCGAGTGGCGATAGAGGCCATCGCGAGCCGGCTTGCCACGACCCCGGCGCTCGTATTCGGGGCACTGTCCTTCTACGCCGACTTTCGCACCAGCCCGCCGCCGAAGACTCGCATTGCCTGGTGTTCGGGGCCGGCCTGCCGGCTCGAGGGCGGCGATCGGATCCGGGAGGCCATGCAGCGGGCGCTGGGGTTGCCTCTCGGAGGTCAGGACGCCGAGGGTAAGGTCGGCATCGAGATCGGCCAATGCAACGGGACCTGCAGCGAGGCACCTCAGGTGTGGGTCAACGGTGAGGTACGTGGAGGCCTGACGGTCGCCTCGGCGATCGACCTGGCGAGGAGGTTGAGCAGCGAATGAGCACCCCCCTCGAGGCCCAGCGCGAACAGGCCACGAAGGACTGGGAGAGCGGCCTTCGTTCGGGACGAGCGCGCATCGCCGTCGTCCACGACACGTCATCGCTCGCCCGCGGCGCCGGGGCGACGATAGAAGCACTCCGCGCGGAGGTCGCCAGGCGCGAGCTCAAGGCGGACATCGTGACCACCGGCTCCTGGGGCTTCTGCTGGATGGAGCCGACCCTGAGCGTGCGGACGGCGGACGGCTCGCGCACCGTCCTCTACGGCAACGTGACCGCCGATCTCGTCCCCGACTTCGTGCAGAAGGTCCTGGTCGACGGACACGACGACCCCGAGCTCGCCGTCGGCCTGGTCGAGGGGGAGTCGCCGGATGGGGTCCCGGACCTGGCAGATCACCAGTTCATGCAGGGTCAGGTACGCCGGTTGATGGCGAACCTGGGGACAACGGACCCCGAGAACATCGACCACTACCTCGCCCACGGCGGCTACGAAGGGTTCGAGCGCTCCCTCGATCTTTCCGACGAAGAGATCATCAAGGAGATGCTGGACAGCGGACTCGGGGGACGGGGAGGCGGGGGCTTCCCGGCCGGCCGAAAGTGGGACTTCCTGCGGACGGCGACGGCGGAGCCGAAGTACCTCGTTTGCAACGCCGACGAGGGTGACCCGGGCGCCTGGGTGAACCGGATCCTCATGGAGGGTGATCCCCACCTGATCATTGAAGGCCTTCTGATCGCGGCGCGGGCCACGGGCGCTGCCGAGGCCTACATTTATCTGCGGCACGAATACCCGCTCGCCCTGGAGCGGCTGAACCGAGCGGTCGCCCAGGCGCGCGAGCGCGGCCTTCTGGGCAAAGACATCCTTGGTTCCGGTATGGACTTCGACGTCATCGTCTTTCGCGGTGCGGGGTCCTACGTCTGCGGTGAAGAAACGGGCCTCATCAACTCCATCGACGGGTACCGTGGAATGCCTCGGATCCGTCCCCCGTTTCCGGCCCAGGCCGGTCTCTGGAACAAGCCCACGAACGTCAACAACGTCGAGACCTACGCGAACGCGCCCCTCATCATGCGCCGGGGAGCGGCCTGGTGGAGTCGCATCGGCGGCCCCAAGGAGAAGGGCACCAAGATGTTCAGCATCTCGGGCCAGATAAAACAGCAGGGTTGTTTCGAGATCCCATTCGGACCGACGGTCGGCTACCTGCTGCACCAGTACGGCGGCGGCATGAGAGGGAACAGCGTGCTGAAGGGCTTTCAGCCCGGCGGGCCGCTGTCCGGAATCCTCCCGGCCGAGCAGATGGAGCTTCCCACACTCCTTGACCCCTTCCGCGATCGAGGTATGTTCCTGGGCTCGGGTGGCATCGTCTTCTTCGACGAAAACACCAGCATCATCGATCTCTGCCTCTACATGGTGACGTTCTGTGAGGACGAATCATGCGGGCGCTGCACAACATGCCGCGGGGGGACGCAGCGCGCCGTGGAGATCCTCCGAAGGATCGCGGACGGCGGCGGACGCGAGAGCGACATCGACAAGATCGAGATGCTAATCCGAACGCTCGCCTGGTCCAACTGCCTCCACGGCCAGTTCTCGATGACCTGCCTCAAACTCGCTCTGCGGTACTTCAAGGAGGAGTTCCTCTCCGTCATCCGTGACAAGGTCGATCCAACCCACTCGCTTCCCGGATTCATCGAGTATGTGGTGAAGAACGCGAAGGATGAGAAGCTGGGCGCCGCCCGCGAGATCTGCCCGGCTGAGGCCTTCGTTGGGGCGGGCGACGAGACGGCCATCGACCAGCACCTCTGCATAAAGTGCGGGGCCTGCCTCGAGGTGGCACCCGGTGGCGTCGAGCGGCGAGACCGGGTCGTTACGCGCGGGGGGACACCCGCGCCTGCCGCCGTGTAGCCGACGCCGGGGCACCAGTGTGAGAAGCGAGCAGTCTTGCCGGGTATCCGCGAGCGCTTCCGCCGCGCGGATCGGACTCGCCGTCTGTCTCGCGCTGAGCGCCCTCTTGCTGGGTCCGACGTCGCCCGTTTACGGCTGCTCGTGCACCGCGCCGGCGACCGTCACCCGGGCTCTCGCTGAGGCAGCGGCGGTCTTCACGGCAACGGTCTCGGAGATCAGCGGTGAGCCCAACGGGCCGTCGGCGCTCTCGATCACTCTCACTGCGGAGGAGACCTGGAAGGGAGTCGAGCCCGGGCTTGTCATGGTAACGACGCCCAGCGGTGAAGCAGCCTGCGGGTTCAGCTTCGAAGAGGGTCGCCGCTACCTCGTCTACGCCTCCGCGGACAGTGCTGAGGTGCTGACGGTCTCGCTCTGCAGCAGAACGGCGCTGGCCTCCACTGCTACCAGTGACCTGACGGAGCTGGGTCCGGGGAAGACGCTCCGAGACCTCGAGCTCGACGGCCCGGGCACCAACCGCCCGCACCCCTTCCCCACCCGTGAAGCGATCGTCGCCGGAGTGCTTGTCGTTGTCGTGCTGTCGCTTGGTGGGGCGTTCCTTTTGTGGCGGATGGACAACGACCCCGACGCCCTCGAACGATGACGCGCGGCGGGGACCGGACGAGTTGGGTGGTGCGACACTGCTCGCAAGAGCAACGCCGGGATCCCATCAGGTACGGTGCTTGCCCGCCTCCCAGCCGGCCCCGGCCAGGTGCTGTGCGGCGAAGCCGGCGGCAGGCCCCTCGAGGTCGGTCGCGAGCGTGTCGTTCCAGCGGTTGAGCCAGCCGAACAGCGCTATCACCGCCATGAGCTCGACTGTCTCGCCTTCGTCGAAGTGGCGGCCAAGGGCCTCGAAGTGCGCCGGGCCGGTCTCATTCGGGACCAGCGCCGCGTCGCGGGCGAGGCGCAGGGCGGCGCGCTCGGACTCATCGAACAGTGGACTTGTCTCGAACTCCCAGACGGCGTCGAGCTTCGCCGCCTCGATCCCCTGCCGGTGCGCGGAGTGGGCCGTGTGTGCCTGGCAGTACCGGCAGCCCGCCGACCTGCTGGCGACGTGGGCGACAAGCTGTTTAAGCCCGCCATCGACCGTTCCGGGGCCGAGAACTGCGCCGGCGAGACCTCCGAAGGCTCGGAGAATGTCGGGCCTGTAGGCCATCAGGAAGAAGCTGTTGGGCACGAAACCCATGGTTCGTTCCACCGCAGTGAAGTAGGGCTCGAACTCGGCCAGCTCTGACCGGCTCCGGGGGGTGAGGTTCGCCATCTACTCATTCTAGACCGGGGGTGCAGAGGCGGAGAGGGCATCGGCCGCCCCGATAGAGGGTGCCGACCGGGCTGCGCTGGCGGCTGCCACGTGAAACGAAGAAGCTTTCCACATGCCGGAACTGCCTGAGGTGGAGACCATCCGCCGCGATCTCGAGCCGCTCGTCTGCGGCCGCAGAATCGTCGACGTCGCCATCGACCCGGACACGCTCCCGCTCCTCGTTGGAGCCGAGATGGAGCTGGAGGCCTTCCGGTCGGCCCTGATCGGGGAGCGGATCCAGTCGCTTTCGAGGGCGGGCAAGTATCTGCTCGCGGGCCTCGGTGGGGGCCAGACCTGGGTGATCCACCTCCGCATGACGGGCCGGTTGCTCTGGCGGCCGGCCGATGCTCCCGCCGAAGTCTACGAACGCGCACGCGTGAGCCTCGACTGCGGTCACGACCTCCGTTGGTCCGACCTCCGCAAATTCGGCACCTGGAGACTGCTGCGAGACCGGAACGAACTGCTGCGGCGCCTGGGGCCGGAGCCGGTCGAGGCGGGCTTCTCGACTTCGGTGTTCCGGAAAGCGATCGCCGGCGCCGCGGGACCCATCAAGTCGGTATTGCTGGACCAGCGGCGCCTTGCCGGCATCGGCAACATCTACGCCGACGAGGCGCTGTTCGCTGCTCGCGTCAGACCCGACACGCCGGCCGGCGAATTGGCTCCCGGAGCCACTCAACGGCTCGCCGCCGCCTGCCGGGACGTGCTGGCGCAGGGGATCGCGAACCGGGGAGCGAGCTTCAGCGACTACGTAGACGGACGGGGCAAGGCCGGCAGTCAACAGATGTACGTCCGGGTCTTTCGCCGGACAGGGGAGCCATGTTACACATGTGGCTCGCAGATCCGGCGCACCGTGATTGGCGGGCGCGCGACGCACTACTGCCCGCGCTGCCAGAAGAGCGGAAGGAAGAGGGCGGGACGTGGACGCTGAGGAGCGGGAGCTGGCCATGGCCCTGGGTCTTCCAGCCGGCAGCCGCCTCGCGATCTCTCCATTGACGGCTGTGACGTCGTCGTGCCGCCTCGTCCAGGCGAGGCTCGACCAGTCCCCGGGCGAGGAGTTCGTCATCCGGACCTACGCCGGAGAGGACGACCTGCGGAATCACGCAGCCGTGCTCGCCGCGCTGAATGAGACCGGCTACCGTTGCGCTTCCCGCCTGGTAACTCTGACCCCCCGGGGGGCCCTCGAGGAGCGCCCCCCCGGCGTCGCCGCTATCGCCATCGCAGTGGCCCAGGGCCAGGCAGCGGAGGTCTGCCGGGCGCTTGCCGCATTGCACGCATCCGGTCTCTCGGCGGGACGCGCGTGGGGGGATGCGAGCGGAGCAGTGCCATCCGGGGAGCTGCCACTCTTCCGGCTCGGATTCACCGCGGAGGAGAGGGCGAGGGCGGCGGAGCCGACCATCGCACTCGAGGAGGCGATCGGGGACGAATGGACCGGTGTGACTCATGGCCGCGCGATCAGTGCGAACGTCGTGCTCGGCGAGGGCGGCCCCTGGCTGCTCGACTTCGCCTCGTTCGGCGTCGGGCTGCAGCTATTCGACGTCGCTGCATTTCTCCTGACCTCCGGCCTGGGCCCCGGAGAGCGGCGGCAGGCGGCCGAAGCGTATGCAGCAGAGCGTGGGACCGAGCGGCGCGAGACCGCAGACATGGTCGATGCTGCCGGGCTGCTCTGGGGCCTTGATTATCTCCTCGCGCTTCCCAGGCGGGAGATAGAACTCCTGGGGGACGACGCGGGTTTGGAATGGCTGCGTCTCACGGCCAGGCGCGTGAGTACGTCGATCAGGGAACCGGCTGGGGGTAGCGGGACGGCCGCGGCGTTGCGCGAGGTACTCTGGCCCGGGGGCGGGGGACCACAATGACCGAATGGGCCGTCGGCAGGCGAAACGCTCTCACCGACATTCGCGGGATCAGGGTCGGGCACTGGAGCGACCGTCGGCGGGGAACGGGCTGCACCGCCATCCTCTGCGAGGCCGGCGCGGCAGCGGCGGTTGATGTTCGGGGAGGGGCTCCCGGCACCCGCGAGACGGACGTGCTCGCAGTAACCAACCTGGTGCGTGCATGCCACGGCATCGTGCTCTGTGGCGGCAGTGCTTTCGGACTGGCCGCCTGCGACGGAGCAATGCGCTATCTCAGCGAGCGGGGAGCGGGATTCGGGACGACCGCCCGGCCGGTCCCGATCGTGAGCGGGGCGGTCGTGTTCGACCTGGGGCTCGGGTCTTCGAACGCCGCACCCGATGCCGCCGCCGGCTACCGCGCCGCCCGGGCGGCGACCGGAGGCGGTGTGGCCGAAGGCACCGTCGGCGCCGGCACGGGGGTGACCGTCGCGAAGCTATTGGGTCATGCGAGAGCACTGAAAGGGGGGCTCGGCACAGCGAGTCTCAGCGGTCCGCGCGGAATCATCGCCGGGGCGCTCGCAGTGACCAACTCGGTGGGAACGATAGTGGACCCGGAGACGGGGGAGAGCGTCGCTGCGCCACGCGCGGACAGCGGCGGCTTCGTCGAGCTTCCGGAGGTTCTCGAACAGAGGCCCGATGCGCTCGAGGCACTTGTCGAGAACACGACGCTCGTCGTGGTGGCGACGAACGCCACCCTCGCACCGGAAGCGCTCCAACGGATCGCCTATGCGGCGCACGACGGCATCGCGCGCACCATCACGCCGGCCCACACGCTCGCCGATGGCGACACCGCCTTCGCCCTTTCCACGGGCGCCCTGGAGATCACGCCGGCGGACGTGGCAACCGTTCACGTGCTCGCCCAGCGAGCTGCCGAACTCTCTCTGCTACGCAGCGTTCGTCTCGCCACGGGCCTACACGGCGTCCCGTCGGCCGCGGAATGGACTCGGCAGCGAGCGTAGTCCCGCCGGGTTCGTGTTGCGATCGCGTCTCCCGCCGGTTAGGCTCCGATCCGCACCGGGCGGTGCCCCAAACCAGGAGCAGCACAGAGGAGAACCCATGCCCAATGCGATATCCAAACGGCGGCTCGCCGGAGCCGTCCTGACCATCATTGCCCTTGCCGCGGGATCCGGACTCGCGATTCCGGGAACCACATCAGCGGAGGAAACACTGACAATTCGCGCCGGCGGCGGCGAGCCCGGGTTTGCCGTCAACGAGTTCCTCCCCGGCCTCATCAGGATCAACACGGGTGACACACTCCACTTCGAAACCGATTGGTTCGAGCCCCACACAGTGACGTTCGGACAGCCTACCGGAGACCCCACCGTACCGACGCATCCGGGGGGTGGCATCATCGACTTCGACGGCACCGGCTTCGTCAGCTCGGGCTTCGTTCCCGGTCCGAGTGAAGGCGTCCTCGACATCCGGTTCACCAAACCCGGCACCTACAACTACTTCTGCGCGCTTCATCCGCTGATGACCGGAGTGGTTGAGGTCACGGACACCGGCTCCGCTCACTCACAGGCAACCGCGGACGCTCGTGGCAACGCGGAGTACAACTCGGCGATCATCGCCCTCAAGGCGGTCGCGGACAGCCTCTCCGGCGTGCCGACAGCGATAGATAAGGCACCCGACGGCGGAACCGTGAGTGGCGTTCAGGCTGCAGGTGAGAGCTTCGGTGGCGACGTCATGCAGTTCTTCCAACCTGCGATCACGATTCACGCAGGCGACACCGTGAAATGGACCAATCCCAACGGTGCCCCCCACAACATCGTCTTCGGTCCCCCGCAGCCCGCTGATCCCTTCGAGTTCACCGGAAGTGATGTCTCCGGCGGCTGGGACGGAACCGGCGGTGTTCAGAGCCCGATGCTGGGCCAGTTCTTCAGCGGCCTGACGGAGTGGTCGCTGACGTTCACCAGGCCCGGCGTCTACAGCTACATCTGCATCCTTCATGCGGATCAGGGGATGGCCGGAACCGTCACGGTCCTCGAAGCGGCAGGCCCGGGAGCCGGCCCGACTCCAAAGCCGCCTCAGACGGGAACCGGTGAAGGTGCGGCGGGAGGGTATGGCGGTCTGCCCGTCGTCGCCGGAGGGGTCGTATTGATGGCCGTGATCGTGCTGGCCGGGACAGGTCTCACAGGAGTGCGGCGCACCGGGCGCTGACGATCCGGGAGAGCTTGCGGTGGAGGTGCGGGAATCCCGCTGCCGGGGTCCTGCACCGGCCACCGGAGGCGGGACATCCCGTTCGGTTAAGGCGCTTCAGCACTAGCCCCGTATACTGTGGGCGTGGCAGCCGAGGGCCGGATCGTCGCACCTGAGGTCGAAGGAGACGAGGCGGAGGCCGAAAACAGCCTCCGGCCCCGTATCCTGGCCGATTTTCCCGGCCAGCCGCGCATCCGCGAGAATCTCCTCATAGCCATCGAGGCGGCCCGCGGGCGGGACGAGCCACTCGATCACCACCTCTTCTACGGTCCGCCGGGACTCGGCAAGACCACGCTCGCCACCATCCTGGCGGCCGAAATGGGCGTCGCGATCCGGACGACGAGCGGTCCGGCCATCGAGCGCCCCGGCGATCTCGCAGCGATCCTGACGAGCTTGAGCAAGCACGACATTCTCTTCATCGACGAGATCCACCGGCTCTCGCGCTCGGTGGAGGAGATCCTCTACCCGGCCATGGAGGACTTCGCGCTGGACCTGGTCATCGGCAAGGGGCCCGGGGCGCGATCGGTCCGTCTCGCAATGCCGCGTTTCACGCTCGTCGGCGCCACCACCCGCTACGCGATGCTGAGCTCGCCGCTCCGCGATCGCTTCGGCTCCATCTACCGGCTCGACTACTACGCCGACGACACGCTGGCCCTCATCGCAAAACGGTCGGCGGGGATACTCGGCATCGAGCTCCCCGAAGACGCAGCGGCCGAGATTGCGAAGAGGTCGAGGGGGACGCCCCGGATCGCCAACCGCATCCTCCGCCGTGTTCGCGATTACGCCGCCGTGCGTGCGAACGGAGAGATCACGGTCAAGGCAACGCGCGGTGCCCTGGACCTCCTCGAGATCGACGATGTCGGGCTCGATCCGACCGATCGGGGAGTCCTCGAGGCCATCATCCACAAGTTCGACGGGGGCCCGGTCGGGCTCGAGACGCTGGCCGCTGCCACCGGCGAGGAGCGCGACACCATCATGGATGTCTACGAGCCGTTCCTTATTCAGCAGGGATACCTTCAGAGGACCGCCCGCGGCCGCATTGCTTCGCCGCAGGCCTACCGCCACCTCGGTCTCGTGCCCCCGGCCCGCACAACGCAGCCGGGCCTCTGGGATGAGCCTCCCCCGGAGTCCAGCGAAGACTGACTCCGACCGAGGGCGGTCTCACCAACGTAGAATGCGCCCATCAACTGAGGGGGAGCCCCATGACCGATGGTGAGAGCCTGATCCCGGACGAGGCACGGGCACAGATTGGAACCGTCCTGGGCACGTCGAGAACCGCCACGATCACTCGACGGGAGGCGCAGCATTATGCCTGGGCGGCAGGGGATCTGAACCCGGTCTACTTCGAGGAGCGGGCCGCCCGCGAAGCCGGATACGAAGGATTGGTCGCGCCTCCGACTCTGCTCGGCTGGGTCATGAACGACGGCGGTCCACTCGAGACCCTCCAGTCCGACGGCCTCTATCAGAGCCGTCACGAAGGGATCCGGCTGCGCGTGCAGCGAACTCTCTTCGGTGGCCAGGAGTGGGACTTCGTGAACCCACTACTCGTCGGCGACACGATCACCGCCGAGACTCGACTCAAGGCGCTCGAGGAGAAGGCGGGGTCATCGGGCCCATTTGTCCTCACGACGAACGAGACTACCTACACGAACCAGCGCGGGGAGGTCGTCGCCCGCTCCCGCCAGGTTTCGATCTCGAGGTGACATCATGACGCAGCTTCACTTCCGCGACGTCCACGAGGGGGAAGAGCTCCCCGCGATGGTCAAGAACGCCTCCCGGGCGCAGCTCTTCCTCTTCAGCGCCGCGACCCAGAATCCGCACCGGATCCACTACGACCGGGAGTATGCCGCGGTCGAAGGCCACCCGGACGTCCTCGTCCACGGGCCTCTCCAGGGCGCCTGGCTTGCCCAGTACGTAACCGATTGGGCAGGCCCTGCCGGGAAGGTGTTGGCTGTTGGCTGGCAGAACCGGGCCCGTGCCTTTCCGGAGCAGGATCTGACTTTCGGCGGCAGAATCGTCCGTGCCTACGAGGAAGGGGACCGGGGAATCGTCGAACTCGAGGTCTGGGAGAAGAATCCGGAGGGCCAGACGCTGATGCCGGGCACGGCAAAGGTGGAGCTGCCGTTGAGGTAGCGCGCCTGCGGCGCTGGGGGTGGGGGCGGATGGTGGCCCGGCCCGCAGCCGGACATAGAAAACCGCGACCGCCGGGGAACGGATCCCACGTTCATGGTACCCCACCGACCTGACGCCCGGCGCGAATCTGGGCTAACGTCTAGAGGTGAGCATCCTCAGCGGAATCCGCTCCGACATCGACGCGGCACTCTATCGCGACCCGGCAGCGCGGAGCAGCCTCGAGGTCGCATTATTCTATCCGGGGTTTCACGCGCGCCTCTTCCACCGGGCCGCCAACGCACTCCACAGGCGCGGCGTTCCACTCATCCCTCGTGGGATCATGCATGTTGCCCGCTGGGCAACCGGGATCGAGATCCATCCGGGTGCGACAATCGGGCCGCGATTCTTCATCGACCACGGGATGGGCGTCGTCATCGGTGAGACTGCGGAGATCGGCGAGAGCGTGATGCTCTACCAGGGCGTCACTCTCGGCGGGACGAGCACGCGGCGTGTCAAGCGCCATCCCACCCTCTGCGACAACGTCGTTGTTGGTGCCGGTGCGAAGGTGATCGGCGCTGTGGAGATCGGCGAGAACGCCCGGATCGGCGCGGGGTCGGTCGTCGTTACGAACGTACCGCCGAACGCAACGGTGGTCGGTGTGCCCGGACACGTCGTCGCCTTCCGCGACGATTCGAACGGTGCTCTCCAGCGCCTTCCCGACCCCGAGTGGGAGCGGCTCAACGAACTCGACA
>CAZHMF010000036.1:0-19993 GCA_964533605.1 uncultured Anaerolineaceae bacterium
GTCGGACTTCACAGCTCGGCGGTACGCGTGGCAGGAAAGGGGCACAGGGACAGGGAACGCAACTGATCAGACGCCGGCGTAGGAGTGCAGGCCGCTGATCCAGAGGTTGACACCGAAATAGGTGAAGAGCACGAGGATCCACGTCACGACCAGCCACCACATGGGGTCGGGACGCCTGCCCCCCCGGAATCGCGCGGGCACCAGGCGACGGATCAGGGGAGCGCCGGCAACGGACCCGGAGCCCGAACGGGCGTGAAAGTAGGCCGCAAGGGCAAGGAGTGTGACGAGCGCGCTCGTTTCTTTAGGGTCCCAGCCCCAGTATCTTCCCCATGCACTGTTCGCCCAGTAAGCGCCGAGCGCGATGCCGAGAACCAGCAACGGAAAACCGACGATCACGGCGAGATGGGCCAGGTCCTCGGCAGCCTCGCGCGACGGTAACCAGCTTATGCTGCCGCTCCGGCCGGAACCCTGTGCCAGGTACACCACAGCGGCGCAGAAGGCCACGGTCAGGACAGCGTAGGCGGCGAGCATCACGCTCACATGGAGCGCGAGGAGAGGGCCGTTCTGGAGGGCCGGTACCAGCGGAACAACGTCCGACGGGAAGAGCGCGGCGATGGCGAGCGACGCGATGACGAGCGGCAGCCCCAGGAGTGCGAACCCCGGTTGGTTCACAGCAAGCGAGAACACCAGTGATGCAACGGCGACGCCGAACCCGAAGGCAGCGGTGAATTCATAGAGGTTGCCGAAAGGAGCGTGTCCGACTGCGATCCAGCGGGCAACGAACCCGCAGCCCAGTACGATTGCCGTGACGCTCGTGAGACCGGAGGCAAGGCCGGGGGTGCCGAGCTTCCGCCGGCGCCGTCGCGACGCAACCGTCACCGTCCCGTATTCAGTGTGGCCGGAGAGGAGAAACGCTCTCTCGTGCCCACGCGCAACGAGCAGGTGCGCGGCCAGGGCCAGCACAGCCAGTGCGAGACCGAACCAGGTCAGGAAAAGGGAGAGGTCCGCCACCGATCAAGCGTAGACGCGTGGCTTCCCCGCGGCGACCGGCGGTAAGGTCAGTCGGTGAGACCTACCCGTCTGCTTCCCATCCTGGCGCTTGTTGTGGTGCTCGTTGGTTGCGGCTTGAGAGGGAGCCCGGGTGAGACGTCCGGTGCGGGCTTTTCGCTCTCAACCATCGGCGTCAGCGATGGCGGGCGCGCAGAGGTGCTGAAGGTTGAGGTCGCCAACGACGCTGCGGGGAGGGCTCTTGGCCTCATGTACCGGCAGGATCTCGAGCCCGGCCGGGGCATGCTGTTTCTCTACCCTCGTCCCACTTCCGGCGGGCACTGGATGAAGAATACTTATGTCCCTCTCGACATCGCCTACGCTGATTCCGAGGGCGTCATCTTCTCGATCGTCCAGGGGCGCCCCCTCGACGAGACGGTGCTCAACGCGGAGGCACCGTTCGTATATGTGCTCGAGGTGCCCGCGGGCTGGTTCGAAAGAGCGCGGATCGGGCTCGGAGCCCGCCTCGATTTGCCCCTTGACCTTCCGGTGGCGGAGTAGGCGGGGTTGCTTCCCGCCGGCGCTTCGCAGAGATTTGCACGGTGACGGACTCTTCCGGGTTCAAACTCGCCGCTTTCGATCTCGACGGAACCCTGCTCGAAGGACCTTCAACGATGGGGCCGGTGGCTTCCGCAGCCCTGCAGCGCCTGGCCGCCGCGGGGGTCGTCGTAGCGCCGGCGACCGCGCGCTTCCAGCCCATCTCGGTGGCGCCGTTTACACAGATCGGACTCACGGTGCCCTCGATCAGCGCAGCCGGCGCCGACGTGCGTGCCGCCGACGGGTCGGTCATCGCTCAGCGGACCATGCCGGCGAAGCTGGCCGGCGACCTGGGGCGCCTCTGTGACGGGGCCGGATGGCGGGCGACCGTGAGCACGGTGAGCGGAAACTATCAGCGTTCGGATGAGGTGCCGCCGTGGGCGAGGACGCCTCCTCCGTTCCTCACGTTCACGACATCGCTCGCGGAGGTCGATCTGGAGGGGGTCCTGGCGTTCCTGATTTCGGTCGAGAAGGACGGCGAACACCGCGCCGAGATCGAGGCCGTGGAGCCCGAACTCACAATCTACGATGCGCTTCGGCACGACGGCAGGAGACTCTTGACGGTGACCGGCCGCAACGTGGACAAGGGAAGCGGGCTGAGGGATCTCTGCGCCGCACTCGAGATCGATCCCGTGACTGCCGTCGCCTTCGGCGACAGCGCCGTGGATGTACCGCTCTTCCGGGCCGCGGGTCATTCGGTGGCCATGCCGTCCGCAGCGCGAGCGGTCCGGGAGGCGGCGAGCCGCGTGGCGCCGGAGAGCGACGACCCGGTCGGCATCGCTCTCCAAGAAGTATTCGCCTTGAGTCGGGACTAAGGGTGCGGGACAGAATAACTATCCCTCGTGCCGCACCCTAACGCCCACCTGACAGCGCAGGCGCATCCTCTTCGATCGGCGCTGGGATGATCCGGTCGGCAGCGACATTCCTGGCTCGCCCCAGAATCGACACGAAGACAATGCTGAGGACGCACAGCGCTCCCATGATCATCAGTGTGTCCCGGAGGCCGATCGCGTCGGCGAGAAAGCCGAGAGGCAGCGAAGCGAACCCGAAGAAGCTCCAGGAGAGCCCCGCCAGGGACATCACCCGGCCCTGATACGGCTGATCGGTGAGCTGCATGGTGAGCGAATTGTTCAGGCTCTGAAAGGCACTTCCGGCGCCCCCTACGACGAACATCACGGCAAGCCCCGCGACGAGACCCGGAGTGGTACTGAGAGCGATGAGGGCGAGCCCGAACACAGCGCCCATGAGCGGTTGGAGGAACCAGACTCGCGGGCTCCCCGACATTGAGGCAACGAAGATCGTCGCGATCACGGCTCCCACAGCGCTCGACGACGAGATGGCCCCGAGTGCATCGGCGCCCGCTCCGTACTCACCCGCCACAAGGGAGGGCAGGAAGGAGAGGTAGGGGAACCCGAGCATGACGATGAAGAACGAGGTCAAGAGAAGCACCGAGATCTGTGGACGGCCGAGCGCGTAGCGGATGCCGCCCTCGAGGTTTCGGATTGCGGGCTCCCGAGAGGCATCCTCCCGGGGCTCGCCGCGGGGGAGTGGAATCATGCTGAGCATCGCGATGGCGAACCCGATGGTCGTTCCCAGGTAGACGCCTCCGACGCCAACGAAGGCGACTCCGATGAGGACTCCGGCAACGGAAGGTCCGAACACGCGGGTACCGTTCATGCTGAGCTGCTGAAGCACGACCGCGTTGGCGACCGCCTCACGGCCGACGAGTTCGCCTATGAACGCCTGTCGGGCCGGGCCCACGAAGGCGAAGCCGGCGCCCTGCACACCTCCGGCCACGAGCAGCATCCAGTAGTCGATCCAGCCGAGCCAGATCATCGAGGCGATCCAGGCGGAGTTTGCTGCGATCAACCCCTGGCTTATCCAGAGGACCGTGCGCTTGGGAAACCGATCCGCTACGACGCCTCCGACGAGCCCGAGAAGCAGCTGCGGGATGCCGAAGGCGATCATCACTCCGCCGAGGGCGCTGTTTCGTCCGGTCAGGTCGTAAGCGAGGTACCCGCGTGCGAGGACCTGCATCTGCATGCCGAGGAACGAGAAGAGCGTGCCCGCCCAGAGCAAACGGTACTGGCGCGAATGGAGAGCGAAAAAAGTCCGCGAAAAAGAGGCGCTTCCTAGCAAGAAACCTCACTCTGTGGCGTGAAGCGATGCTAGTCGCTTGCGAGGCTATGGCCGATTGCGAGGTTAGGGCTCAGGGGGGCGGACTTCCCGAAAGCACGACCGTCAGATCCTCCGGGCCGTGAATGCCGCGGACGATCTGCTTCTCGATGTCGGCGGTCCGGCTTGCGCCGGTGAGGATCAGCGCGTCATCGTGCCCGGCGAGGGACCCGGCGAGATCCGCCGGATGGCGGACGATGGCCTTACGGTCCACATGAACGACGATGCGGGAGGACCCCAGGAGCGCCCGCCGGTCGATGCTCTCGGCCGCCAGGAGCACGCTGCCGGTGCCGGCGACGGCGGCCACCGCGTCGAGGCCAACCTCGCCGGCCCGGGGAGGCGGCGGCTCGTCGACCACATCGACACCGAGGTCGGCCGCGCGCGTGCGAAACAGCTCCTCGAGCGGCACTGGCTCTTCAGTGGATCGGGGTGGCGTTTCGTCCGGGAGCGAACGAAGGGGCCCTGCATCCTGAAGTGCCCCGGGGTCACGCCTGCGGCGCCTCCCTCCCAACGGCAGCCGGTCCCCGGCAAGGCGGGCACTGAGGCCCACCGTGCGCGCCGCTATCCCCCCGATCGCCCTGGCGCGCAGCCCGCCCCCGTAGGCTGCCGCCCAGGCCCTCCAGGCGGCGCCTTTTGCGAAGCCCGACTTCATGGCTTCCTCGCTGCGAAGGGCGAGCAGCATCTCGTGGAGCGGGATCCCGACCGGGCAGACCTCCGTGCAGCGACCACAGAGACTCGATGCGCCGGGAAGGTCGGAATAGTCGCCGTCAGTCCAGAGCAGGGGTGAGACTACAGCGCCGATCGGGCCCATGTAGGCGGAGCCGTAGGCCAGCCCCCCCGCAACGCGGTAGACCGGACAGGCGTTCATGCAGGCGCCGCAACGAATGCAACGGAGAACGTCGCGGTAGCGCGCCTCGGCTGCGATACGGGAGCGGCCGTTGTCGACGAAGACCACATGGCGCTCCTGCCCCGGGGCAGGTGTCGCCGTGAGATGGGTGAAGGCTGTCAGCGGCTGTGCCGTGGCACTCGGGGCGAGGACCTGGATCAACGCGAGCGCATCATCGTCGGTGGCAACGACCTTCTCGAGGCCTGTGACGACGATGTGCTTCCGGGGATGGCTGAGCCCGAGTGAGACGTTGCCTTCGTTCTCAACGACCAGGAGGCGGCCGGAGTTCGCGACGGCTGCATTCGCCCCGGTGATCGCCGCGTCGCAATCTGCGAAGTAGGTGCCGACCTGATCGCGCACGAACTGCGAAAGGCGCGTGGGATCGTCATCCTCCAGTTCGGCGCCCCCGGCCGCGAGCAGCTCGCGGATCCGGGACCGGTTCAAATGGAGAGCCGGTGCCGTAATGTGGCTCGGTCCGCGCCCTTCGATGTCCACTATGTATTCGCCGATGTCCGTTTCGAGGACGTCGATCCCAGCCTGCCTGAGGGCCGGAGTGAGGCCGATCTCCTCGCCGACCATCGTCTTGGATTTGGCGACGCGCCGGGCGTCCCCGAGGAGATCGACAACGAGGGCGGCGGCCTCCGTGTCCGTTTCGGCGCGGTGGTAATGAACGCCGCGCCCTTCCATGGTCTGCCGGATCTGTTCGTGAAGCTCTTCCAGGTTGGCGACTGCGTACTCCCGGGCTGCCCGTGCGCGGACGCGCGCATCCGACGGCCCTCGAGCCAGCATGGCGGCCGAGTCGTCGACCAGTTTGCGCACGATGTGGCCCGTCATCTCGGCGGGAGGGACTTCGGCAGCAAGCTCGGCGGCGGCACGACGGCGGAAGCTGGGGAGACGCGGGAGGTTCATGGGAGGGCCTTGGCCAGAAGCTCGGGGACTGTCCAGGTCTCGATGGCGCCGGCCCCGCCGGGGAGTCCGGTTGCGATGTGGCTGAGGCAGCTGAGATCCGTCGAGACCACCACCCGGGCGCCGGTCGCTTCAATGTCCTCGACTTTCGCCGCGCGGATCGCGGCCGAGGTCTCCGGTTGGGCCGCGGAGAATACACCGCCGAACCCGCAACACTCGGCCTCGAAGCGGAGGCGCCTCACCTCCAGCCCCTCAATGCTCGCGAAGAGCCCGAGTACGGTTTCTGTGAGTCCCAGAGACCGGCGGGCGTGGCATGAGTCGTGATAGGCGATCACTCCTCCGAGGCTCAGGTTCAGAGTTGCGAGCGCGGGGTGATCCGCCACATAGCCGGCAAACTCATGAAAGGCGGCGCCGAGAGAGGCCGCAGCCCTCCGTCGCCGGTCCTCGAAAAGCCCCGGCAGGTGATCGCGAACCATGCTCACGCATGAGCCCGACGGCATGACGACGGTGTCGTAGCCGCGTGTCTCCTTGAGAATGCGGCGGCCCACCGTCCGGGCTTCGGCCCTGTAGCCGGAGTTGAATGCAGGTTGCCCGCAGCAAGCCCCTCTCACATCCACGACCTCGTCGCCGAGGGCTTCGAGGACTGCCCTGGCGTGGACGCGGTCGTCGGGCCGAAGGATCTCGGCGTAGCAGGGCGTGGCAAGCGCTACACGGGCCATCGGTTGAGGCTATCGGGCCTCGCGGTCCAGCGCCAGATGAGCGTGCCGATCAGCGCCCCGCCGGGGCCCTGGCCGCGAGCGAGTACATCATCGGCAGGTTCGGCATCCCGTTCGGGGGCCAGGTGCGCCGTTGCTCGTCGCCGCGCATTCCCTCGAACGGCTTCCACCCATTGGCGTAGGGGTACTCCCTGAATGACTCGATGGCGAGGCCGGCGTCCAGGAGCGCCTGGGCCACCGTCGAGACGGGCCACTGAAACTCATATGACGGGTGGGGGTTCACGAAGGTCCGGGGATCGGCCAGGTGCCCCGAAGGCGAGAGGAGCCCGTCCGAGGCCCCTACGTAATCGCTGACTCCTTCTTCGAAAGTAAAAGGTTCTGTCTGCGGGAAATAGTCGAAGCGGCGGGACCAGTCGACTTCAAAGACCCACATCAGAGGGTGGAACTCGACCGTGACCAGGCGGCCGGCCGGCTGCAGCGCAGAGGTGACTCCCCGGGCCCAGGTGCCGATATCGGAAAGCCACGTAAGTGCGCCGTAGGAGCTGTAGACAAGGTCGAACTGCTCGCCGGACGCGGCCGTCTGTGCGAACCAGTCGTAGATGTCGGCACGGATGAACCGGCCATTGATCCCAGATGTTCGCGAGAGATCCCTTGCGAATCGTATGGCCTCGTCGCTGATGTCCACTCCGGTCACGATTGCACCCAGAGAGGCGAGGGAAAGAGTGTCCTGGCCGGCGTTGCACTGGAGGTGGACGAGCTTCCGGCCGCGGACGTCGCCGAGAAGTGAAAGCTCCTCCGGGAACAGTGTGCTGCCGCCGTCGCGAAGGAACGTCGCCTGGTCCCGCTTGTGGCGGTTGTGGGCAACGGTCGCGGCGTTCCAGGATCTGCGGTTGGCGTCGTGGAGATCGCGGCGGATGGGCACGGGTCTACTCGGCGCGCTCAAGCTCGAAGGCGTCGTGGAGGACGCGGACCGCCCGCTCGAGGTCGTTTGCGGCGATGATGCAGGTGAGCCTGATCTCACTCGTGGAGATGAGCTCGATGTTGATGCCCGCATCGGACAGCGTGCGGAACATTCTGGCGGCGTACCCGGGGGCCGTCTGGATGCCGACGCCGACGATACTCACCTTCCCGAGGCTCGCATCGGCGACGTAACCGTCGGCGCCGACTGCCCGGCAGATATCGGGCATCAACGCCTCGGCCTTTCGCAGCTCGGTGCGGTGCAGGGTGAAGCTGAGGTCCGTGAGATTCGCTTCGCTCGCGTTCTGGACGATGGTGTCGACACTCACCCCGGCTTCGGCGAGCGGTTCGAAGACGGCGGCGGCGATTCCCGGCCGATCGGGGAGAGACCGGACCGTGACCTTGGCGACGTCATCGTCGTGCGCGATGCCCCTGACTCTGTTTCTCTCTTCCAAGTCTTCCTCCCGCCGGATCATTGTGCCCTCGGCCTCGGCCATGCTCGATGTCACGAGTACCGGCAGCTTGTAGACGGACGCCAGTTCGACGGCACGGTTGTGCATGACCTGTGCGCCCTGGGTCGCGAGCTCGAGCATCTCCTCGTAAGAGAGGTCCTTCAGCTGGCGGGCCGTCGGCACCATCCGCGGATCGGCGGTGTAGACGCCGGTCACGTCTTTGCAGTTCTCGCAACGCTCGGCACCCAACGCGATCGCGAGGGCAACTGCGGTGGTATCGCTGGCGCCACGGCCCAGCGTCACTATCTCGGAGTCATCCGTGGTCCCCTGAAAGCCGGCGACGATCGGCACCCTGCCTTCGCGCAGCTCGCGGTTGATGCGGTCCCCCTCGATCCGGGCGATGCGTCCCGACCCGTACTGAGCACGGGTGTAGATCCCGGCCTGCTGGCCGGTCAGTCCGATGGCCGGCTGGCCCATGGCGCGCAGGGCCATCGCCAGCATCGCGACCGACATCTGCTCACCCGTCGAAAGCAACATGTCGAGTTCGCGCGGATCAGGGTCGGGCGCGACCTGAAGTGCGAGGTCGATCAATTCGTCGGTGCGGTTGCCCATGGCCGACACGACGACGATCACCTGGTCGCCGGCCCGGGTCCGGCGAAGGACTCGGCCCGCCACGTGCTTTATGCGGTCGGCATCGGCCACGGACGTACCGCCGTACTTCTGTACAACGAGCATCGCCGACCCATGTTGCCAGCCCCCCGATCAAGGAGGAAGGGCCGTTGGCCGGGGCGAACCTGGCCTGCTGTTGGGGTGCCATGAATGAGCGGGCGAAGGGCCTGTAAGGCGGGGCGCTGCCTATACTCTGGACGTGCAATTGGACCGCCTTCCCCGCTATGCAGCGCGCTGCCGCTTCCTCCGCATGTCGATGGGGAGGACAGCCGGCGGCGGACAGCTCATCAATCTTTGCGAGCACGTGGTGCGCGCCGGGAGCCTCTGCGTTGGTCCGTTCCTCGAAGATGCGGAGACGCCCTGTGGACTCTGGGAGGGGAATCCGGATCAGTCGCCGTTCCTGGCCGGCGCCGATCCCAAGCTGAGGGAGCTCCCGCCGGCCCCATGAGACGCGCCTGTTCCCCGGCAGCCCGCCCCGAGGCCGCCTCGCCGGTTCCGGAACTCGATACCGAAACGCTGAAACGGCTTCTCCCGCCTCACCGTGTGCTGCTTCACAACGACGACCACAACAAGATGGACTTCGTCGTGAACTCCCTCCGGGCCTGCGTTCCTTCGCTCACCCGCGAGCGAGCGACCGAGATCATGCTTCAGGCTCACAATCACGGATCGGCGACAGTCATCATCTGCCCGAAAGAAGCCGCAGAGCACTACCGGGCATGCCTGGAGGGCCGCGGCTTGACGACGACGATCGAGCCGGCCTAGCTGGCGACCAGCGGCAGGCTCCGCCACAATCGAGGTTGCCACGCCGTCACAGGCTGCAGTCGGACGAGCGCTGCAGGCCCTTAGACCGGAGGATCTATTCATGCCACGCCATCCCAACGATGCCCTATTCGGCGGAGAAAAAGGCATCCCAATCATCCCCGTCTGCGAGCACTTCGCAGGCACCGAAGATCGCATCATGAAGGCCTTCGAGCTCCAGGGCTCCATGGGCGGTGTCTTCGACATCACTATGGACTGCGAGGACGGTGCGCCGACCGGCGCGGAGCGGGAACATGCCGAGATGGTCGTCCGGGCCCAGAACTCCAACGCCAATAGGTTCAACATGGCGGGCGCCCGTATTCACGACTACACGCACGAACATTGGAAGGACGACGTCGACATCATCGTCGGCGGGGCAGGCGACCGCGTCGCCTACATCACGGTCCCGAAGCCCACGCGGACGGACGAGTTCCGTGAGATGGTCGATTACGTGCAGAATGCCGCGGCCAGGGCCGGGGTGAAACGTGAGATCCCCATCCACGCGCTGATCGAGACACAGGCGGCTCTGCGGAGGGTCTGGGAGATAGCCGAGACCCCGACAGTTCAGGTGCTCGACTTTGGCCTTATGGACTTCGTCAGCGACCACCACGGTGTCGTTCCCTCCGCAGCCATGCGTTCGCCGTTGCAGTTCGACCACGCCCTGATCCACCGTGCGAAAGCTGAGACCGTGGCGGCCGCCCTGGCGAACGGCGTTGTGCCGGCCCACAACGTGACGCTCGAACTCCGGGACACCGACTTCATCTATGCCGACGCAAAGCGGGCACGGGAGGAGTTCGGCTTCCTCCGCCAGTGGTCCATCTACCCCGCCCAGATCGAGCCCATCACGCGGGCGATGGCGCCCGCGAAGCCGGAGATAGAGAAGGCCGAGGCGATTCTCCTCAAAGCTTACGAGGCCGACTGGGGTCCGATTCAGCATGAAGGGGAGCTCCACGACCGGGCGACCTACAGGTATTTCTGGGAGCAACTCCAGCGCGCTCATGTTCTCAACCAGGAGCTGACGGCCGAGGTGAAAGAGAAGTTCTTCTAGGAGCCGGCGGCCGCCGCGGCGCGGTCTTGAGTTGCCGGGGGAAGCGGAGAGCGCCCACAATCGTCCATCCGACCACGCGGGGGTGGACAGTGGAACTGCACGACATCATCTACGAGGTGGACGGCGGTGTTGCCCGCCTGACGCTCAATAAGCCGGACAAGCTGAATGCTGTCAGCTGGGGTTCATGGGCTGAGATCGAGACCGCCATCGCTGCTGCGAACAAAGACGATGCGGTGCGCTGCGTGCTCATCACCGGAGCCGGCCGAGGCTTCTCAGCGGGGACGGACCTGACGGCGACCGAGGGCGAAGACCGTCCGCGACCGCACACCGGCCGGGCAGCGGCCGTGCGCACCCGCTACCTTGCGACCGCGGACGTCTACGACTGCCGGAAACCCACTATCGCTGCCGTGAACGGGCCCTGCGTAGGCGCCGGGTTCAGCCTGGCCCTGGCCTGCGACATCCGGATCGCTTCGGACACGGCCCGCTTCAGCGCCATCTTCGTGAAGCGTGGGATTTCGGCCGATACGGGGGCCACCTGGTTTCTCCCCCGTCTGATCGGGATGGAGCGGGCGCTCGAAATGCTCTACACAGGGCGGCTCGTCGAAGCCGACGAGGCCGAACGGATCGGACTGGTGAGCGAGGTCGTTCCGCACGACCGTCTCCTCGCAAGAGCCGGAGCCCTGGCCTCCGAAATCGCTCGGGGGCCGACGCTTGCCATCGAGATCAACAAGCGTCTGGCCCGCGAGGGCCTCGAGCGTGGGCTCACCGAGCACATCGAGGCGGAGCAGTTTCTGCAGGCGAGCACCCACAGCAGCGAAGACGCGCGGGAAGGGAGGCTGTCGTTTCTCGAGAAGCGGGAGCCGGTGTTCCGGGGGAAATAGCAGTGAAGGTAGCCATCGGCATAGGGCTGGCGAACGAGAACTGGGACGAGGTTGCGGACTACGTCCGGGTCGCCGAGCGGCTCGGCGTCGATTGTGTCTGGTCCGCTGAAGCGTGGGGGCACGACGCCGTCTCGCCGCTTGCCTTTCTTGCCGGCAGGACCGAGAAGATCCGCCTCGGGAGCGGAATCATGCAGATCAGCGGCCGGACTCCCGCGCTGACCGGGATGACCGCGCTGACCCTTATGTCGATATCGGGTGGGCGGTTTCGTCTCGGACTGGGCGCGAGCGGGCCTCAGGTCGTGGAGGGCTGGCACGGCCGTCCGTTCGGCCGCACCCCGAAAAGGTTGCGCGAGTACATCGAGATCGTGAGGCTGGTGGTCTCCGGCCGGCCGCTACGCTACAGCGGTGAGCTGTTTGAGCTGCCGCGTCCCGGCGGCGAAGGCAAGGCAATCCGCACCAGCGCCAGGCCGGCGCCGGACGTGCCGATCTACCTGGCGACGCTCAGCCCCCGGAGCCTCGAACTGACCGGTGAGCTGGGGGACGGCTGGGTCGGCACTTCGTTCATGCCGGAGCACGCGGAGGTCTTCCTGGGACCGATCCGCCGGGGCGCCGAACGAGCGGGCCGCAGCCCGGCGGAGATAGATCTCATGGCCGGAGGCGGCGTGGAATTCGGCAACGATATCGATGAACTGGTCGCGCCGCGCCGGAAACGGCTGGCTTTCACCCTGGGTGCGATGGGCTCGCGCCGTCACAACTTCTACAATGCCGCTTTCCGGCGTGCCGGCTACGAAGACGTCGCGAGAGAGGTCCAGAGCCTCTACCTGGACGGCAGACGGGCCGAGGCGGCGGAACTCATCCCCTCCGAGATGATCGAGAAGACGAACCTTCTGGGAACCGATCAGCAGGTACGGCAGAGGATCGAAACCTACGTCCGGGCCGGAATCACGACCATCCGCGTCGATCCGGCGGGGACCACTCTCGGAGCGCGGCTCGATACCCTCGAGCGGTTCATGGCGCTCGTCGCGGAGGTTGAGAGCTAGCGAGGCGGACCGTCGCCTCCGGCCGTCAGGCTCGCGGGAGCCCGAGCCCCCGGGTGGCAATGATGTTTCGCTGGATTTCGCTCGTGCCGCCGCCGATCGGCGAAGTCGTTGCCGCCATGTAGAAGCGGCCGATCCGTCCGTTGATCCCTCGCGGTTCATCGTGAGTCCAGAACTGCGAATCCATCCCGGCCAGGTGCATCGCCGTCAGCGACAGCCGGACATCGAGTTCGCTCCCGTAGAGTTTGGCGATCGACGATTCCTTATTCGGGATCTCACCACGGTCCTGCATTGAGACGATGCGATAGCAGATGAGCGATTCGACCTGCGCCTCGACTGCCCGGTCCGCGAGTTCGAGACGTAGGTTGGGGCTGGCCGATAGCCGCTCGCGGGCCGACGGTTCGTCGAGGGCGTGCCTTGTGAGGTCCCGGACGATGAGGCGGTGCGATACGGAGGTGGCGATCCCGCTGCGCTCGAAATCGAGTGTCGTCGCTGCGAGATACCAGCCGCGGTTCTCCTCGCCAAGGCGGTTGACGGCGGGGATGCGCGCCTCTTCAAAGAACACCTCATTGAAGCTGTGGTCGTGGAGCATGTTGACGAGCGGGCGGCAGGTGATGCCCGGGGTCTTCATGTCGACGAGGAAGTAGCTGATGCCGCGGTGCTTGGGGGCGTCGGGGTTGGTCCTGGCCACGAGGATCCCCATGTTCGACTGGTGGGCGCCGCTGGTCCAGATCTTCTGGCCGTTGACGACGTAGTCATCGCCGTCGCGCGTTGCCCGCGTCTGGAGGGAGGCGAGGTCGCTCCCGGCACCCGGCTCGCTGAACAGCTGGCACCAGCGGTGCTCTCCGGAGAGGATCTTCGGCAGGAACTCCTTCTTCTGCTCGTCCGTGCCGTAGACCATGATTGTCGGTCCCGCCCAGCCGTGCCCGATCCCTCCCGGTCGCGGCGCCCTCGCCCAGGCGAATTCTTCGCTGAGAACGAATTGCTGACGAACCGAAAGACCACCACCGCCGTACTCCTTCGGCCAGTGGGGCGCGCCCCATCCGCGGTCGTTCAGTTTGGCGTTCCACGCCTTCATGAACTTCCCCATTCCGGGCTCCGGTTTGTAGGAAGTGTTGAAGAACCCCCACTCGACCGACCGGTTGGCGAGATCCCGCGGGAACTCTTCGGCCAGGAACGATCGCACCTCATTGCGGAACGCTGTTTCCTCCGGTGAATCGCGGAACTCCATGGAGCACCTCCTGGGCGTGGCGGGTGGGGACCAGTATATGAAGGGAAGGCAGCCTGCGCGGGCTAGCGGTATGCCGGCTGCGCGCCGCCCGGACCTCCCCGTGCCAGCTTGATATCCGAGGCGGCGCCCGCGGCCAGAGCCCCGGTGTCGCTGCTCACGGTGACCATCTTGAAGCCACCGGTCGTTCGCTTCTCGGCGAGCTGCGCGCTCGCGTGGATGCCCGGTGTCACACCGTGTCGGCCGCAGGCGGCGACGATGGTCTCGAGCGCGGTCTTGAACTCCCCCTCGTTGTCCATGGCCGGGCGCAGGCCGAGCGTGATGCTGAGGTCTGCCGGGCCGACGTAGACGGCGTCGATCCCCGGAACCGCGAGGATGTCGTCGATCCCGGCAATGGCCTGGCGGGTCTCGATCATCGGAATGCAGGCGACCGCTTCGTTGGCGTGAGCGAAGTAGTCGGCCCCGGCGTAGAATCCCGCCCGGACCGGCCCGAAGCTCCGGTAGCCCGAAGGCGCGTAGCGGCAGGCACCAACGGCGCGCTCGGCCTCTTCGACGCTGTTGACCATCGGGATAACGACGCCCATGGCCCCGGCGTCCAGCATCCTGCCGATGATGCCGGGCTCGTTCCAGGGGACCCGGACGAAGGGCATCGAGTCGGTCTGGCTGATGGCCTGGAGCATCGTGACGGCGACCTGATAGTCTGCTACGCCGTGCTGCATATCGATGCACACGTAGTCGAATCCCTGCCGCGCCATCACCTCGGCTGAGAATGACGACGGGATGCCGAGCCAGCAGCCGAATGTGGGCTCGCCAGCCTTCCACTTTGTGATGACCGTGTTCTCGCGCATTGCAGCCTCCGGTGGTCAGGTTCCTGTCCCGCGCCTGCGGCCGGGGGCCGCGGGCGTGACCGAGACGCTACCGCTCCGGTCGGTGGCCCGCAAACGCCGCCCGCCCCGCGGGACGGCGTGCCGGAAGCGCGGGCGGAAAGGGGCCGGCCCGGCCGGGCTTTTGCGAACCGTGACACGCGTTTTCGCCTGAGAGAACCGGGCCGCCCTCAAGCTGGACCTCGAGGAGGCCGAAATCTCTAGTGTGAACAGTGTGGAACGGGTCATTCTCACCCGCGGGCTGTGCCGCAGGTTCGGCGACAATGTCGTCCTCGACGGCCTCGACCTCGAGGTGAGGAAGGGAGAGGTTTTCGGCTTCCTCGGACCAAACGGTTCCGGCAAGACGACGACCATACGGCTCCTCCTCGGGCTGCTGCTCCCCTCGGCGGGGGAGATCGAGCTCTTCGGTGAGCGGGTGACGGGTGACGGAAGCGCCCTGCTCCGGCGGATCGGCGCGATGGTCGAGGCCCCGGCCTTCTACCCCTATCTGTCCGGCCGGGACAATCTCGAGCTCATGGCAAGGATGGCCGGGCTCCCAGAACGGCGGGTGGACGAGATTGTCGAGGTAACCGGGCTCGGCGAGGGGGCGAGGAGGCCGTTCGGGAACTACTCCGTGGGCATGAGGCAGCGCCTCGGCTTCGCGGCAACGCTGCTTCGCGACCCGGAACTCCTCATCCTGGACGAGCCGACGACGGGGCTGGATCCTGATGCCCAGCGCTACTTCAGAGAGCTGATGCCGCGCCTCCGTGAACAGGGTAAGACGGTGTTCATCTCCAGCCATTCGCTGGAGCAGGTCGCCGCCGTGTGCACGGGGGTGGCGATTCTCAGCGGCGGCCGGCGCGTCGCTTCGGGTGGCATCGACTGGCTGCTGAAGGCAGACGCGATCGTGCAGGTGAGAGCCGCCGATCTGGAGGCAGCTGCCGCGGCGCTGCGAGAGCAGGAGTGGGTGGAGTCGATAGAGGTCATTGATGGATGGCTGAGAGCGACGGTTGGGCCGGACTCTTGTGACCTCGTGAACGAGGCCCTGGTGGCGGCCGGCGTTGTCGCTCAGGAGGTGAGGGTTGAGGGTCGCACGCTGGAGAGTATCTACCACGATGTCGTCCATAGAGAGGCTGCATGAAGAGACTGATTGCCGCGGAATGGTTCAAGATCCGAAAGCGAAGGCTCCCCTGGATGCTCGCGGTCGCGCTCATCGCGATCATCGTAGTTCTCTACGGGACATTGCTGCTGGCGGCGTCCACCGCGACCGCGGACCAGGCGTTTGCGAAGGAGCTGAGTAACAACCTCCGCGTGGTCAACACGGTCCGGTTCGGCGACGGGATCGTCTACCGGGTCGTCGCCCTTCTCTCATTGATCCTGGCAGCGACGGTGGTCGCGAATGAGTATCACTGGCGGACCGTCGTCATGCGAGCGACCTGGACAGGGGAAAGAGTGCGTCCCTTCCTGGCAACCATGACGGTCGTGGGTGCGCTCAGCGTTGCCGGATTGTTACTCGGTCACATCACCGTTGCCGTTGTCGTTATCGCGGGCGAGGCGGCCCGCGGAACGTTCGAAAGCGGTGACCTCGGTGTCTGGCTTGTGGCCGACTCCGGTCTGGCGGCCCTGCGTTCGGCCCCCGGGGTGGCTGTCTTCATCGCCGGGGCGGCCACTGCGGCGGCGCTCACCAGGTCCACTGCGGTCGGGGTCTGTGTGCCGCTGGCGATTCTCTTCCTCGAGCCCCTCGGCTCGGCCGTGCTGACGGTCGGGGATGGTACGGAGTGGCTATCCGAGTTGCTGCTGTCGCGGAACGTCGACGCCCTTCTCGCGGCAAACGGAGCGGTCCTGGGAAGCACCGAGGACCTGCCTGATGGTCTGCCGTCGGCCTGGCAGGGGGCGCTCTCATTGCTTGTCTATGCGTCCTTCGCCCTGGCAGTCGGGGTACGAGTGCTGGCAAGGCGAGAGATCGCCGAGTAGAGCCCTCAGGGTTCGCCGGGGACGCTGCCCTCCCGTGACGGCAGTCCCGGGGTTTCGGGCGGCCGCTCAGTGGCCTCCGGTTCGGCGCTTCCGACGACCGCTTCGAGCGCGGCACTGCAGGCCGGGCGCACGCTCCAGCGGCGAGCCAGCCCGGCGAAGGCTTCTGCAGCCGCGGCGCGACGCTTTCTGCTCAGGCCCCTGCCCCGTTTCTCCGCACGGATCAGAAGATTCTTGGCGGTGTTTTCGGGGCCCGTGAAGTCGGCGACCTGAACGGTGTACCCGGCGGCCTCGAGCGCAAGCACGCGGAATTCATCAGTGAGAACCGAGGCCATCCGCTCACGGATCGCGCCGTGCCTGACGAGCGTCGCCTCGGCCTCGTCGAGCGCCGCCGGCGAGAGCTGGGGGATCAACTCATGCTGGCAACAGGGAGCGAGCACGATCGCGGAGGCCTTCGAGCGAACCCCGGTCAACAGGGCATCGTCCGTCGCAGTGTCGCAGAGGTGGAGGCTCACGAGGAGATCCACACGGCCCAGTTCCGGACGGCCGACGGCCGCCATGTCGGCGGCGAGGAACCGGACCGATGGGTACTTCAGCCTTGCCGCGGTGGCGGCGACCTTCTCGACGAGCAGCCGGTTTCGGTCGACGCCGGTCAGTTTCGGTGAGAGGCCCGCTCGCGCGGCGTACAGGTAAAGAGCGAGTCCGAGGTGCGCGGCCCCACAGCCGGCGTCGACGATCCGCACGGTGCGGCGGCGTCCCGGTTCGAAAACGGTCAGCGGACGAACGAGCTCGAGGAAGTGCTGAAGCTGGCGGTACTTACCGGCCGACTCTCCTCTGATCTGCCCGCTCCTTCCCAGCAGTCCCACTTCGGAGAGGAGGGCCCGCACCGCTGGGTCCGAAGGGTCAAGGAGGTGTTCCGGCTGACGGTCGTGGGAAGGGAGGCCGGAATCCGAGCCCGCCTCGGGCCGGACGGCGGCCCGGCCCAGACTCACCAACCAGCGGCGCTTGCCGCGCCGGGCGTGCCATTCGCCATCTGCCGTCGCCACGTGGATGTTCCTGGGCCCGGCAGCGAAGATCTCCTGGAGCGCCGGTTCCCAGTGCTCGTTAAGGACGGTTCGTGTCGTCTCACCGGGACCGGCCGTCGCCACGAGCTTGATAGCGGCCCCCCGGCTCAGCTGCATGGGCGTAGCGACGAGCTTTTCCCAGGCAGACGCGTCCGGGGACGAGAAGGTCGCCCTGCTCCAGCCCGCGTCGGGCCCCGCTCGGAGCAGCTCGACCACCGGGGCCAGAGGTCCTTCATCCGGCCGGCTCACACGACTCGCCCCGATCTCACCATGCGTTCGGCCGGGCTGCCGGTCCAGAGCCCGAAGAGAAAGCAACCAGCCGCCGCGAGAAGAAGTGTCGCCCCCACAGGAAGTGGGAAACCACCCTGGTAGACCGCGATCGCCGCCACCGTTCCGGCCGCGAGGGCGACGTACGAACCGCTGAGCCTGTAGACACCCGGAGACGGCCGCACGGTGACGACGACGAGCCAGGCTGCGGCAACGGCGACCCCGAGGACGGCGACCCGGAAAACTGCCAGCGCCGCGATCTCAGCCGCGTTCAGGTGGAGCTCCTGCAGGCTTCCCGTGAAGGCGACCAGTTCGAACCCGGAGAACCGGTGGCCTGTGAGCGCGCCCGAACCGTCGATCCAGCTCGCGAAGAAGCCTGAGAGGGCAAGGGGGCCGGCCAGAAGCCGTGCCGCCCGCACGAGAAGAGCCCGCCGATGTTGCCCCATCTTCCTTCTGGCTTACTCCGGCACGGAGACGAAGGCAAGCAATCGCGCCAGACCCTGTTCGGGCGTCATGACCATGTTCACGATTGCAGGCCCGATTCCATCCACGAGCCGGCCGCCGGGAACCATGCCGAGGAGCTCGGGCAGGTCCACGTAGAGAAATGTGCCCGCGGGGGCAGACAGACCCCCGAGCGTGTCGCGGTAGGAAGCGGTCTCCGACAGAGCCTCGGAGTCGAGGGTGAGAATCTCCTCGACTGCCTGAGCCGGCCCGAGGATCAGACTGCCCTCCCGGGTGGCAAACCAGATCTCTCCGCTCTCGGTCGAGCTTGAGTACACATCCACTCCCCCCCTGGTGAACGGACCCGACTCTTCTCCTCCCGCCGCTTCGGCGAGGGACCGCACGATGCCCAGTGCTTCGTCCGGATCGGCGACGTCCGCGAGGAAGGCCACGGCCGGCTCGCTCCCCGGCCCCTCGGGGAACCAGACGGCAAAGACGGTTTCTCCGGCGAACATCTGAACGACGTCCTCAACCGACTCGAGGCCGGCGGCTGAACCGGCGGCGCGCAGCGCCTCGTCCAGACTGTCGAATTCGGTGGTCATTCTGATCGCGTCGTCCATCTCCGGGCCGGCCTCAGCGATCGCCGCGTTCCAGGCAGCGGCGATACCGTTCGTGTGGAAGAAGATGGCCGTTTCCGCCGGAACCTGCGTTGCGAAGTGAGACTCGTGCGGTTCCAGCAGAGGGGCCGAAGAGCCCGCCTCTCCGACCGCGGCGGCCTGGGCCTCGAAGCCGTTCTTCTTCGCTCCGAACGCCATCGCAATCGGGCGGAGCATCATGTCGCCGACCCCCGCCTCCTCAAAGGCGGTCCGGATGACGGCGTCATCCTCCACCATATCCCTCACCGCCAGATGCTCCGCCGCGAGGTAGACAAAGCCGATGAAGTTCGGGCTGAGCTCGTCGCGAAGCCGCTTGAAATCGGCGGTCGAGGCGAGCGACTCCCCTTCACCCGCCGCCAGGTCGAGCATCTCGAAGAGGGATTCCTCTCCCGGTGCCACGAAGAGATGGTCATCGGTGGCGCTGATGAACATCCCTTCCCCGGCCAGGTACAGGAAGTCGCCGTGGCTTCGCGACTCGAAACGGTCGCCCGCTTGCCGCCGGAGAACCATTACGGCACGGGCGCAGTCACGGCACTGCACGACCACGCCGCCCTCTATGTCGGGCGCTCCCTCGAATTCGAAGATCTGGCCGAACCCCTTCACGTAGAGCGCCGCGTTGCCGCCCAGGAACGGGACAATATCGTTCTCCCAGTCGAGGTCGTCGCTGCTTGCTGCGTCCTCGAGCGCGCCCTCCGGGTCTTCCTTTCCCAGCCGGCGGGCGAGGTCGAAAGCGCTTACCCATGATGATGATGAGAGGTCGGTGTTGAAGGCCACGTAGATGCCGGCGTCGGACGGGACGTAGCTGGCCGTTGTGAGGTCAACCTCCCCCGCCTTGCCGGACGCGAAAAGGATGATCCCTGCCACGGCTGCCGCGACTATGAGGAGGATCGCTCCGAAGCCGATACTGATTCGCGCGCGATTCATTTCGAGCATGCGTCATACCCCCCGTAATGAAGAATATCGGTTCGTCGTGCGCATATGGCCAGCGGCGCCGAGCGAGGAAAAGGGCCCGGCTGTGCCCGAGCCCGGAGTTCCCCCGGAGGGGATCAGGCGGAGCGGCGCGCAGCCACCGCGGCGATGGCCCCCGCGGCCGCGGACGCCGCCATCGTCCAGCCGATCGCGGCACCGAGCCAGCCGCCCTCGGCGGCGGCCGCTACGACGCCACCGGCGACGCCGATCCCGATGGCCGGGCCCAGGAACTCTCCCACCTTCATTGCCGCCGTGGCCGTCCCCTGCTCGCTTTCGGGCGCAGTGCGAAGGAGAGCCAACGAGAGGTTCGGATAGGAGATGCCCATGCCAAAGGCGGCGATAGCCCAGCCGGCTGGAGTCAGCAGCACCGGTAGAGGCTCCACCCGCCCCAGTGCCGCTACCACACGACCGAGCACACCGAGGAC
>CAZHMF010000037.1:0-10512 GCA_964533605.1 uncultured Anaerolineaceae bacterium
GTGCCCGGCTGAACGGCGGCATTGAACTCGGCGACGGTATCGATCAGGTTCTCGGCCGGGACGGCCATCTCGCCGGCGAGTTCCCGGACAGTTGAGGCCTGGACCGGCGGACCGACCGGCCGCCAGGCGCGAGCGAACTCCTCCCGCTGATAGGCCTGCTGGTCGAACAGGCACCAGGCGGTGCCGCCGGCGTGCTCGATGATGTGCTTCGAGAACCTGACATAAGTGTGGTCACGAAAGTCGGCACCTTCATCGAGGAAGCGGTGGCCTTGGCGGTTGATGAAGATTCCCATCTGATAGTTGTAGAGGGCAGTCACCCCGCACTCGATCCGGGGTGAGCGGGCGTCGAGCACGGCCGAGTGGTAGTCGCCCCACTGCCCGGCCGGCTGGGCGCCGGCTTCGATGGCCATCTTCAGGCCTTCGCCGGTGTTGTAGCGGCTTCCCCGGAGGATCAGAGAATCGGCGAACCGGCCCAGATAGCGGACGCGCATTTCCACGTTCGCCTCGAAGCCGCCGCAGGCCAGCACCGTGCCGCCGCGCCCGTGGATGTCGACGACCCCCTCCGCACTGTGGCAGCGGACGCCGCGCACGGTGCGCTCGGCCCCGACGATGAGATCCACCGCTGCGGTGTCGTAGCTGGCCACTCCCCCGGTGGATTCGAAGCGCCGGAAAAGGAGGTCCACGAGTCCCTGGCCTCCAGCGCTCGGGCTGCGCCGGTAGCCCGCGGTGTGCGGGTAGCCCTGCTCCCATTCGAGGCCGAGCCCGGTGAGCCACTCTGCAGTCTCCCGGGCGTTCTCGCAGAGCGTGCGGATCAGTTCCGGGTTGGCGCGCCCGCTTGAGATGCGCATCAGATCCTGAAACATGTCATCGACCGAATAGTCGCGCGGACCGTATTCGTCCGCCTCGTGGGGGAATCTCATCTGGGCGTCGGCAAAGCGGGTGTTGCCCCCGCGCTCCTCGCGGGGAGCCTTCTCGATGAGGAGGACTTCGGCCCCGGCTTCCCGGGCCGAGAGGGCGGTGGACAGTCCGGCGATCCCGCCGCCGACGACGACCACATCGAATTCGTATGACTCGGCGGCGCCGGCGGCGCCGTAGGGGACAGTCACGGGCGGGCCCTCCGGAAGGCTGGGCGGGTTCGCTCGAGATTACCCCATCGGGTAGAATTCCGCCCCACAAAGCCGGGCTCCCTTCCGGGGCCCCAGGTTCTCCGGAGTGCCATGAATACCATCGAGTTTCTTCAGATAACGTCTGCTGTCGTGCCCGACCGCGAAGCCCTTGTGGAATATGGGGGAGCGGGCAAGCGGATCACCTTCGGGGAGATGTACCCGGCCGTGGTGCGCCTCGCGAACGGGCTGCAGAGCCTGGGCGTCGAGAAAGGCGAGAAGGTTGCCGTCATGGCGGTCAACTCGGCCGACTACGTGCTGACGTACTACGCCTGCTCAATGCTCGGCGTGACCTTCGTGCCGCTCAACTACAGGGCGAAAGACGAAGAGCTGACCCATATGCTGAATATCAGCCAATCTCAGGTGCTCTTCGTCAGCGAGCGCTATCGCGAGCTGGTGGAGCGCATTCGCCCAACGCTTGCCTCGACGCGTCACTACATCTGCTACGAGGGCGGAAGCGGCGACTTCCTCGGCTACGACCAGCTGATGGAGAACGCGAGCGAGGAGGAGATCTGGACCGAGATCGACGACGAAGATCCTACGATCATCATCTTCACGTCGGGCACGACGGCGCTCCCCAAGGGTGTTCAGCTCACCTACCTCGACATGACCAAGTATGTGACGAACCAGAACCCCGCGGACCCAGAGATTCACGACAAGAACCTCGTTGCGGCTCCGTTCTTCCATGTGGCCGGCGCCACGACGATGATGATGGCCGTTTGGAGTGGGCGCACCCTGGTGATCCTCCCGCAGTTCAACCCCGGGGACTGGCTCGGTGCGGTGCAGCAAGAGGGCGTCTCGCATGCCTTCGTGGTACCCACGATGCTCAAGAGGATCATGGAGGAGCCGGACTTCGAGTCATTCGATCTCTCGAGCCTGGTGAACATCACCTATGGCGCCGCTCCCATGCCCTACGAGGTGGTGCGCCGCGCCTGTGATGTTTTCCCGCCGAAAGGCGTCGGACTGACGAATGCCTACGGTCAGACGGAGTCGACGGCGACACTCACCTTCCTCGGGCCGGAGGACCACGATCTGAGCACCGACACGGCGGCGAAGGAGGAGAGGCTGAGGTCCGTCGGACAGCCGATGCCCGACGTTGAGCTGGGCATCATGGACGACCGTAACGTCCTCCTCGGTTCGAACGAGGAGGGCGAGATCTGCATTCGTTCCGACCGCGTCATGAAGGGCTACTACAACCAGGAAGACGCGACCAGTACGGCGATCATCGACGGCTGGCTACACACGGGCGATGTCGGCAAGATCGACGACGGCGGTTACCTTTACATCACGGGCCGGAAGAAGGACCTCATCATTCGCGGTGGGGAGAACATTTCGCCGGGCGAGATAGAGAACGTGCTCGAGCTGCATGAGGGGATCGACGAAGCAGCGGTGATCGGCGTATCAGACGTGGAGTGGGGCGAGGTCGTCAAGGCCATTCTTGTCCTGAAGCCGGGTACGAGTCTGGACGTCGATGGACTCACCGCGTTCACCAAGTCACATCTCGCCTCGTTCAAAGCGCCCCAGTATTACGCGATCGTCGATTCTCTTCCGCGCAACCACATGGGCAAGATCCTGAAGACCGACCTCCGCGAGGCGCACGGTACGCCGGCGAACGAGAACATCTCCTGACCTGAATCACCCGGGGACGGGCCGGGGTCGGGGAGTCAATCGGAGAGGCAAATGGCTGATCAGGTAAGCGGGAGCAGGCGTGCAGTGCAGGGGAAAGCTGCCAGGATTCGAGGGAGTGCCGCGGGCTGGCTGATACCGGTGGCCGTCCTCGGCGGGATTTCCGCTTTCGAGAGCGCCCGCACATCGAGTGCCAGCCGTGAAGTGTTCGTCAATATCACCTACCCGGCGGTGATGTATTTCGTGTTCGCTCTCTCGGTTGCGATCATCGGTGCTGCTTTCTACCAGCGTTCCCGGATCTGGCGCCTGGGACGCTCCGCAAACGTTTCCGGCGATTTCGGTGCACGCATCACGAACGCGCTGACTCTTGGGGCCGGGACCAGCCGCCTGACCAACGACCGCTACTCCGGAGTGATGCACTGGTGCATCTACTCCAGCTTCATTGCGCTTACCGTAATCACCGGCCTTCTGGCGCTTGACGACTATGTGCCGCTGATCTTTGGCAGCGACGCGGAACACCTCTTCCTCAAGGGCGGCATCTACCTCGTCTACAGCTTCGCAGGCGATCTGTTCGGCGTGGTCGGGCTCGTCGGGATAGGGATGGCTCTCTACCGCCGTTATTGGAAACCTCCCGCCAGATTGGACTGGGACCGGCGCGGCACCGAGGATGCCCTTCTCGTCGGGCTGTTGGCGCTGGTGCTCTTCTCCGGACTGCTGGTCGAAGGGCTCCGGATTCTCGGGGACGAGATACCGGGCGGGCACGAAAGCTGGTCGCGCTGGTCGCCCGTAGGGTACGGGATCGCCAGAGTCCTGGATGGTCTGGGCGAGGATACGGCGCTCGACGTGCACGTGGTGGTTTGGTGGGTGCATATCGTCGGGGCGTTCGGGCTGATCGCATTGATGTCGATCACGAAGTTCCGGCATATCGTGTTCGGACCGATCAACGGTTTCCTCAAGCGACCCGGTACGCAAGCCTATCTGGCCCCAATGGGTGACTTCGAGGCCCTGATGGAAAGCGGAGCGGGGCTCGGCGCCGGGCATCTCCAGGACTTCTCCTGGAAGCAGCTCTTCGATGCGGACACCTGCGTGCGCTGCGGTCGCTGCACGAACGTGTGTCCGGCATGGGCCGCCGGACAGCCTCTCTCGCCGATGATGATCGTTCAGGATCTCAAGACCTACATGAACCATGCAGGTCCGCTGCTGGTCGCCGGGCGGGATCCGGACAGTGAGCTCTCGGAACCGCTCGTCGGCGGCTACATCAAGGATGAGTCGCTCTGGGCATGCCGTACGTGTATGGCTTGCGTTCAAGAGTGTCCGGTGATGATCGAGCATGTCCCGACCATCGTTGACATGCGGCGTTATCTGGTCATGGAGCAGGCGCGGGTTCCCGGAACAGCCCAGGCGGCGCTCCAGAATCTGGAGCAGCGGGGCCATCCCTGGCGCGGCACGCAGCTGACTCGGACCACCTGGATGGAACAGCTTGCAGAGGAGGGGTTCGAGGTCCCGCTGTTCGACGGCACCCAGGAATACCTCTTCTGGGTTGGCTGCTCGGGTGCGCTCGTGGAGCGCAATGTCCCCGTCACCCAGGCGGTAGCCAAGCTCCTCATCGAGGCCGGCGTGAGCTTCGGCGTGTTGGGGCAGGGCGAGTCGTGCAACGGCGATCCGGCCCGAAGGATGGGGAATGAATTCCTCTTCGCCACCATGGCCGAGGCCAACGCGGGTGCCCTGAACGAGGTCGGAGTGAAGCGGATCATCACTGCCTGCCCGCATTGCTTCAACACCTTCAAGAACGAGTATCCGGACTTCGGAGGCGAGTACGACGTCATCCACCATGCGGAGTTCCTCGAGTCCCTCGTGGCTCGTAAGAAACTCATCCTCAGTCAGCCTCTCGGGAAGACTGTCACGTACCACGATTCCTGTTACCTCGGTCGCGGCAACGGGATCTATGACGCACCCCGATCGGCTCTGGGCGCGTTGCCCGAGACCCCGCTGATCGAGATGCCGCGGAGCCGCGAGCGGGGCCTCTGCTGCGGCGCAGGTGGAGGGAACATGTGGCAGGAGGAGACCGGGACTCGGGTGAACCACCTCCGCGCCGCCGAAGCCATCAATACCGGCGCCGGCGTGGTGGCCACAGCCTGTCCCTTCTGCATCCAGATGTTCGAAGACGGTATTCCCGCCATCCAGCCGGACGAGGAGGCCCGAACGATAGAGGCCCTCGACATCGCTGAGGTGCTGGCTGCCGGCACGGAATTCCGGCAACCGGGCGAAAGAGAAGAAGACACGGCGGCGGACGGCTAGCACGGCAGGCCCCGTCGGGCGGCTGGCGGTGTGGCCCGGGGTCCGGAGGCCGATTTACGAACGTTTTACGACGGTTCCGCGCCGGCGTCACCGCGATCGCGTCTGAGTCGTGCGCTTCCAGCCTCCGGTTTGGTAGTGTAGCTCTACGAGCGAAGGAACAGCTTCGCGCGAGGTTCGAATGGCTGTCGCGAGAAATCGTGTGATCGCAACCGTCGTGGCCACGCTGCTGGCCGCGGCTCTGCTTGGGGGTTCACTCGGGATTGCCGCTGCCGGCCAACGGACTTCGGCGCTCGTCTCGGGAGTGAACCCGACGGTCGGTGGTCCACTCTTCGGCTCAGTCACTCCTGAGAAGTTCATGAGCTGCCTGCCCGAAGATTCATGGGCTTCGCTCTACTGGTGGGATGCCACGAATCAGACATGGCGCCACTTCTTCAATACGGATGGCACAGGCGTTCCCGGCTACGTCAACGACTCCGACGTCGGGGGACTGACGCTCATTCCGCGGTTTGACGGGCTCGCAGTCATCATGAACGACCGCGTCGATAACCCCTTCTTCCCCGATAGACAGACGGACCTCTGCCCCTGACGTCCGCTCCGCTGGCTCCCACTCTCCGGTCTGGATAATCTGACCGGGGGGTTGCCAATGCCGGCCGCCATACGTCTTCGTCTCGAACATCTCCAGGCCATGATCGACCATGCCCTCGAGGACGCGCCGCTCGAATGCTGCGGGATCGTCGCTGCCCGCGACGGCACGACGACGGGCATTCACCGTGCCGTCAACCTTGAGGCGAGCCCGTTCAGGTTCTCCATCGACCCACGTGAGTACCTGAAGGTGGAACGCGCCCTGGACGACGACGGCTCCGAGGTGGCCGGTTTCTACCATTCGCACACCGGCACCGCTCCGGTGCCCAGCCCGACCGACATCCGGGCCATGACGGGTGCCGGGTTCGCGCCCCCGTTCGTGCACTTCGTTGTCGGTGTCGCGGACCCCGAATCTCCTGAGGTTAGGGTCTGGTATATCGAAGACGGTGAGCGGATCGAACAGGAGTATGAGCTGGCGGGCTAGCACGCTTGCCGGCTACCGGATCTCTAATGCGCGATACGAAACCGCTCGATCGGGACTACCTCAGACCAGTCCTGACCGTTCGTGGCCACTCCATCGACTGGGGTTCCAGGACACACGTTATGGCTATCGTCAACGTGACGCCGGACTCGTTCAGCGGCGACGGGACGGGTGAAGACCCATCGCGGGCGGCCGCTCTCGCGTGCAGATTCGAACGGGAGGGGGCGGACATAATCGACCTCGGTGCCGAATCTTCCCGCCCGGGCGGCGAAGGCATCGATGCCGATGAGGAGCGCAAACGGCTGCTGCCGGCGCTCGCGGCACTGAGGGAGGTCACCGATCTGCCGATTTCGGTCGACACCTGGCGGGAGGAGACAGCGGCCGCCGCGCTCGGCGCTGGGGCGGACATAGTCAACGACATTCACGGCCTTCGGCGGAGTCCCGGGATGGGTGGCCTGGTGGCCCGGACCGGCGCCCCCGTGATCGTGATGCACAATCAACGAGGCAGCCGGACCACCGATGTCATCGAAGACATCAAGGCCGGGTTTGAGGCATCGCTGGCGGCTGTCACCAGGGCCGGTGGAGACGCCGGGCAGGTGATTCTGGACCCCGGATTCGGTTTCGGTTGGACACCTGAGGAGAACCTCGAGATGCTCCGGCGTCTTCCGGAGCTTGCCGCCCTCAGACTTCCGTTGCTCATCGGCGTTTCTCGCAAGTCCACTCTGGGAGCCGTCCTCGACGCTCCCGTTGATGAGCGGCTCGAAGCGACCCTGAGCGCCGTGGCCCTCGCCGTCGCCGGGGGCGCAGATATCGTCCGGGTTCACGATGTAGAGGAGGTCCGGAAGGCCGTCAGCGTCGCTGATGCGATCGTCAGAGGGAGATGGCACCCTTCATCATGACGGCCGTCTACATCGGACTGGGCTCCAACCTCGGTGATCGTGAAGGAAATCTCCGCGCGGCCCTGGCGTGCCTCAGTGACCGAGGTGTCGAAGCCGTCCGGGTGTCGTCTTTCTGGCTCAGCGCGCCCGTGCCGGCGGACCAGCCTTCGTTCCTCAACGCTGCTGCCGAGATTGACTACAGAGGTAGCCCGTTCGACCTTCTGGAAATCCTGAAGTGCATTGAGTACTCGCAGGGGAGGCGGCCCGGCCGCCGCTGGGGTCCCCGTCCGCTCGACCTCGACATCCTCCTTTTTCGGTCGGAGCGGATCACAACCTCCCTGCTGACCGTGCCCCATCCGCTGATGTTTGAGCGGCCGTTCGTGCTCGCGCCGCTGCTTGAAGTCCTCGAGCGAAAGACGGCGATCTACCGGCAGGTGCTGGCGAGGCTTCAGGAATCGCGCGGCGCGGTCCGGCGCACACGAGTGCGGTTCACTCTTGAAGGACTCAGAGCAGAGGGTGATCGTCGAAACGCTCGCCGCCCGTCAGGTGGATGAGCGCTGCCCAGGCTGAGAGAAAGGAAGCGGCTGTGAGGAGGCCGGCAGGCGGCCAGCCCGGCAGGCCGGCTCTTCGGATGATGGTCCCGGCGGTGCCGAGCAGGGCCACCGCGAGGCCGGCAAGTGCCAGCCCCCGGACCACCTGGTCCGGTGCGGGGAAGACCGTAGGTTCTTCCCGGGTGGCATCGGTGGTGGGTTCAGAGTCCCGAAGCCCGCCCGGTCCGCCGGTCAATCGCGCAGATCTGGGGGAAGCATGTTCGGGATCCCGTCTTCGATCGGGAAGTCTTCGGCGCAGGCCGCGCAGTTGATCGTTCCCTCGACGATCTCGCCATCCTCTTCCCGCTCAACTTTGAGGGTGAGTTCACCCTTGCACATCGGGCAGACCAGGATCTCCATCAGTTCTTGCCGCATTGCCAAAGCCTAGCGTGGCCGGGGGCTTCCCGGTAGGGCAGCGCGGCCGCGGCCAGCGCCGGCGCCTCCCCGCGTGCGCTCGAACAATTCCTGTAGAGTCGGCTTTCGGAGGTGCTGATTGCAGGAACTGAACGGACGTGTGGCGGTCGTTACCGGTGCGGCGAGCGGGATCGGACTCGCCCTTGCTACAGCGTTTGCCCGCGAAGGCGCAGCGGTGGTTATGGCCGACATCGACGCAGAGGCCCTCTCGAGAACAAGCGAGCAGTTGGCTGCCACGGGACCGGCTGTCTTGGCGCGGGCCACCGACGTTTCACGGGCGGAGGAGCTCGCGGCGCTGGCGAGCGAAGCCTACGAACGCTTCGGCTCGGTGCACGTGCTGTGCAACAACGCCGGCGTTGGCGGCACAACGAATCCCCTCTGGGAGCTGTCTGAAGACGATTGGGAGTGGGTGCTCAGTGTGAACCTTCGGAGCGTGATTCACGGCGTCCGGGCGTTCATCCCGCGGATGCTCGCAGGTGGTGAGGCGGGCCACATCGTGAACACCG
Source organism: uncultured Anaerolineaceae bacterium (assembly GCA_964533605.1). Taxonomy (GTDB): domain Bacteria; phylum Chloroflexota; class Dehalococcoidia; order Tepidiformales; family Tepidiformaceae; genus DASCML01. The sequence goes on from CAZHMF010000037.1 coordinate 8,539, forward strand.
CCTCAGTCGCAGGGCTCGCGCTCGGAAACGGCGCGTACGGGGTCACGAAGCACGCTGTCGTGGCCCTTTCCGAATCGCTCCGCACACAGCTTCTCGCCGCCGGCGCACCGATTGGCGTGACCGTTCTCTGCCCGGGCTGGGTTAATACGAATCTGACGGACTCGGCCCGTCACCGGCCTCCACGATTCGGGGCGCTGAGCGAGCCGCCGGCGGACGACCCGGAGTCGTCGCTGCAGCGGCAATTCATGGTAGACCTCCTTGCAACGGGATTCTCGCCCGAGGACATTGCCGGGCGGGTTGTGGGGGCGGTCAGGTCGGGCCAGTTCTACGTGGTCCCTGCCCAGGACGGGATGATGGAGGCCGTCCGGCGGCGACACCGGGCCATCGAGGAGGAGGCCGAGCCGCCGGCTCCCGGTGCTCTGGGGTACGGGCTTCCGGAGTAGAGCGACAGCAGCAGGGCCTCGCTTCCGTCGAGCTGTGAGCTTCTGGTAGGGTGGCGCAAGTTATCCTGCAGGCGAGTTGAAGATGGACTTTCGAGACGAGCCGGGCCAGGCGACCTGGCGGGCCGAGGTAAGGGCGTTCATTCAGAAGAACCGGCCGCAATTCGACCCCGCGGTGTTGCGGGGGGCGGCAAGGCAGCGGACCGGTCCGCTGGCGGAGTGGCGAGAGAAGCTGGCGGCGAAGGGCTGGATCGCACCGGCGTGGCCGAAGGAGTACGGCGGCGCCGGTCTCGGTGTGATGGAGCAGTTCATCATGAACGAGGAGTTTGCAGAGGCCCGGGTGCCCGGCGTCGGAGGCATGGGAACCTCGATGATCGGACCAACGATCATCATTCACGGCGACGAAGACCAGAAGAAGCAGCACCTCGGCGCCATCCTTCGGGGTGAGGTTCAGTGGTGCCAGGGCTACAGCGAGCCGGGCTCGGGGTCCGACCTTGCATCGCTCCAGACGCGCGCTGTGCGCGATGGCGATGAGTGGGTCATCAACGGTCAGAAGATCTGGACGTCCGGCGCGCACTCGGCGGACTGGTGCTTCATGCTCGCCCGGACCGATCCCGACGCGCCGAAGCACCGTGGGATCACCTACTTCTTGATGGACATGAAGAGTCCGGGCGTGACCGTGAGGCCGCTCATCAACATGGGGAACCTCCATGCCTTCAACGAGGTCTTCTTCGAGGACGTTCGCGTCCCCCACAGCAACGTGATCGGCGAGGTCAACCGGGGCTGGTACATCGGAACTACGACCCTCGACTTCGAGCGCTCCTCCATCGGCAACGCGGTCGGTCAGCGCCAGTCGCTCGAGTACTACCTTCGCGAGTACCGGCGGGCGAAGGAGGCTGGGAGGGTCAACAGGGCGGGGGCGGTCAAGTCTGAGATCGCCGAACGCTGGATCGAAGCGGCGACGGCACGGACGCTCAGCTACCGCGTGGTCACCATCCAGGCGTCGGGCGGAGTGCCCAACCACGAAGCCTCGGCCGCGAAGCTGTTCAATACAGAGCTGAGTCAGAGGATCGCTCGTACGGCCATGAAGATCGTCGGAACGGCGGGCCAGCTGATGGACCGCGACGTGGCGCCCATGAAAGGGCGCGCGGCCGCTGCCTATCTCGCGACGGTTTCATCAACGATAGCTGGAGGGACCAGCGAGGTGCAGCGCAACATCATCGCGACTCGCGGGCTCGGACTGCCCCGCGCCTGAACTGATTCGTTCGACGGTACTCGCCGCCCTGCGGTGAGAAGGAGTTTTCAAAGTGGAATACCGAAATCTGGGCCGCTCCGGTCTCCAGGTGTCAGCGATCGGTCTCGGTTGCAACAACTTCGGCCGTCGCTGTGACGAGGCACAGACCGCCGCGGTGGTGAGCACTGCCATTGAGGCCGGAGTAAACCTCTTCGACACCGCGGATGTCTATGGTGGGGCGGGCATGTCGGAGACGTTTCTCGGCAAGGCGCTCGCCGGGCGCCGGCAGGACGTCGTCGT
>CAZHMF010000037.1:10612-19362 GCA_964533605.1 uncultured Anaerolineaceae bacterium
CCCTACTTCCCCCTCGCGAGCGGGCTGCTGACGGGGAAGTACACCCGTGGCGAGGCACCGCCTGAGGGCACCCGCCTGGCCGCCTGGGGCCCCGCCGCGAATCGTTTCATGAGCGATCGCAACTGGGACAAGATCGAAGCGCTCCAGGCGTTTGCTACAGAGCGGGATCACACACTGCTCGAATTGGCATTCGGCTGGCTGCTGGCCGAAACGTCCGTCGGGAGTGTGATCGCGGGCGCGACCTCCCCTGCGCAGGTGACGGCCAACGTCGCTGCAGGCGAGTGGCAGCTGACGGCGGAGGAGAAGTCGGCGGTCGACGAGCTCGCCTGAGCAGGGAGCTACCAGTCCACGGTCAACCGCTCGAAGGCCCGGCGCACCCCGGGGAGGGCGGCCTCCGGAATCACTCCTTCGAGGAATCTAAGGCGCAGATCGAGATAGAGGGCTGCCGAGCGGGCGTCGAAAACGTCATCGCTCCGGGCTGCTTCGGCGGCGAGGGCGGCTCCAAGTCGCTCCCCGTGCTGCTCGATCAGTTCGCCGAGACGCGACCGGTCCGCCGGAAGCTCGTCCAGGTCGAGAAGGCGCGCGATGCTGCGCTCGCGGGGGCCGGGTACATGGGGCGACCCCGCCACCGGTTCAGCGCGTTCCGGTGCGCTGGGTGCCCGGTGGGGGTGCATTTGAGGCGGCCTCTCGAGGCTTTATCTTCGAGTAGCAGCTGCTGCAGTAGACGGGACGGTCCCCACGGGGGATGAACGGAACCTCGGTCATCTGATCACATTCGGCACAGGAGGCGGGATGCATCTGGCGGGGCGTCTTTCCACCGAAGCTTGCAAAGTTTCCGTACCGCACGTATCCGTCGTTGTCCTGGAGGGTGCCCTGCGAGGCCCGCCTGGCGGAGCGGCACGACGGGCAGCGGCTGGGCTCGTTCATCAGGCCCTTGTTTGCATAGAACTCTTGTTCACCCGCGGTGAAGACAAAAGCTGAGCCGCAGTCGCGGCACGTTATCTGCTTGTCAGCAAACGCCAAAGTATTCGGACTCCTGTGTGTATGCTTGTAACCCTGGGGGCAACTCGAGTGTAACAGAAAGGGCGATCGTCGTTATGTAGCGGAAGACGCGACTGCATCCGCGCCCGCCGGTTTAACGCTTCGCTCGCCCGTCCCACCACCCTCGGGCCGTCTCAGTTGCGCCCGCCCAGTCCCCCGTAACGACGGCGCTGCATCTGCTCGACTTCCGGCCGCACCTTTCCGACGAGCTCGTCCAGAAGGTCGGCCAGACGCTCGACGCGCTCGGTCGGGTCTTCGAGTTCGAGAAGGCCTTGCTTGTCGCGCTCGTCAGCCTTCAGCCATGGTCCCAGCAGGTTGACGAGGGCGTGCGGTTCCTGCGGGAGGGCAAACGGGCGGGCCCATTGGTCGGTGAGCGCCTGGGCGAGGTGGAAGTACTCGGGGAAGGATTTGCTGACTCGTGCCAACGGGGTGGCGAGGTCACTGCCGGGCTCGACCGGTCTATCTTCCAGATACTCGATCTCCCCACGTGGGTAGGGAGCCGGCGGGAGCATTCTGACTAGCCGAAAGCGCACCAGACCGCGGCAAAGCACCACGAGCCTCCCTCCTTGCACCTCTTCCGTCTCCTCGACGGCCGCCGTCGTACCCACGTCGAACGGGATGGCGCCACCACCTGTCTCCCGTCCCTGTCTAATCAGCATCACCCCGAAGGTGCCTGCCGATTCGGTCAATTCGCTTATCATCGCCCGGTAGCGCTCTTCAAAGATCCGGAGGGGGAGCGGCATACCCGGGAAGAGCACGGTGCGAAGCGGGAAGAGAGGGATCTCAATCGCCACCGGCAGGCCTCATCTCGGTCCCAGTCTCGATGCCGGCCGGTCAGTCAATACCGGCGAGCTTCCTTGCATAGGCGAGGGCGCCCGCATTGTCATAGGCCCTGGCTATCATGAGCTTCTCCGCTTCGAGTGATCCCTCGGCGTGAATCGCCAGCACCGCGTGATAGCCGCCGAATTCGCCTGTCGTCAGGTCGCTGACCATGTTCATGGCGCGGGTTCTTGCTTCGCCGTCTGTGCCGGCCTTCCCGGCCAGGTAGCGGCGAAGGAGATCACCGGTTTCCGGATTCTCGAAATCCTCCCGTCCCGGCGCCGTTACCAGCATGCCACCGGCGATGTCCTGAACGTGCTGCAACGCCTCGTGGTAGTTGTGGGCGAAATGGTATTTCGCCATGTTGACCGTCAAAGGGTCCGGGGCAAAGAGACCGGCCTCGTCGGGCTTCCCGCGAATCGCCGACATATCGACCAGGGCGCGCAGGGTCTCGGCGTAACTCACGAGCCACACCAGCTTGTCGCGAACATGGGCGGCCCGGGTTATCCCGTTGAGGTCGGCCATCAGGAGGCCCGCACCCACGAGGGCGTCCACCAGGGGCAGCTTGTAGGAGATCGCGGTGAACCTGTGGAATTCGACGAACCCGAGGGCGAGGGGGCCGCAGAAGTCGTGCTCGCCGGCCATGAACACGCGGTCCCAGGGAACGAGCACGTCGTCGAAGATGGTCATCGTCTCCATCATCTTGTGCTCGGCGCTGAGAGGAGCATCGAACTCACTCGGAGTCGCTCCGCCGTAGGGGCTGGCGACCAGCTTCAGGCCCGGAGTGTCGACGGGGATTGCGAACGCCACCGCGTAATCTGCGTCGGCTTCGGACATCGCTCTTGTCGGGAGGACGATGAGTTCGTTGACGTTGGTCGTGCAGCTCGTGTGGAGCTTGGCGCCGCGGACGACGATCCCCTCCGCTCTCCGTTCGACAATGCGGACGTAGGCGTCCTCCATCGGCTGGGCGGCGGGGCCGAGGCTCCTGTCCCCCTTTACGTCCGTCTGTGCCACAGACATCGCGAGGTCGTTGTCCCGGCAGTGCCGGTAGAACGCCTCGACCCTCTCCAGATAGCGGGTCTCGTGGCGACGGTCCATGTCGCGGGCAACCCGGTGCAGTGCGAAGAGAGCATCTGTCCCGATCTCCTTGATCAGGACGACCAGCGTCTTGCCGAGGGCCGTTGCTTCCTCGATGAGCCGGGAGCGAAGCTGGAGATCCTCGACGCCGGACGGCAGCTTGAAATAGCGGCTGTACTCTCCCTCGTCGCCGGCGACGACGGCCAGGTCGCGGGTCCGCGGATCTTCGGCCATTTCGAAATCAATGCAGGCGTGTTTGACGGCTTTTCCGATCACATCGTGGGCGACGACGTCCGGCACCTGTTGTCCGCGATAGTAGACGGTGCGACCGTCGTGCAGGGAATCGACGTACTCCTGAGGGCTCCGGAGACCCATGCTGCCTCCTCCGTGGATGTGTGTCTGACGAGTATGGGGAGCAGGGCCCGCAAAGGCGAGTCGGCCTCACATCGAGCGGAGAAGGCGTACGCGCTCCTCAATCGGGGGATGCGTGTTGAAGAGGTTGTTGAAGAGACTCCGGTGCTCCCGGAGCGGGTTGTAGATGTAGAGGTGGGCGGTCGCCTTGTTGGCGGCCTCGAGCGGTTCCGCGTCCCCGGCTATCTTCTCCAGCGCCCTGGCGAGCGCCTCGGGGTTCCGGCAGAGCAGCGCGCCGCTGGCGTCGGCCAGGTACTCACGCTGCCGGCTGACCGCCATCCTCAGTATCTGTGCAATCAGGGGCGACAGGATCGCAACGACGACGGCGACGATGAGGACGATAACGATCGCGCCGCCGCTGTTCTTCCCTCGGTTCCGGGGCCGGCTCCCCGCTCCCCAGAAGGTCATTCGCAATGCTACGTCGGAGAGCAGCGCAACCAACCCGACGAGCACCGTGACTACGGTCATGACCCGGATGTCATAGTTCCCGATGTGCGAGAGTTCGTGAGCGAGGACCCCTTCGAGCTCGATCGGCTCCAGCTTGTCGAGCAAACCCCTCGTCACGACCACGTGGGCGTGCTGAGGGTCCATCCCGGTTGCGAATGCGTTCGGAGCGCTGTCCTCGAGGACCCAGGTCTTCGGCATCGGGAGGCCGGCCCCGATGCTGAGGTTCTCGACCCTGCGGACGAACTCCCACTCCTCGTCTTTGGAAACCTGGTGGGCGCCGGCGATGGACAGGACGACCGATGTCGAGGAGAAGTACGCGAAGAGGGCATAGGCAATGAGAATGACCCCGGCGATGGCGAGAACCGGTGGCATCTGGCTGCCGGGGACGCCCCAGAGCCAGAGGAAGAGCCAGACGATGGTTCCGATGAGGGCGACGAAGAGAGCGATGAGAAGCCAGGTCTGCCGGCGGTTGGCGTCAACCCTGTCGTAGATGAGGACGGATCCCGGAGGGGCAGGGGTTGCCGGCATCTGGTGAGCTCCGTGGGCGCAGACATGGCCTGCGCTGGCTACTGAGAGTATCGGCGCCCGATCAGTTGAAGCTTACCTGCACCTCTTCCCGAGCCTCCTCCTCTGCCTCGTAGAACTCCTCGGGAAGGAAGCCGAACATGCGACCCATGATGACGGTCGGGAACGTCTGGAGCTTCTGGTTGTAATTCGAAACGTTGCCGTTGTAGAACTGGCGCGAGTAAGCGATCTTGTCCTCGGTATCTGTCAGTTCGCGTTGGAGCTCGAGGAAGTTCTGGTTCGCCTTGAGGTCCGGATATGCTTCTGCGACGGCGAAGAGCCGGCCGAGGGCCTGCGTAAGCATATTGTCGGCCTGTGCCGCCTGGGCGGGACCGGATGCCTGCTGCAGCGCGGCCCGCGCCCGGGTGACGTTCTCGAGGACCTCTTTTTCGTGAGCCGCGTAGCCTTTGACCGTCTCCACGAGATTCGGGATCAGGCTCGCCCTCCGGCGGAGTTGAACGTCGATTCCCGACCAGGCTTCTTTGACGCGAATCCGCGATCTCACGAGACCGTTGTACATGCCGACCAGCACGAAGCCGATGACAGCCACAAGACCGATGATCACGAGAATTGCGATCAGGCCAGCACCCATTGTTCAAGCACCTCCGCGCGTTCGCCCGATGCTATCACAGGGTCCGTTCGGGAGACGGATTCAGGAAAGCACCCCCTCAGCCATCAGGTCGGCGACCTCGTCCGCATTGAGGCCGAGTATGCGCTCGCAAACCTCGAATGTGTGCTCGCCGAAGAGTGGTGCAGGGCCGTCCGGGTTGCCAGGGGTCTCGCTGAGCACGGCAGGTGCCCCGTCGTAGGCAGAGCGCCCGGTCTCCGGATGCTCCATGTATCGATAGTAACCGCGACTCTTGATGTGCTCGTCCTTGTCCAGGAGGTCCTGGGCGTTCTGAACGACGCCGGCCGGTACTCCGGCGCCCTGAAGAGTAGCGGCCGCATCCTCGGCACGAAGACCGGAAGTCCAGGACGACACGAGCTCCTCGAGGGCATCTTCGTTGCTTTTCCGGGCGTCAAACGTCGAGAAGCGCGGATCCGAGGCGGCGTCGGGGTGGCCGAATGCAGAGCAGGTGGCCTGCCACGCAAGGTCGTCGGGACAGGCGATCGCGACCCAGCGATCGGGGGAGTTGGTAGACGAGGGATCGTCCTGGCAACGAAATGCCCCGTGGGGTACTGCGACGGGGCTTCTGTTGCCCGTGCGCCCCTGGACGTTGCCGTTCGCGAGGTAGTCGGCGACTGCGGTTCCGAGGACGTTTGTCACCGACTCGATCTGGGGGAGCTCGATCATCTGGCCTTCGCCGGTCCGATCGCGATGACGAAGAGCTGCCAGGATGGCGAAGACCGTGTGGCCCGGATTGATCACGTAGTCGGGATAGTTGGTACCCACGCCGACGGGGGGTTGGTGAGGGAATCCCGAGAGGTATGAGATCCCGGTCACAGGAGTGAGAACGGCCCCGAAGCCCAGGAAATCGCGGTGGGGACCCTCCATCCCCTGCATCGGCGCGTAGGAAGCGATGATGTTCGGGTTTGCCTGCCGGATCTGCTCGTAACCGAGATTCCACTTGGCGATGACCCGCGGAGTGAAGTTTGTGAGGAAGATGTCCGACTTCGCGATCAGCTGATACGCGAGCTCCTGACCCTTCTCGAGATTGAGATTGAGGAGTAGTGATAGTTTGCCGGCATTGAAATTATTGAAGTAGCCGCTGAGATTGTAGGAGCCGCTGCGCATCGTCCCGTCGGGGTTCAGTGGAACGGGTTGGGTCATACGGAGGCCGTCGACCTTGGCCTCGGATTCGACGCGGATCACTTCGGCGCCGAACATGCCGAGCGTGTTCGCCGCGATCGGACCGGCCCCGAACCAGGAGAAGTCGGCGACGCGTATTCCGTCGAGCGGGCGGGGGGTCATGGTGTCCTCCTTCTCAGAGCGACGCTAGTATCTCGTTGGTGTGTTCTCCCAGCCGGGGTGGCCGTGCGATCGATGCAGGCGTCTGGCTCAGCCGGTAGGGAGGCCCCGGGAACTCGATGATAGTGTCCGGATTCACGGCGAGCTTCACGTACCAGTTCCTGGCCCGGAGCTGAGCGTTTTCCGCGAGGTCCCGCGGTGTCGAGACCAGTCCGATCAGGAGAGTTCGACGCTGCCCCTCTTCGTACGCTTCGCGGGCGGGGAGCGTCTTGATGAATCTTCCGACCACATCATGGATGTGTGACAGGTGGACGATCTTGGACTGGATGTCGTCGACGACCCCTCCCATCAGGGCCGACAGCATCTGCATGTTCAGTTCCTTGCAGAGTGCTGCGTACGGCTCCTCGTCGAGGTCCTCGGCCATTCCCTTTTCCCGCATCCAGTCGACGAGCACGGGGAACTCTGCGCCGCCCGGAGCGAGGACAAAGAGGAGCACGTGGCCGTCGGCGGCCTCGTAGGCACCGATCCCGGGCAAGGGGAGTGGCAGGGAGCCGGAAACCCCGAGCCGGACCTTGTTCACCTTCTGGAAGTCCCACGTCATCATCGCGATCTCCTGAGAGATCGAAAGGGCTTCCTGTGCGGATACGTCGACCTGCTGCCCCGCGCCGGTCGCCTCTGCCGTACGGAGCGCCAGGAGAGCCCCGTAGGCGGCGTGGATACTGGCGGAGACATTTGCCTGGTTGCCGTAGATCCGGTTCGGTGGATCCGAGGGATCACCGGCCAGCGTCATGATTCCGCCCACCGCCTGGCCGATGATGTCGCTGTATGCCCAGCCGGCGTGCGGGCCGGTCTGTCCGAAGCCGGTGATCGATGTGTAGACGAGTGCCGGGCGGGCTTCCCTCAGTTCTTCATAACCGAGGCCCAGTGCGGCGAGGTGGCCCGGCGGAGAGTCCTCAACCACGATATCGGCGGACAGTGCCAGCTGGCGGGCCTTCTCCCGGCCGGCGGGACTCTCCAGATCGAGCACGACGGACTTCTTGGAGGTGTTGTGCACCCAGAAGCCGAGGCTCGTGTCGACGCTTTCGCCGGCGCTCGATATGAAAGGAGGCGTGTGCCGCTCGCGCCCGCCACCCGGCGGCTCGACTTTGATCACTTCCGCGCCGAGGTCGGCAAAGAGCCTTCCACAGTAGGCCCCGGTCTCGTCGCAGAACTCGACAACTCTGACGCCATCGAGTGAGCTTACCGCCACCCGCGAACCCTCCCGGCCGCCCACCTGACCGGGAACATTCCGGAGTCAGGCGGCTGCGGCCATGGTCATTTGTGGGAGGGAGTATACCGCGCAGGTCGTGACGGCGGTCAGTCAGGAGGCGCGGCGCCGGGCGAGCTGACGCTGGGCTCGCGAACGTCCTCGCGCCGCCTTCGCCGCGGCGCAGGCCTCCTGAACCGAGGCGCCGCGCCCGACCCGCACGGTCAGTCCTGCCTCCTGAACCCGAGCGGCCGCCAGGAGTCGGAAGGCTGGGACCAGCCGGCCCGTGTGGACCGCCACCGAGTCCGGTCCCACATCGGGCACACCTGCACCATCGTTTCGGATCTCCTCAGCCATCTCCCCGAGAACAGCCTGGACCTTCTCGCCCGTGTCCCGGAGGAAGACTGCTCCGGGCGCTCTGTCGTATGCTGCCCGCGCTTTCATCGCTGGATGCACGCCGAGCAGTGCCGCTTCGAAGGAGCGGGCCGTCACGGCACCCTCCGGGCCGGGCCGGTCAAGAAGGACGACCGGCCGGCCTCGGATCTCGGGGTGTGCGAGCAGCGCGAGATCAATTCTGAGCTGCGGAAAGTAGAGACATACCACAGGCATGGGCACAGTATAGAACAAATGTTCGGCTTCGAGGAAGGGACGATTGGCAGGAATCAGGCCGCCTGATCGTCGCCTCTGCGCCCTATCAGCCGCGCCGTCCCCTTGCTGGCGGCCAGAACCTTCGCGATCGAGCCGGCAAGGCTCTCGGAGACCCTTGCGCGCGGGAGGTCGAACTCGTTGTCTTTGCCGTCGACATCGTGCACGACAAGCCGGACCTCATCGGAACCCGGATGCTCGCGGAGCATGGCTGCAACGGCCATCAGCAGGGCCCGGTCGGCGGCTTCGTCTTCGGTCTCATAGATGGTGACGACGAGTCGAGCGGTGTCGCCGCTGACCGGTGGCGTGACACCCGGCGCCGAGGCCTCGGCGACCGGCCGGCCGGAGTCGGGCGAGGAAGAGCCTGATCCGTGGGAGCCTTTTCCCGGCCGCGGGCGGGACCGGCGCCGGGGCGCCTTTTTGACCTGCCATTGCTCGGGAGAAAAGCCAACCAACCGCCCCTCGCCCCTGTCGAACGAGACGGCTCTGCGAGCGCTCAGTCCGAGGCGATCGTCCCGGGCCCGGCACTCTACCGAGACCAGCAGAACCTGGCCCTCTGCCCACAGCCCCTCGCCCGTCACGTCCAGCACG
>CAZHMF010000038.1:0-19316 GCA_964533605.1 uncultured Anaerolineaceae bacterium
GTAGGGCTTCAAGTGCCCAAGGTGCCACTTGCCAACCGCCGCCGTCGCGTACCCGGCGCCCCCGAGCGCCTTCGCAATCGTGATCTCGCTCGCCGGCAATCCTCCTTTCGAGCTCGGGAAAAGCACTCTCCGCTTGTGCGCACACATCGCTCACGAGATACCCCACGCTGCGTCCCGAGTCCCCACGTGTCCTTCTTCGCGGCGCCCTGCCCCTCCCGCACCCCCGCCAGCCGCTCCGGAGAACAGAAGCAGGGATAGGCTCGCCCCCGATCCATGAGCCGCCCAACTGCATCGCGATAGAGGTCGAGCCTCTCCGATTGCACATATGGTCCGTACGGACCCCCAATGTCCGGCCCTTCATCCCAGTCGATACCCAGCCATCGAAGGCTCTCGTAGATGGCCTCGAGCGAGCCCTCGACCAGGCGAGCGCGGTCGGTGTCTTCGACGCGAAGGATGAACGTCCCACTGTTGGCTCTCGCGAAAGCCCACTCGAAGAGCGCGGTGCGGATATTGCCGACGTGCGGATCGCCGGTAGGGCTTGGAGCGTAGCGGGTGCGGACGGGTCGGTCGGTCACTGTGGCATCTCGGGCTGTTCAGTCTGGCAGTCGCCGCGCAGGCGACGGTTCGCAGTATCTCACGGCCGCCCGGCCCAGGCCCGAACTCTCGGCTGCGAGGCGAAAATCGGCGGGCAGCGGCGCCGTCACTTCGAGCCTGCCGCCCGACGGGTGGGGAAGCTCGATACGCCACGCGTGCAGCATCTGCCTTGCAGCCGGGACTCGCCCGTAGACTCTGTCGCCGGCAACGGGGCAGCCAAGGGCGCTGAGGTGAACCCGGATCTGGTGAGTGCGGCCGGTTCGAGGGTGGATCTCGAGCAGTGCATGCTCGCCGGACGATTCCACGACGGAGAAGCCCGTAACAGCATCCCGGCCATGAGGCACGACGGCCATCCGAGTTCGATCAGCCGGGTCGCGCCCGATCGCCGTCTCAACCGAGCCACGCGGCCGGGGCGGCCGGCCGCCCGTGAGCGCCACGTAGGTCTTGGCGACGGAGCGTTCCTCAAAGGCGCGGCCCAGCAGATGCTGCGACTGCGGAGTCCTCGCAAGAACCAGTACGCCCGTGGTGTCCCGATCAAGCCGGTGCACAATCCCGGGGCGGCCCGCGGTGAACGCGCTCGCTTCCTCCGGAAACCGAGCGACAAACCAGCCGGCCACCGACGGCGCCGGCGCCCCGGGAGCGTCGTGGACCACCACGCCGGCCGGTTTCGCCACCGCCAGCAGCGCCTCGTCCTCGAAGAGGACCACAATCCCCTCGGCCGCTGCCGGCACGGGTTTCGGAGACCTCGTCGAGTCCAGAGAGACGACGATTCGAGCCCCCTCGGAGACGGTCGCCGACTTGCGGACCCGGCGCCCATCAACCGTGACATTCCCGTCAGCTATCAGCCGCTGGATCCGGGCCCGGCTCATGTCGGACCAGGAGTCCGCAACAACCGCATCGACCCGCCCGCTGCGGGGAGCGATCAGCTCTCGTCGACGCCCGGTGGGGCCATGATCATCACCCACAGCAGCAGAACCACTCCCACCGAGATCGCCGAATCCGCGACGTTGAACGCGGGCCATCCCGGAAACTTGAGGAAGTCGACCACTTCACCGTTGCGCACCCGGTCCACGAGGTTCCCCATCGCGCCGCCGAGCATGAGGGCGAGGCAGAAGCGAAGGAGGGGGTGAGCGAATCCGGGGCTCAACAGGTAGATGGCAATCGCGGCGACTCCAACGATCGAAGCGAGCGCGAGAAGAAAGCCGGCACCCTGGAACATCCCGAATGCAGCCCCCGTGTTTGTCACGTGCACGAGGCGCAGAGGGCCATCCGCCGGGAACCGGTCCCCTTTATCGAGCCATGAGACTATCGCCAGCTTCGAGAGCTGGTCGACCAGAACGACCAGGGCCGCCACTCCGAGAAACCGGAACAGAGGCGCGCGGTCCGCATTGTCGGACCGCGCGGAAACCATCCGTGCTTCCTCTTCCATCTCTCGATGTTAGGGGGTTCGCCTGCGGAAGTCGTGGCGGCGCGGCAGTTGCGGGCGGTCCGGGCCCTCCGAGCCGGATGTTAGACTCGCTCCATGACTGCCGATCGACCGCCGGATCCGTTGTCGCTGTTCTGGGCGCCCGTCTGCGCCGTCGGAAGCCACGGTCCGGGGGGACCCGATGCGATGATCAGCGTGTCCGTGTTCGGGGCTTCGATCGTTCCCGAAAAGCCCCGGTTGATCGCCGGCATCTTCAAGACGAATCAGACGGAGGGGCTCGTTCGGGCGTCGGGTTCGCTGGCGATCTCGGTTCTCGCAGCCCACCAGGTCGAACTCCTCGGAAGGCTGGGCCTGGTCTCCGGGCGAGAGGGCGGCAAGCTTGGCGGACTCTCCTACGAACTGACGGATGCGGGAGACCCCTATTTCCCCGACGCTTCCGCACTCGTCGATTGCCGTGTGATCGATTCTCTGGACGGTGGCGACGCAACATTCTTTCTTTGCCGCGTGCACGACAGGCGGTGGCTTACTGATCACCCCCCGCTCGATCGGTTTGAGGCCATGCAGGCTGCGGGGCCCGAATTCCACCGGGTCTGGAGAGAGAAGCAGTTGAAGGAACAGGAAGCCAGCAGAACGACGATGAAGTGGTAGGCGTAATGGCTGGACCAGCGTTCGAAGGACCACCCGTCCGCGCCGGAGTCGCCGGTACCTCGGTGTCCGTTCTTGCCCGAGCAAATCTCCCGCGGCTACGCTGATCGGACATCCAGCAGGCTACCGGGCCGGAGGGACGATGGACACCACCACTTCCGCCGAAGTGCGCGCAGACGGCAAACTGAGGCTTCCGCCCGGGCAGCATCTGACCCCCGGTTGGCCGGTCCTCCACTACGGCAGCATGCCTCGCCTCGAACTCGAGAGCTGGCGATTTCACGTCTGGGGACTCGTAAGCGAAGAGCTGGCGTTCAGCTGGGACGAGTTCAACAGCCTCGGACATGCCAACACGGTCAACGACATCCACTGCGTGACCACGTGGAGCAAGTATGACAATCACTGGGGCGGAGTTCCTTTCCGCGCCCTGCTCGCCCGCGCCAGGGTGAAGCCGGAAGCTCGTTTTGTCATGCTCCACAGCTACGGCGGCTACACCACGAACGTCCCGCTCGAGGACCTCGATCGCGACGATGTGCTCCTCGCCACCCACCACGGCGGGGAGCCGCTGACCCTGGAGCACGGATGGCCGCTGAGAATGGTCATCCCCCACCTCTATTTCTGGAAGAGCGCGAAGTGGATCGGCGGCATCCAGTTTCTCGACGAAGACCGGCCGGGATTCTGGGAGACCTACGGATACCACATGTATGGAGACCCGTGGGAGGAGCAGCGCTACAGCTGAGGGCCTAAACCCGATGCGTGTGCGAGAAGCTCTTCAGCTGCCTTGAGCGTCGCCGTAGACCGGCCGCCGAGCATCGCCGCAAGTTCCTCGATTCTCTCGCCTCCGGCCACCTCCCGACAGCTCGACTCCGCCCGTCCCTCCTTCGTCTGCCCTTTCGAGACCACGAAGTGCCGATCGCCGTGGGCCGCCACCTGCGGCAGGTGGGTGACGCAGAGCACCTGGTGTTGGACCGCCAGCCGTGCAAGAGCCTCACCAACGAGTGATCCCGAGCGCCCGCCGACGCCCTCGTCCGCCTCATCCAACACAATGGTCTGCCTTCCGCCGGTCGAACCGAATACCGCGGTCAGTGCGAGCAGGAATCGCGAGGTCTCCCCGCCCGAGGCAACCGTCGCGAGAGCCCGTAGATCCTCTCCCCGATTGAAGGACGCGAGGAACTCAATCTGGTCGACCCCCCGGTCGCCGAACCATCGCGGAACCGCGTCACCGGAGGCCGAGCGCGCCTCTCGGCCGGGAGAGACCACTTCGTAATCGGGAAGGGCAACCGGAAGGCCTTCCGCGTTATCCGTGCAGGCGAATCCGACGGCAAACGACGCTCCTTCCATCCCGAGGCGAGCCAGTTCAGCGGCGACCGCTTCCCCCAGCGCGGCTGCAAAACGCCGCCTCCCGGCCGACAGCCCGGCGGCGCCCGAGGAGAGCGATGTGATAAGACCCTCTTCGGTGGCCAGGAGCTCCTGCTCGCTGGCACTGCGCTGCTCCGTCGCTGCCAGCTCTTCAGCGGCGGAGGAGCCGTAGGCCAGGATCTCGTCAACAGTGTCCCCGTACTTTCGGCGCAGTGCGAAGATGAGGTCGAGCCGCTCCTCGATCGCTCTCAAGCGCTCCGGATCCTCCTCGATCCCCTCGGCGTAGTGTCTGAGCGATCGTGTGAGATCGGAGGCGTTTGCTTCGAGGAGGAGCGCCGACTCCGCCAGGCCTTCGCTTTCCCCATCCTCGCCCGTGATGGCCGACACGGCCTGGACGAGATCCCCGACCGGGAATTGCTCCAGCGCCGCGAGCGCGGCCTGAGCCCACGTTCGCAACTGCTCCGTAGCCGCCAGCCGCCGCCGCTCTGCACCGAGTGCCTCGGGCTCGCCGGCCGTGAGGCTGGCCGACTCGATCTCGGACACCTCGAAACGCAGCTGACCGATCCTCCGCTCTCGTTCCCGATCATCGCTCCGGACTGCCGCCAGCTCACGCCGGACAGCCCGAAGGCGGCGTGCATCGGAGGAAAAGCGCGCCGCTTCCTCCAGACAGCCGGCGAACCTGTCAAGCGCCTCCAGCTGGACGGCGGGCCGGAGAAGAGCCAGCTGTTCGGACTGGCCGTGAATCTCGATTCGACCCGAAGTGAGCTCGCGGACGACGTCCACAGAGGACGGGGCACCATCGAGCCTCAGGACCGTCCGCCCGGTCCGGCCGATCACCCTCTCTATGCAGCTTCCGTCAGCGAGGACGACCCGGACTTCGGTTCGCTCGGCGCCGGAGGCGATGACTTCGACCCCCTTGCGGGCGCCCAGTGCAAAGGCCAGGGCATCCACGACCAGCGACTTCCCCGCCCCCGCCTCGCCTGTGAACACGTTGAGCCCGGGCGCAAGAGACAAGGCAACACCGCGGGCGAGCGCGAAGTTCTTGATCTCGAGCCGTTCAATCACGGATCCGCGTAGCGCTCGAAAGCTGCAGTTCGAGCCTCTGGGCAAGGTCACGGAAGAAAGATGAGGGGGTCCCGAAAGTGGCGAGCCTCGTCGCGTGCTGGCTCGCGGTGACCGTGACGTGAGCCGCACCCTCGACCGAGAGATCGTCCTGGCCATCGATGCTCAGTGCTGCACCGGAGTCGGACGTGACAACGAGGTCGATGACGGAACTTCTCTTCAGCACGATGGAGCTTCCGAGGGCGAGATGTGCCGCCACGGGGGTCAAGACGAGCTGCTGTTCGGTTGGGTCGAGGATCGGCCCTCCCGCGCTGAGCGAGTACCCTGTGCTTCCGGTCGGTGTGGCAACTATAATCCCGTCACACCGATAATTGGCTATCTTTGCACCATCAATTCGAACATCCACATAGACGGGCCGGCCGGGAGATTGCCTGGCGGCAACCACATCGTTGAGCCCGTGGAAAGGCCCGAGGGGCTCGTCCCCGGGGCGCGCGATCTCGGCCCTCACCATGAGGCGCTCCTGGACCTCCCAGTCGCCCGCCAGGAGTCGCTCAAACCTGTTGAAGAAGTCGCGCGGCGTGAGGCTGGTGAGAAACCCGAGACGGCCCGTATTGACCCCCAGGATGGGGGCGCACCCGGGGAGCGCGACCCTGGCGGCGCGAAGCACCGTTCCGTCGCCGCCGATGCACACTATGAGGTCCGTCCCGTCCGAAAGCACGGCCGCCCGCGGGTCCCACACATCGCCGGAGATCACTGTGACACCCGCCGCCTTGAATTCGCGAACGATCGAGCCCGCGAGGGAAGCGCCTCCTCCATTCGCGCTCTGATGCAGGACCGTCACGTTGTTAATCACTCAACCAGTCCTCGTTGCAGTCGTCAGCCCCACAAGATACTCGACGTTCCCGTCGGCGCCATGGGTGGCACACTCGCGGATGCCGGTAAGTTGCCATCCCTCGCGATCCAACCAGCGCTGGAAATCCTCACGCACCCGGAGCCGGACCGCCGGATCGCGGATCACACCGCCGCGGGGCACCGACCGGCGGCCGGCCTCGAACTGGGGCTTCAGCAAGACCACACCCGGCGTGCCGGCTGCGGCCCTTTCAGCCACCGCCGGAAGAATCAGCCTCAGGGAGATGAACGACACGTCTGCGGCGAAGACCGCGAACTCGCCGACATCGGGGAGAGCGCGCGCGTTCGTCTTCTCCATCAGGATCACCCGCGGGTCCTGACGGAGCTTCCAGTGGAGCTGGCCGCGGCCGACGTCAACCGCGATCACCTCGGCTGCGCCGTGCTGGAGGAAACAGTCGGTGAACCCGCCGGTTGAGGCACCAATGTCGAGGCAGCGACGTCCCTCCACCTCCACCGAGAACTCCCGCAGGCCCTCCTCCAGCTTGAAACCTCCGCGGCTGACGTAGCGCGGCGCCTCGACGACCTCCAGCACGGCATCGTCGACAAGGAGAGTCGCAGGCTTCACGAGTACGCTTCCGCCGGACCGCACCCGACCGGCGAGGATCAGCCGCCTCGCGAGATCGCGGGACTCGACCAGTCCCCGCTCAACCAGGAGAACATCTGCACGGCGGCGGGCCACTCCGCAGACTAGGCCGGCCGCTCAGCCAGCTGCAAGGGCCATCCGTCCCGATACCGAGCCGGGCCGCAGTGCCGCGATGAGCGCCGTCGCCACCGCTACTGCAGCCATGACCGGCGCAACGCCGACAATGTCCGCCACCGCACCGGCAACAAGCACCGGAGCCGAGGCTGCCACGGCCGCAAGGGCGGTCTGTGTCGCCTGGGCACGTCCCTGGAGGCTCAGTGGCAGCAGGTCGTTGAGGACGGTCTGCGCGGCAACGCTGACGAGGGCAAAGGAGAATCCCAGAGGAGCCGTCCAGGCGCTGGCAATAACGGCAGCGCCATCGAACCCACCGACGTGGATGCTGTCGAGCCACGAAAGCGGACCGTACCCGGCGACGAAGGCCGAAGTCGGATTGACCGCGGAAAGACCCAGCAGTGAGACGATGTAAATGAGAAAGCCGGTGCTCGAGAGTATCGAATGCCTCACGCGCCGGGCGAGAAAGCCGGCGAGACGCAGACCGAATCCGACTCCAATCACACCCGGCACCAGGGCAACGACACCCACATCCACCGGGAGGCCGAGCACATCCTGAAGGTAGGCCGGCACGAGCCCCGCAAGGATGATCGCCGAGGTCGAGATCAGCGTCAGCTCCAGCGTCGCCCGCCACGTCCGCGAGTCCGAACGCAGCGCGCGCCAGCCGGCCACATACCAGGGATGACCCTCGTCTCCGCCGATCTCGGACTGTCTCGGTGACCTCACACGGCCGATCAGCAGTGCGTTGACTCCTGCGGCCAGGAAGAGCACCCCGCACGCAACAAACAAAGCATCCGCCGATCCGAAGGCTCGTAGGAGCACGGGCGTGACAATCCCGAAGCCAATGAACTGCGCCAGACCGTTGGTCGCCTGGCTTATCGCGTTTGCTCTTGCCAGGAGCGGGCGGGCCACAATCGCCGGCAGCGTCGCCCCCTCCGCGGCGGTGGCGATGGGGGTCGTCAGCGACAGCAACACCGCCACCGTGAAGTATGCCGGAGCGCCCATGTCGTCGCCGACAATGGCAAAACAGAGCACCGCACGCAGGGAATGCCCTGTGATCATCAGCATCCGGCGCGGGAAGACGTCGGCAAGCGCCCCGGAGACCAGCCCCGCCCCCGTCGTCGGGAGCACGAGAGCGAGAACGAGAAGGCTGCTGAAGAAGGCCCTGCCGGTCGCCTCCACGACGAGGAGAACAAGGGCAAAATTGAGCGCATACTGAGCTGTTCGCGAGGTCAGCCTTGCAGCGGTCAGGCGCCTGAAGGATCGCTGCTGGAGAAGCGGGGTCGCCTCGGCCTCAGACATCCCGGGATAGGGGCGCCCGTGCTCGCGCCTCGAACTTGCGCCGCTCCAACATCACCCGCCGTCCGCACTCACAGCACTCGATGCCGACATCGGCTCCGGAACGGTAGACTCGCCACTCCCAACCGCCACACGGGTGCTTACGGCGCATCCGGTAGATCCGGCCGACAACCGGCTCAATCATCGCCCGTGCTCTCGTTCAACAGGTTTCGCAGAGCCCGGGCCGCTTCCCCCGCCGCCTCCGGACTGTCACCCGCGTAGTAGACCGACCGCGAGGCGTTCACGAGCGTCAGACCGGGAACCCTTCCGGCCGCATCGATAACCAGCGAAGGGCTGCCCCCCTGTGCTCCGACGCCGGGAATGAGTAACGGCACGTCCGGAAGCAGCTGCCTCACAGCATGCAGCTCCTCCGGAGCCGTCGCCCCGACCACGAGTCCGACCGCGTCACCCCACCCCGCGGCAGCCACGGCCAGCTGCTCGAAGAGCGGACGGTGATCCCCCGTAAGGAGGTTCTGGACTTCAGCAGCACCGGGATTGGAGGTCCGGCAGAGCACATACACACCCTTGTCCCGATAGGCGAGGAATGGTTCCACGGCGTCGCGGCCGAGGTATCCCGAGAGCGTGACAGCACCGAAGCCCCAAACGTCGAATGCCGCTCGCGCGTAGGCGGCGGCGGTATGGCCCACATCACCGCGCTTCATGTCTCCGATGACGGGCACGCCCGCCGGGATCGCCGTCATCGTCTCTTCGAGCGCCCTCAAGCCGGCAAGGCCGTATTGCTCGTAGAACGCGATATTGGGTTTGTAGCAGGCCGCGTAGGGAAGCGTGGCCTCAATCACCCGCCGATTGTAGGAGGCCACGCCGTCCACGGCGTGCCGGGAGGAATCAGGGTCCAGGCCGACGCACACCAGCGAACCGATCTCCTGACTGCGACGCGCCAGCAACTCGAAGAAGCCTGTCATCCCGCCACCGCCGGAGTCCGCCAGGGCAGGGACTCGACACACCTCATGAACGCCGAACGGTTCCCGCTGACGATGAAACTGATATCTCCTACCGCCCGGTCGGGCGCTCGCATGTCGCCCTCGGTCAGCACCTGCACCGCCCGGCGCGCTACCGGTTCTGCGGTTCCGATTACGTTGATCCCCGGGTACTCCTCGAGGACCATCCCCTCCAGGAAGTGGAAGTGCGTGCAGCCCAGGACGACCGTGTCGGCGCCGTTCCGGACCGCCGGACCCAGGGCATCCCGCAGTTGCACCCGCACGGCTTCGGATCCGAAATCTCCCGCCTCGATCAGTGTCGCCAGTTCCGGGCAGGGCACGGCCTCCGTCTCGATCCCGCCACCGAAAGCTGATCTCACCTCTTCGTACATGCGACCATCGAGGGTCCCGTTCGTAGCCAGCACCGCCACCCGTCCTGTTCTCGAGAGCGAGGCTGCCGGCTTGACCGCCGGCACCATCGCCACGAAGGGAATCGCAAATGCTTCACGAAGATCGGCCACCGCCGCGGTCGACGCCGTGTTGCAGGCGATAACAACCAGCTTGACGTCGGCCTGGAGGAGCCGGTGCACGACCGAGAAGGCGCGCTTCCGAACCTCGGCGGCGGGGCGGGAGCCATAGGGGAAGTACTGGGTGTCCGCGAAGTACACGTAGCGCTCTTCCGGGGCGAGGGCCCGCAGATGCCCGAGAACGCTGAGCCCACCGGCTCCCGAATCGAATACACCAACCGGGCGCGGGTCCATAGGACCAGCTTAACGCCGCGTGCGCCAGCTGCTAGCGGTCCTCTCACCGTTCGCGCCTAAGCCGGCCGAACACCAACCTTCGCGGGTGCCCGCCCGCGTCGACGTCGCTCTAACGCCCTCCCAGATCCGCGCAGGGTCGACCTTCATTGTCGTCGATCTGTTGCGTGCGACGACGACCATCGCAGTGTTGTTCTCGCGTGGCCTCCGGCGGCTCACCGTCACCGCGACGACCGACGGGGCGCGCACGCTGGCGCGTTCGCGGCCGGCGGCCCTTCTCATGGGGGAAGAGGGAGGCGTCGCGCCGCCGGGCTTCGCACTCGGCAACTCCCCACTCGAGGCGGCCGAAAGCGACCTGGAGGGCAGAGAGGCCATCATGGCGACCACCAACGGCTCGCGAGCGATCTGTCGGGCAGCGAGCCGCGGTCCGACCTTCCCCGGCGCGCTTGCGAACATCGCCGCTGTCTGCGACACCGTCCGCTCCGCCCGGGACGTCACCATCGTCTGTGCGGGGAACGAAGGAGGAGCGCTCATTGCCCTCGAGGACGTCTGCGCGGCGGGAGCACTGGTGGCAGCGCTACGCGTCCGGGACCGAGCGCTCGAAAGCAGCGACGCAGCACTGCTTGCCGAGACCGTCTGGCAGCGGGACGGGGCACGCCTGGCCACGACTTCGTCCCACGCCGCGCACCTCCGATCACTGGGCTTCGGCGCAGACATCGAGTATGCCGTCCGGCCCAACACAGCCGGAGTCGCACCAGCAGTGATCGACCAGGGGCCCGGCTGGGCTTCGCTCGAGCTCTAATTTCTAATCGTCCACGGCGGGCTGATCGAGCCTGTCCCGGAGATCTTGAACCTTCCCTTCATGGGGTTCCCGGCTTCCGTAGTACGCATCTTCGAAAGTCGCGGTGATCTCATCGGTCACATGTGTCCGGAACACCTCGGCCATGTCCGGGGCGAACTCGCGTGGGGTCGCTCCACCGGGACGTTCGCGGCCGCGCCGCGCCGACCGTTCGAGCATCTCATCATAGAGAGCAAGGATGCCGGACCGGCGGAGGCGGGGCTTGCGCGCGGGCCTCCGTGGCAGAAGCCCGCGAAGCCAGCTCGCCGCATCCTCGGCGAGCCCTCCCGCCGCGGTTCGGGAAACGTCCTCGCGAAGCTCTGATCTCCTTTGTCTGAACCTCGCGGCGAATGCAACCGCAGCAGCAGCAAGGCCGAGCAGCAGGGCGAGTGAAAAGGCCCGGAAGATGAACTTGAAAGCGGCGAGCGAGGCAGAGTCCTCACCGCTCTGATCGAGGTTCTCCGGCGTCAGATCAGTAGGCGGCTGGGGAAGGATATCGTTGAACGGACCACCGGACGGTGTCAGAAAAGCGATCACCTTCTCGAGGATCCAGGCTATCGGGTAGAGGACCACAGTCAGCAGCAACGTCAGTGCCTCTCCGATCGGCGGACCCACCACCGGAGCGATCACAGCGAACGCGAGCGTGAGCACGACGACGGCGCCCGCGATCGCCAGCAACACCGCACCGAAGAGAGTGCCCGTCACCTCTCCCGCCCTCAGACTGCCGATCGTCGCCCCGCTCAGGGCGAGCTGGGATGAGCACATCGACAACAGACCCACCAGGTAGAAGGCGACGCCGGCCCTGGCCACCTCAGCGCTTCGTTCGGACGGCACGCCCAGCAGGATCAAGGCCGTCACTATGGCGAAGGGGACGGCCAGGGTGCGTGGGATCATCTCGAGGTCCATCTCGTCTCCCGCCCGGAGCGCGGACCTGGTCCAGAGAGCGAGGAGCAGGAAGGCGGCCATCACAGCCCGCCCCCCGCCTTCGCCGACGCGTTCCCCGGATGTGAAGTCTCCGATCCAGCCGATGTTCCACAGCTCGAGGTCCCCGGCGAAATGAAAGCGGAGCGCACCATAGATGACGATAAATGGAACCAGGCCGAGCCAGAACAGCCTGCCCGCGGGACCAAAGCCGTACCAGGCCGCGAGGCGCAGGTGCCCGTAGGCTGCGACCGCCGTTATGACGAACGCCACGGCACTCACCGCATGACGCGAGCCGGGAACGTATGCGGCCGCGATGAGCTCCGCCAGCACGTAGACGGCGAGACCCTCCGCCGCAACCGCTGTGAGAGCGGCCAGGCGGGTCACGCCGGAACCTCCGGGCGCTCCCAGGGCTCACGTCCGAACTGGAAGATTGGTGTCGTGCCCAGGAGTGATGAGTCGACCCTTGCGGACGTCGCGAGAACGACGACATGGTGCTGGTCCGCCCTCAACCGGAGGATCGCGGCTGCCAGCGCCTCGGGCACGAGGGATGCCACCACGACGATGGTCGATCCCGCGGGGACACGGCTGCTTTCGCGCCTCACGGTTCCCGCGAGGTCTCCCATTGTCAGCGGCTGGATGACGGCCAGGGCCTCGAGCACACGGGATACCTGGCTGCGTGCCCGTGAGGGAGCGAGCCGGATCGGCCTGTCGGAACGCGGGAACGAGCCGTTCGCGAGCAGCCCGACGGAGAATCGCTGCTCGCCCGCCCACACCGCCACCGACGCGGCGACCGAGATCGAGTGCTCGAGGTCCTCCTTGAGGTACCCCTCCCAGGAATGCTCGAGAGTGTCGATGTTCAGCACGATGTAGAGCTGAGGGTCGGCGGAGGCTTCGTAGACGCGGGACTGCAGCTCGCCGAGGCGCGCCGTCGCCTTCCAATCTATTCGTTTGAGCGGATCGCCCGGCCGGTAGCCGCGAAGCCCGGCGATCCTGGCGGGGTCTTCGAACAGTTTGTTGCGCCCCTTGAGACCGCCGAGGGGCCGATCGGCCGGCGCGGCAAGGCTTTCCAGGGGAGGAGCCGAAGGGTATGCGATGACGTGCTCGAGGGATTCGAAGGGCACGGACCGCGGAAGGAGACCGAAGAGATCCGCTGACCGGAGCATCCCCGGCCCCACCTGGTGAAAACCCCTCTCGCCCGGCGTTACGGTGAACTGCCAGGCCTGACTTTCGTACCAGCCGAGCGCCCCCTTGCGGAGAATCCATCCCACCGCCGGGACCGCACCCGAGCCCAGCACCTCGCCCTCAGCCCGCAGTCCATCGCCGAGGCCCAACCGCCAGTTGAACCAGGGTAGGGGGAGCGGCTTCCGGTTCTCGAGCGAAGCGCTAAGGCCGACTTTCTCCCCGAGAAAGACGCGCTTTTCCGAGAGACGCCAGGCGAAGGTCACCCGATCGAAAAGATGGCCGCTCCAGAAGCGCGCCACCCAGCCGATGGCAACCACGCCGGCGCCCACTGCAACGACGATCGGAGCCGAGGCGGCAAGGCCGATGAAGACGAGCAGACCGCCGACGAGCAGCCAGGTCTCCCGGAAGACCATGTCACTCGTTGACCGGGACCGGCGTACGCTCCAGGAGCTCGCGCAGGATATCCCGGCTCTCCCGGCCTCGAAGACGTGACTGCGAGGAGAGGATCAGACGGTGCGTCAGTACGTAGGGCGCCATCGCCTTGACGTCGTCGGGCAGGGCGTAGTCCCGCCCATCGACGGCGGCAGCGGCGCGGGCCGCTCGGAACAGAGCAAGGGCTGCACGTGGGCTCGCCCCAAGGTCGAAAGCCGGCTCCTCCCTCGTTGCCCTCACTAGCCGCACGCAGTAGCGCCGGACGGCGGGCTCGACATGCAGATGCCCGAGGGCACTGATCAGGCGGACGAGCTCACCGGCTTCGACAACCGCTTCCAGGGACGCGAACGGGTCCTCGGTCTCGAATCTGGCGAGGACTTCGTCCTCGCCGTCCTCGTCGGGATAGCCCAGCTCCAGCCTGACGAGAAAGCGATCGAGTTGTGCCTCCGGGAGGGGAAACGTCCCCTCGAGCTCGATCGGGTTCTGAGTGGCCATCACGAGAAACGGCCGTGGGAGTAGCGTCGTCTCGCCCTCGATCGTGAGCTGACGCTCCTCCATCGCTTCGAGGAGTGCTGACTGGGTCCGAGGCGTGGCCCGGTTGATCTCATCCGCCAGGACCACCTGCGCCACGAGAGGGCCCTCGCGGAACTCAAACTCACCGCTCTTCTGATTGAAGAAATGGATCCCCGTAATGTCTGAAGGCATCAGGTCCGGCGTGAACTGGATGCGGCTGAAGCTGCAGCCGAGGGACCGGGCAATCGCGCGCGCCAGCGTGGTCTTTCCAATCCCCGGCACGTCTTCGAGGAGGATGTGACCCTCGCAGAGGAGTGCGATGACCGCCAGTCTCACGACGTCGGCCTTGCCGACGATCACTCGCTCGACGTTCTCGCGAAGCCGCTCAGCCGTGCTCGCAATGGCGTTGACTTCGTCCGGGGAGAGGCGGTTCGCGGGCATCAGGGCACTATAGGGCGGCCGGGGCTCAGCCGCCATGAATACCGGGCCCGCTGAGGGGAGGATGCCGGGGCGGCGACAACGGGCTTCGCCGTCCCCTCTATTCGCGGTGGCGCTCGCCGTCGGTGGCCATGCCGGTGGTGGTGGATTGAGAGATTGCCCGAAGGCCTGATAGCTTCTAACTGTGCAACCCCGCGCGGTCTTCCTCGATCTGGATGACACACTGCTCGACGGCGGAGAGGCGGCCCGCGGCGCCTGGGAGGTTATCACCTCTCAGTATGCCCCCCGACTCGGCTGCGAACCTCGCTCTCTCCGTGAGGCAATCCGCCGCGAGTCCATCGCCTTCTGGAAAGACGAATCAAAGGTTGAGCGCCAATGGCGAACGCGGCTCCGCGCTGCCAGAGCACACGTGATCCGGCAGACCCTGGAGGTCGAGGGACTGGACCCCAGCTTCGCCTGGAGCATGGCCAACGAGTACGGGGCGGAGCATCGGGCACGCTTGCGCCCGTTTCCCGACGCAATGCCGGTGCTCGAGGCGATCCGCAGCTCGGGACGCCGGCTCGCCCTGTTGACCAACGGTCCGCAGGATCTTCAGAGGGATAAGATCGATCGATTCGGCCTTGAAGAATTCTTCGAAGTAATCGTTATAGAGGGCGAGTTCGGATTCGGGAAGCCACACCGGAACGTCTTCCAGCACGCGCTCGAGACCACGGGAGTTGATCCCGTCGAGGCCTGGCATGTCGGTGACAACCTCTACGCAGACGTCATGGGAGCCCAGCGGGCCGGCATCCACGCGGTCTGGATCCACCGTGACCGCCTGGAACTGCGGGAGGATACACCCGCCGTACCGGATCGTGTGGTGGCCAACCTCTCGGAAATCCCGGAGGCGCTGGAGACCGAGCCCGGGGCCGGTCAAGCCGGAGGGCGGGGCTGACTACTCGAGGCAGCCCTGCGCGGCATACTCGATGATCTCTTCCTCACCAAGCCCCAGGATCTCCCTCAGCACCTGATCGGTGTGCTCTCCGAGGCACGGGGCTGCCGTCAGCCGCGGTGGCGTGGCGGAGAAGATGCTCATCGGGCCGTCGTACGGGGTTGGACCCATCTCGCTGTGCAGGCAGGGCACGAAGAACTCCCGATAGGCCAGCTGCGGATCCGCATAGAGATCGGTCGGCCTCTGCACAACCGCCGCAGGCACACCGGCGTTCACGAGCAGGCACTCGGCTTCGAACGATTGTCGGGAGGAAGACCACGCCGAGATCGCCTCCCGGATGCCGTCCTCGGCTGCCCTCCTCGAAGCGACATCGTCAAACTCCGGCCCGGAGAATGCACCGAGCCCCACGACGCCACGCAGCCCGCGCCACTGGGCTTTGTCGCTCACTTCGATCGCGAGGTATCGCTCGTGGCCGGCACAGGGGAAGATCCCGTGCGGCGAGCTGTCGAGCGAACGGTCCCCGGCAGGCTCCGCCGGCCTCCCGTTTACGAAGAAGTCGAGGAGCAACGGCTCCATGTAATGAAGCGCGGCCTCAACCTGGGAGAAGTCAATGTACTGGCCCCGTCCGCTCCGGCTCCGCTCGATCATCGCCGCCAGCAGCGCCGCAAGGCTGTACCGCGGAGCGATGAAGTCTGTGTAGGCCCCCCAGGGGCCGTCCGGGGGTCGGTCCGGCCAACCCGTTATGTAGTGTAAACCGGCCAGCGCCGCCCCGTGAGCACCGAACCCGGCATAGGTGCTCTCCGGGCCCGTCTGCCCCCTGAGACAGCTGCTCATCATGATCAGATCCGGGCGGCCCTCGGAAAGGGTCGCCCAGTCGAGACCGAAGCTCTTCATTGTGCCCGGTGTGAAGCTCTCGACGACAATGTCGGCCCAATCCACCAGCTTTCGCGCCAGCTCGTAGCCACCCGGAGTCGTCAGGTTGAGGGCGAGGCCGAGCTTCGATGAATTGAAGTTGGCCATGAACTGTGAGCGATCGAGCCCCAGCACTCCGTCCTTCGCCGGCTGACCAAAACGCAGCACATCGGGCCGGAGGGCGGACTCCACATGGACGACCGTCGCACCGTGGTCGGCAAGCTGCTTCGTGACGATCGGTCCTGCCCCGATCCAGGCGAAATCGGCGACGCGCAAACCATCGAACGGCCGGCGCGGCGACCCCGCTCCGACCGGGTCCTCGGTCTCCAGCACATCGAGGCCACGGCCTGCCGCTTTGAGGACACTCTGGTGCTCGCCCAATTCGGGCGCGCGACCGGGATCGCCCAGCGGTGTGCGTCCGAAACGCACGAACGGGCCGGTACGCCACACACCGTCGACCTCCCGCCAGTAGTCCCGGGCCCGGAGTTGAGGATCCGCCGCGACCTCCGGAAGGTTGTAGATAGGAGCGAGCAACATGGAGTCCTGCACGGCGCGCTCCATGAGCTGACGCTTGGTGCGCGTCCGAATGAACGCATCCGCCGCCTGAAGAACCGCGCCGACGTCCTCAGCGGCGAGGCGCCCCTCCGCCACATCCGTGGTCCAGGCGGTCCAGTCCTTGCCTGAAAGTCGCTCCGGAATCGCATCCTCCCCCTCCATCCAGCGAACGAACGCATCGAGCGTGCGTGCCCCGATGCCGCCGAGCGTGGGCGTGAACAGGGCATATCCGTCGGCACAGGTCCAGACCCGGCCGGCGGCGGGTACCCCCGGAACGATCTCGGGCGGCGGCCGATCGCGTGTATCGCAGGTGGCCGGAGGGTCGGTTCCAACGTTGGGAGGAAACCCTGTGGCGTTCATCAGGGTCCAGATAACGGCCGCCTGCATGGAGAGGTCGAGATGCTGCCCGCGGCCCGAACGGTCGCGCTCGAACAGAGCGACGAGAGCGTCCGCCGCAGCCTGCGTACCGGCGTGGAAGGCAGCCTGGGGAAACCCGACGGGGATCGGCCGCCGGTCGCCGTCACCCTGCAGCGAAATGAGGCCGCCGGCAGCCTCGACGGTCAGCTCCGTGGCAGGCCAGAGGCTCTTGGGCCCGTCCTGTCCGTATGGAGTGACAGAGACGTAGACCAGCCGCGGATTATCCTCCTCCAGGTCCGCGTAGCCGAGCCCCCGCGAGGCCATCCAGCCGGGATCGAAGGACTCGATGAGCACGTCGGCACCGCCGGCGAGGCCGCGGAGGGCGGCGACACCCTCCACCGTCTCCAAATCGAGAACGACACTTCGTTTGCCGCAGCCAACTGCGGCCCAGTAGAGAGACTCGCCGCCATCGTGGGAGAACGGCGCGCGGCGCCGTCCCGGGCTTCCCTCCGGTGGCTCGACCTTGATCACCTCGGCACCGAGGTCGGAGAGGACGCGGCCTGTCAGCTCGGCCCGGTCGGTCGCGAGATCGAGGACCCGGAGGCCGGAGAGGGGCTGTGGAGGGCTGCCAGCGGCGGGGGATGGCTGGCCCTTCTTCTCCTCGAACAATGCAACCTCCGGCCTCCAGGGCTATTACGGGCTTCGGGGCGCCACCCTGCACGAACGCAGAAGTAACCTGGGGAACCGTCCGATGAGCCCGGCAGGGAGCGACCACGCGCACTGTAGATGGCAGACGAGAGGCTGCAAAGGGGGGAGGGGGCGCTGCCGCACAGGACCCGCGGCGGGAAAAGCCTACCCGCCCGGCTTGATCGCCACGACGTTTGCGGATGCCAGCCCGTCGCTCCCCTCGTATTCGGAGAGCGCGGACCTCACATCGACGAATCCCGCCCGGGCGATCTTTCCCAGGTAGTCGGATTCCAGAAGAGCACCGCCGATGCAGCTTGCCCAGCGCTCCATATCGTCCCGCACCTCCTGCGAAGGCTCACGAGTCCAGACAATGTCCGAGACCTGGAGACGGCCGCCCGGCCGGAGAACGCGGAACGCTTCCCGGAACACGGCATCCTTGTCGGGAGAGAGATTGATCACGCAGTTGGAGATGATCACATCGACCGCCCCCTCGGCGAGGGGAAGGGACTCTATCGTGGACTGCTGGAACTCGACGTTCCGCGCACCGACCTTCTCCGCGTTGCGGCGCGCCAGCTCGATCATGTTCGGCGTCATGTCAACGCCATAGACCTTGCCCGCCTCCCCGACCATCTTCGCGGCGAGGAAGCAGTCGATCCCACCACCGGAGCCGAGGTCGAGCACGGTCTCGCCGGGCCGAAGGGTAGCGATGCCGGTCGGGTTGCCGCACCCGAAGGCGGCGTCCGTTACCGTGGCGGGCAGATCTGCGATGTCGGTCTTCGAGTAGAGATCCGCGATGCGAATGAGCGCGTCCTCATCGTCGGTACTGCAGCAGGCACCCGCGTCGCAGCTCGCACCGCTCGAGCCGACGACGGTTAAAGGTATGAGCTCATCGGCGGCCAGCAGGCCTTCCACCCGCCGGCCGTAGGAGTCCCGCACCGATTCCCGAATCTCCTCCGCATTCTTCGCCACGACGACCACCCCCTATCGATTTTTTGCGATTTGACTCTCTGCAGGCTAGGCCTGCACCCCTCCGCTGTCAACCAACTGGATCGCACCGGGTTACTTCACCGAAACGAGCTGGACCTCGAAGATCAGGTCGGACTGCGGGGGAATGCCCGAGCCCTGAGGCGGTGCGTCCCCATACGCGAGCGCTGCGGGAATGTACAGCAGGCGCTTTCCCCCAACGTGCATCGCCAGGATTCCCTCCGCAAACCCACGGATGACCCGGGTCAGCTGGAAGCTCACCGGCGTGCCGTCCCCGGTAGAATCGAAGATCTCGCCCGTTTCGGCCAGCCGCCCCGTATAGCGCACAGCGACCACCTGGTCTGGCCTTGGCTGGGCACCACTACCTTCCTCGAGGACTATGAACGAGAGCCCGTTCGCAGTCGTCGTAGCCTGAGAGAAGTCGAATTGGAAGCCTGGTGTTGGTGATATGGCCGGCTCCGTGACCGTCGCTGTCGGGTTGGCGGTTTCGGTCGGCGTCACCGTTACCGGACCATCGTCGTCGTCGCCCCCACATGCGACGAGAACCGCCAGGGGGATCGCGAGGAGGAGCAGCACTGAAGCTTTCATGAGTTCAGCCTAGGGGGCCGGCCTCAATCCGCAACCGGCCGGTTCGACGGGAGACCGCCGCATCGCGCGGGCCAGCGGTACAGCCCGAGGACGGAGCGACACGAGGAACGGCGAGCCGGCACCGCTGGGGCCAGGCTCGCCGCCGGGATTGAGGCGCGCTGGGCGTCAGGGAGCTCGTGATCCGCATGGCCGGCGAAAGTCTCCGCGCCGGGGCGCAAACCCCCGCCGCGCGCTTGCCGCCATCCACGGCACCGA
>CAZHMF010000039.1:0-18982 GCA_964533605.1 uncultured Anaerolineaceae bacterium
GGAGGCTCTCGATCCGTGATTCGGCTGGTCGGTGTGAGCCGCCCGGCACAGGGGGGGAGCTGTCGCGGACGGTGGACGTCGCCGGGCCCGTGGACGAGCAGGCTCCGACCCCCGGCCGACCGTCCCTCACAGGAGGCGGCCGCCACGCAGCCGGTGATCGTCCAGGGCCGGCCGGGGACGGGGGGGCCGAGGAGGAGCGTCCGGCGGCGGAGTATCGCCCCGGACCGCGGCCGGACGTGTCTCGCCGTGTGGAACCGGCGGAGAGGCGCATCGATCGGGCACGGTTCGTTGCGCCTCCGTCCCGACCTTCGAGTGAGGAGGGCGGCGGCGCTGTGGCTCGCGGCGTGACCGGAACTTCCACACCATCTCGCACCGAGGAGCCGGCTCCCGAAGATAGCGACCGAAGGGACGAGCCGGTTTCGCGGTCCATCTCACGTGGTGGTGAACCCGGCGACGGCCGGTGGGACTCCGGCGAACCCGGTGTGAGAGGCTTTCGAGGCACCACCTCGGACTCGGACACCGGTTCCGGCCCGCCCATCCGGCGTGCCGTGGCGAGGCCGGCTCGATCGCCGTCTCCTCCCGGTGAGCAGATGCTGGCACGCCCCGCCCTGCCTGAGGAGCGGTCGCCGGCTGAGCCGCCCCCTCCTTCGGGTGATGAAGCGCCGGCCGGGGGTGGCCCGATGGGCCGGGACGTTCCGCTCGCAGGTTCCGCAGCCCCCGACGGCCGCACGGGCGTTGGGAGTGCTCCGAGCAGGGACAGCCGGCTGCCGTCCGCAGCGGGGGCGCCGGAGGGACCGGCTGAGGGGATGGCGGCCGGTGACGCGCCGGACTCGGCCGCGCTGGCTACTCCCTCCCCGGCAAGAGCCCGGCCGGCCCGAGCGGTCTCTGAGCCGACGGCTGCAGAACCGCCGGGCGGGCGCCCAACCCGCGCCGTCCCTGCCCTGACCTCCGGCGAATCCTCTACGTCTGCAACGGGCGGAGAGATAGCGAGGTCCCCGGACCGGGACCAGGAGGCCGGCCTCGCGATCATCGGGGGTCCAGCTCCGGCCGCGGAAGTCGACACCGAGCCAGACTCTCGGCGCGGGAGCCCGGCAGCTGGGGACCGCCCCCCGGCGGGGAGAGCGTCGCCGTCTGCACCTCCTGCGGAGGGTTTGGCGGAGGCATCTGTCGAACCGCGGATCTCTCCGGTCCGGGCGGTTGCACACCAGGTGGGCGCCGCCGCGGAATCGGGAGGAGAGCCGGCGCAGTGGACGGGCACTGCCCCTCGCGCCCCGGTCGCCCCCCTCTTCCGGGGTGAGGGTCCCGATCGTGTGGGCGGACCGCCCCCCGGCATGACGTCGCCGTTGAGCTCTCTTTCGCCGGAGTCCGGGGGGTCGCGGACCGTTCGGCGGGTGGCGGCCCGACCTGCCCCGTCGCCGTCGCCGTCACCGGCAGGGACTGATCAAGCTCCCGCTCCAGGCGGCGACCCGGCGAGCCCGCTCACCGGGCCGGCCGCCGGGGTCATGTCCGCGGCCGGCGGGTTTCCATCGTCTCTGACGGCGTCCGCTCTTCCGAGGCGGACCATACCCCGGTTGGGAACGGCGCCGGCCGGTCTGCCGTCGGGCTCAACGGGCGGGGTACCGGACGCACCGGCCCGTGGGCAGCCGGAATCCTCGTCACCTATTCTGCGCTCGACGGCCGGGAGTGGAGAGAGTCAGGCCACGGGAAGCATCGTGTCGGCCGGCGCCGGCGCTGCCGGCGGTGAGGGAGGCGGCGAAGGTGAGGAAGGGGCCGGGCAGGATCTGGAGAAGGTCGCCGAGGCCGTCTGGCGCAAGATCAGGCACCGCCTGAGGGTGGAGCGCGAGCGGGAGCGGGGAAGCTCCTAGGAGGGACAAATGCCGAGCAGTGGACTTGTCAAGGCAACGATACGGAATGTGGACTCGGGGAAGACGGTTCGCTGTCTCTTCAATCCGACCGAATACTCATTCACGAAGGCGGTGAAGTGGAAGACTGCGAACGATCGCGGCGCGAACGTGCCCCGTCTCGAATTCACGGGAGGCGACCCGATCTCTCTGAAGATGCAGCTGTTTTTCGACACCCATGAAGCCGGGAAAGATGTCCGCACGGAGTACACGAACGACCTCTGGGAGCTGGCGATGGTGGATTCGTCGCGCCGTGACTCCCGCACCCAGCAGAGTTCGCCGCCGATCTGCGAGTTTCAGTGGGGATCGATGTGGTCGTTTCGGGCCGTGGTGACGAACATCTCCCAGAAGTTCACGCTTTTCAAGGAGGACGGGACTCCTACCCGCGCAACGGTCGACCTGTCGCTTAAACAGGCGGAGGACCCGGACGATTTTCCGTTCCAGAACCCGACGTCGGGCGGAGCTGCCGGTCATCGTACGCATGTGGTGACGCAGGGGGACCGGCTGGACTTCATCGCTTCGGAGGAGTACGGCGAGGCTCGCCACTGGCGGCATGTAGCGGAGACCAATGGCATCGACGACCCTTTCAATCTGCGCCCGGGCACCGTCCTGGCGCTCCCCCCGCTCGACAATGCCTGACCAGGAGTTGCTCTCCCAGTTCTATCTGAAGCTCGGTGGTTCGGAGGCGCCGAGCGACTTCATTTCGCAGGTCCACGGCGTCGACGTCGACCAGAGCCTCATCCTGCCGGCAATGTTCACGATCCGGATCCAGGACCCGGAGATGCGCTGGGTTGACTCTGACCTGCTCACGATCGGCCAGGAGGTCGAGATCTCCGCCCGCTCGCTGGAGCGGGCGCAGGCCTGGCTCATAACGGGAGAGATCACAGCGATCGAGCCGCAGTTTCCCGAGGAAGGCGTTCCAATAGTGCTGGTGCGCGGCTATGACCGGCTCGTACGTCTGGCACGCGGGACGAGGAGCCGCACTTTCGTCGAGATGACCGACTCCGATATCGCCTCTCGGATCGCCAGCGACCATGG
The DNA here is from genome assembly GCA_964533605.1 of uncultured Anaerolineaceae bacterium. Taxonomy (GTDB): domain Bacteria; phylum Chloroflexota; class Dehalococcoidia; order Tepidiformales; family Tepidiformaceae; genus DASCML01. Next base: position 2,940 of record CAZHMF010000039.1, read on the forward strand.
GCTCCGTGCCGACGCGCGGAGCACTCGGACCGTCCATCCCCACGCGTATCAGGACAACACGTCGGACCTTGCGTTCTTGCAGGAACGTGCCCGATTGCTCGGATACACGGTGAGGGCCGAGCGCAACGTTCTCAAGTTCAAGCCGTTTCGCGACGCCGGCACCGATACAGTGCAGGTCCGGTACGGTTCGTCCCTGCTGGAGTTCAATCCTCAGGTGGCAGCCGCGGACCAGGCCGATTCGGTTGTCGTTCGTGGTTGGGATTACCAGAAGAAGGATGTTGTACTGGCAGAGCAGCGCCCGACGGGTTGGCCCAACGCGGGGACGGTGCGCAGGGAGAACGCGGGCCGGACGCTGGGCGAGGCCCAATTCGTCTGGGTGGGCGGAGACGTGGGCGTGGCGAGCTTCGCGGATTCGGTCGTGGATGGCATGAAGACGGCCGTAGAGGAATCGAAGGTTCAGGCGGAAGGGTTGGCCGTTGGAAATCCGGCGATCCATGCCGGCTGCACGCTCTCGATCGAGGCGGTCGGGGCCCGCTTCAGCGGTGACTACTTCGTGACCTCTGCTCGTCATGTCTTTGAGACGAGGGGCCGCTATGAGACCCACTTCTCGGTTACCGGGCTGCGCTCCGAAACGATTCGCGAGCTGCTGACGGCACCCGGCCTCAGCGGGGAACGTTCCGGGAGGCATCTCTCGGAGTCCGTGATCGGAGTCGTTTCAAACGTCGAGGACCCTTCCAATCTCGGTCGCGTCAAGGTGCGATTCCCGTGGCTCTCGGACTCGGATGAGAGCGGTTGGGCCCGTGTGGCGAGCCCGATGGCGGGTCCCGACCGGGGTTTCTTCACGCTTCCCGAGGTGGATGACGAGGTACTCGTTGTATTCGTCAACGGGAGCTTCGACCATCCGATCGTTGTCGGTTCGCTCTGGAATGGGAGCGACCATCAGCCAAACATCGGGTCCGCCATTAGTGGCGGAAAGGTCGTTCAGCGGCTCTGGACGACCCGCTCGGGTCACCAGATCCTGCTTGACGATTCGGACGGGGCGGAGAGCATCCAGATCGTCGATAAATCCGGGGAGAACAAGATCACTATTGACACTCCCGGGGGAGAGATCAGCCTGAAGTCTCAGCAGTCCGTGAGCATAGAGTCGACGGGTAGTGTTTCCGTCAAAGCGACCAGTGACCTCAAGCTGGAGGGGGCGAACGTGGAGATCTCGGGACAGGGCCGCGTCAAAGTCTCCGGTGGGATGATAGAGCTGAACTGAGATGAGCCGGCCGGCAGCAAAGCAAGGAGATCAGGTTGTGGCGACGGACACGCAGCTCATGCCGTCGAAGGGAGGTCCGGCGCCGGCGCCCACGCCGCTCCCGTTCGCGGGTATTCTTAACCTCGCACTCAGCACCAACGTTCGCATCGGCGGGATGTTCGCGACAACGGTGAGCAGCAAGGAAACCCACATGCCACGGCAGGCCGCACCCTCGCCATGTTGGAAGCCGCCTTCGAACGTGGGCGAGATCATCACGGGAAGACCGACGGTCATGATTAACGGCAAGCAGGCAGCCCGCAACGGCGATACGGCTATGGCGTGCAACGACCCGGTCGACGCGTCCGTCGGGACGGTCGTTGCGGCCGAGAAGGTGATGATCTGATGACCCGTCTACCGAACGAGCGGTTGATCGGTACCGGGTGGGCGGCACCCGTGCGAGTGGGCGGGCACGGCGGTGTCGAGCTGGTGTCCGGCGGCCGCGAGATTGAAGAGTCCATCGCCGTCATCCTCGGTACGGCTCCCGGCGAGCGAGTGATGAGGCCGGCGTTTGGCTGCCGCATTCACGAGCTCGTCTTTGCCTCGCTCAACAGCGAGACACTCGGTCTTGCCCAGCGCTACGTACGCGAAGCGCTCGGAAGATGGGAGCCGCGGGTCGACGTTGAGGACGTCGCCGTCGACTTCGACGAGGATCGCGACGGCCGCGCGCTGCTCCGGGCAACGGTGACGTACACCATTCGGTCGACGAAAGACGAACGGAGTCTCGTCTATCCGTTCTATATCATCGAGCGCGGAGAGGGATGATGGTTCGACCAGAGCCTGGACGAAGGTTGAGTTCCGTCCCCCGGTGGAGGGTGAAACGTGCCGCTGCCTGATCCTCAGCTCGATGATCGCAGATTCCAGGACATTGTCGACGAGGCGAAGTCTCTGATCACCCGGTACTGTCCAGAGTGGACCGACCACAACCTCTCAGACCCCGGCATAACATTGATCGAGCTGTTTGCGTGGATGACGGACCTGATCCTCTACCGGCTCAACCGCGTGCCCGAGAAGACCTATCGGCGCTTGATCAATCTCATGGGCATCTCGCTCGACGCGCCCGTAGCGGCCAGGGCTCCCGTCACTTTCCGTCTCACCGCGCCGCAGCCCGCGGCCGTCAGCATCGCCCGCGGGACGGAGGTGGCGACGGTCCGAACCGGTGACAAACAGGCCGTCACCTTCACGACCGACCGCGATCTCACGCTTCGGCCTCCGGCCTTCCAGCACTGCCTGCTCTCATCGAACGAGACGGACTTCGTCGATCAGACCGAGGCTCTCTCGGCGACGGAGGGCCAGGTCCCGATTTTTCAGCCCCAACCCTTGCCCGGGGATGCCGTCTACCTCGGTTTTGCGGACGAGCTGAGCCTTCATAGCCTGAGGCTGACCATCGACTGCGCGCCGGAGGGGTTCGGTGTGGATCCAACCGATCCGCCGCTCGAGTGGCAGGCCTGGTGTGGTGAGCACTCGGCCTGGACCCACTGTGAACTGGACCTGGACTCGACGGACGGCCTCAACAAGCCGGGAGATGTCGAGCTCCGGCTCCCCGACAACATGGCCACCAGAACGATGGCCGGACGGGCCGGATTCTGGCTTCGCCTGAGGCTCGTCCAGGCACGGCCAGGGCAGCCCACCTTCAGCGCTTCGCCGGTGTTGCGGTCGATCGAATCCTGGACGGTCGGGGGGACGACGACGGCCACGCACTCAACGGTGGTCCAGAGCGAGCTGCTCGGCCGCGCATCGGGCCAGGCCGGGGAATCCGTGGCGCTTCTTCATCCGCCGGTCCTCTCTCTCGCGGAGGACGAGGATCTGGAGGTGTTCGAGGGAGAAGACTGGGTGCGCTGGCGCCGCGTCGAGTCGTTTATCTCCGCCGAGCCGGAGGATGCCTGCTACACGTTGGACCGGGTGACCGGCGCCATCGAGTTCGGACCGGCGATCCGTCAGCCGAACGGCACCGAGCGCCAGTATGGCCGGGTGCCCCCCCGCGGAGCGGCGCTCAGATTCAGCCGCTACCGCCATGGGGGTGGCGTTGAAGGTAACGTCGGGGCCGGCACCCTGACCGTCCTGAAGTCGTCGATCCCCTATGTATCGACCGTCGTCAATCACCGTGCTGCCTTCGGGGGCCTCGACGCGGAGACGCTGGAGTCGGTGAAGCTGAGAGCGCCGCAGGAGCTGCGAACGAGAGATCGGGCTGTGACGGCTGAGGACTACGAGTTTCTGGCACGGAAGGCTTCGAGGCGCGTGGCGCGGGTTCGCTGTATCCAGGTCCAGGGAGACGGGTCCGCCGGATCGGCACCACCGGGGACCGTGGAGGTACTCGTACTCCCGGTCCTTCCTCGAGAGCGAGAGCGATCGCTCGACTCGCTCCAGCCGCCGCCGGATCTGATCGAGGAGGTCTCGACCTACCTCGATGAGCGGAGGCTGCTGGGGACCTCGTTGGTCCTCGACGGCCCTTCGTACATAGGCGTTCGGGTGGAAGCCTCCGTCATCCCGCTGGAGGGAGCCGATCCGGATCGCGTGGTGGCGGCAGTCGATGCCGGTCTGCGCGAGTATCTGGACCCGCTGGTCGGTGGCAGCGAGGGCGGGGGATGGCCTTTTGGGCGGAACATCTCTCTGGCCGAGGTGCAATCGCTCATCCAGAGGATCCCCGGCGTGGATTTCGTGCAGGACGTGACCCTCTACCAGATAGACACAGAAACAGGTGAGTCGCGGGCGGCCGGGCGTCAGGTGATCCTGCCAGGCGACGTTCTGATATTGCCCTATTCGAACTCAATCACTCTGGCGGAAAGGTGATGGGAGTATGACTGCGGGCGAAGGAAGCGTTCGTGCAATCGATCTCGAGCCGCGTCCGCTCGCCGACACCGAGGGGGGACCGAGCCGCTATCTTGCCTACCTCCCCGGCCTCTATCAGAGCGACCCGTTTCTCGGACGGTTCCTTCGCATCTTCGAAGACGTACTCGGTCCCATCGAGCGCACGGTCGCCAATCTCCCCTATTACGTCGACGCGGCGGTTGCTCCGGCCGACATGCTCGCGTGGTTGGGATCCTGGCTCGCGATTGCAGTAGACGACCGCTGGCCTGAAGAGCGCCGCCGCGAGCTGATTCAGTCGGCGGCTTCACTGTACCGGTGGCGCGGGACGCGGCGCGGACTGTCGCAGTTCATCAAGCTGTACACGGGTATCGAGCCGGAAATCGAGGAGCTGAACGGTACCGGGGAACCGTTCAAGTTTCGCGTGCAGCTCTCCCTTCCGGCAACCGTGACCGTCGACGAGGATCTGCTGCGAGCCGTGATCCGGATCGAGAAACCGGCCTGGTCGGCATTCGATCTGGCGATAACGGCTGCGGCGCAAGCTCCCCGGGAGTCAGGGGAGAGTTAGCCAGACCTCGTCGCTCCCCACTGCTCTCTCCGCGCTCCAACCCTGGACCCCGCTGCCGTCGTCGACCTTCCACCAGTAGTGTCCGTCGTCCTCCACCCGGTCCGAAAGCAGGGTTACTGATGCGCCGTCGCAGAGAAACGCCAGGGCGGTGCTCTGGCGATTGTGGTCCTCCCTCACCAGCAGGCAGTCATTCTCGGGCGAATTGGTGACCAGTGCCGTGCCTCCTTTGTGTAGTCCCTCAGGTTCAGCGGTGGCAGTGGGTAGTGCCGTCGGCGTGGGGCTGGTGGCCGCAGTCGCGGTCGGAGACGCGCTCGCTGCGGATGTCGCGGTGGCCGTGTCCCGCCCTCCGCCGGGAAGGCTCGGCAGCCCGCCGCCGCCTCTGGTGAGCATTACCCCCGCTGCCAGGGCGACGGCGGAGACGCCCCCCAGAGCGACAAGCACGGAGCGCCAGTGCCTCAGCGGAGGCCGGATTTCGACCTGTCCGGCCGTCGTCAGCGCGGATGCAGTGGCCGATTCCTGGGGGCTCGCCACCACCGAGAACCGCAGCGTGCGCGCGTGCCCGAACAGCCGGCGCCGTCGTGGCCCCGTGCGGGCATTGAGGGAGGTCGACCTTCCGGCTTCCGCCTCCATCACTTCCTGTCCGAACTCGAAGTCGAGTTCGTCGGCCTGATCCTCGCCTCTCACCGAGTAGCGGACGGGTCCATTGCCCTCATTCGTCAGGAGAACCCGGAAGGAGCCCCGGGTCCGTGTGGGCTGGAGGCGAAGATTGGCATTCTCGAAGCGCTCGATCGTGTAGCTTGCGAGCGAGCGCACCTCCCGCTGGGACCGCTGTGAAGTAACCGCAACGGCAAAGCTGTGCTCCCCGGCCGCCGCCTCGGGGGTCCGCGGGGGACGCAGCACGACCGTGACGTCATCGCTTGTGCCGGGCGAGAGTGAGAGATGGGGACGTGTTACCTGGATCCAGGCTCCCGGGTGGTCTTCGATCCGGATCGTGTAGTCGTCGGTGTCTCCCGCGCGGTTGTCTATCCGGATCGTGGCAGTGGCCGTTGAACCAGCCGACACCGGAGCGGTCGGCGGTTCGATGTGGACGGCGAATGTGAGAGGCGTGGTATCCGGCGACACCGTGCCCTCACCCGCGGCTTCGACCACGAGCGTGGCCTTCACGTCGCCGAACAGGAGGTCCTCTCCCGGGTCGAGATGTACGGCCGTTCCCGCCTCGACCCGGCGTCCCCGAATGAAGGTGCCGGTCGCCGACCCGAGGTCCTCGACCGTGACGCTGTCCTGCCCGACGTCGAACTTGAGATGCCGCCGCGAGACCGACGGGTGGTTGACGACGATTCCCCCGCCGCTGGCCCGGCCCAGAGTGATCTCGGACCCGGTCAGAGGGTAATCGCGCACCTGGCCGTCGGGTTCCTCTACGCGCAGCCGAAACGTCCTCATGCACTCTCCGTGTGGGGCGCAGGTCCTCTGAAGCGATCCCAGACAGTACGGTACCGGATTGGTCGGGAACGGTGCCACGCGGCGTCCCGTGCGAGCGCCGGCGTGGACCGGCGGGCCGGAGCCACCCTCCGGTGGTCGGCCCGCTCCATCCGAAGAGAGGAGAACCCGTGATACACTCCCGGCCGCCCGGGAGCGATGCTCCCGGTGCAATCCCTGCCTCAGGAGAGAGCAATGCAAGTCACCCCCGAAGCCGGGATCGCCCGTATTCTTCAGGCCGAGGGAGTCGAGTTCGTCTCCACGTTCCCGACGAATGCCGTAAACAACGCCCTCGGACGTGATGGCATGAGGCTCGTCATGATGCGTGACGATCGTTATGCCATCGCGGTCGCCGATGCGTACTCGCGAATCACCAATGGTCAGAAGATCGGTGTTGCAACCGTCATGGGCGGCGTCAACTCGGCAGGGCTGCAGGTTGCCTACGCCGGGATCGCCCAGGCGTTCGAAGACGGGTCCCCCATGCTGGTCCTTGCAGACGGCATCCCTTCGGGCTTCAGTCAGAACGCACACTTCGATCCGGTGGAGGCGCTGCGGCACGTCACGAAGTGGTCCGCCAGAATCGATACGGCAGCGGCTACGCCACAGTTCCTGCGGCGCGCATTCACCCTGCTGCGCACCGGCCGGCCGGGCCCGGTGTTCCTCTCGGTTCCCCGCCGTCTCGGGGAGTACGAGGAGGATGAGCGCCCCTATGTGCCGGTCAAGGGGTGGCGATCAGCGCCCGATCCCGGCGACGTTTCGACTGCGGCCGGCCTCCTCCGCGATTCCGCCAGGCCTCTCATCTTCGCCGGGGAAGGAGTCCTCTACGCCGGTGCCACGGAGGCACTGCTCGCCGTCGCCGAGTCGCTCCACGCTCCCGTTCTGACCACCCTCAAGGCCAAAGGTGCCTTCCCAGAGCAGCACGATCTTTCGATCGGCGTGCGGGGGGCGCCCGCAACGAAGTTCCTGCAGGAATGCGACGTCCTGCTTGCCGTCGGCGCGAGTCTCTCCCCCGGTCGTTTCAGCCATGGGGTCCCGGACGCCGCCGCCAAGACGATCATCCAGTGCGTCGCCGACGAATGGGACCTCAACAAGATGTTCCCTACCGATCACGCTGTGCTGGGCGATGCCCGCCTGACGCTCGAGGCGCTGGCCGAGGAACTCGGCACACAGGGGTCGGGAAGCGACGCCCGCGAGCCCGGATTGGGCCGCGACATCGCCGAGGTAAAGGCCGCGTTCGAAGACGAATACCGTCCCCACCTCGAGTCGGACGAGACACCGATGAACCCCTATCGCGTATATGCGGGGCTTCAGCGGGTGCTCGATCCCGTGAACTCATTCCTCACCCACGAGTCGGGCAACACGCGCGACCAGCTCAGCACGGCCTACAGGACGACGATCCCGCGCGGGTTCCTGGGCTGGGGCAATGTCTCGACCCTCGGGTTCGGGTTTGGCGCTGTGGTTGCGGCCCGGCTCGCGTACCCCGGTCGCCAATGTGTGGCCGTGAGCGGCGATGCCGGCATCGGCTACATGATGGGCAACCTGGAGGCAGCCGTCAGGAACGGACTGGGAATCACCGTCGCTCACATTGCGAACGGCGGCTTCTCGGGATACGGGCCGGGGTTCTGGGGACCCGGGCACGACCCCTACACCCACGAAGTGACCGGGTACGACGAGATCAACATGTCCGAGGTGGTGGCGCGACTGGGCTATCACTCCGAGCGGATCAGAGAGCCCGCCGAGGTTGAACCTGCAATCGAGCGCGCGCTCGCGGCGAACGAAGAGGGACGGCCGGCCTACATCGAGTTCATCTGCCGTCAATTCCCGGTCTACGGGCCCTGGGTGTTCTGACGGCACAGCCCGACGGCGCCCTCCCGGCGACCGGCCACCTCAGTCTCTGCGGCTAGCGATTCGGGCCTCTGCCCGCCGGCTGCGGCTGCCATCTCAGGAGGCTGGAGTTCTGGAGGGCCTGCGGGTTCACAGCAGCGCGTGGCCAGCGTCCCTGGAGCACGAGCGCGATCTCCTGGCCGAGCCGGCGCCGTGTCTCCGGCATCATTCGCGCCGTGGCCGACGCGACGTGCGGGGTCACGATGACGTTATCCATCTTGAAGAGCGGGTTCTCCGGGTCCGCCGGCTCCTTCTCGAAGACATCGAGACCGGCGCCGGCTATCTCTCCCCGCTGAAGCGCATCGATCAGGGCGGCTTCGTCATGAGAGGGCCCGCGGCCGGTGTTGATGAACATCGCGGAGGCCTTCATCGCCGCGAAGTGCTCGGCCTTCAGCAGGTGGCGAGTGCTTTCGTTCAAGGGAGTGTGATTGCAGACGAAGTCGGACCGGGACAGCAACTCCATGAGACTGACCGGCTCGACTCCGGCGCTCGTCATCTCGACCTCCGACACATACGGGTCGTGGGTTATTACATGGAGGCCGAACGTCTTTGCCCTTCTCGCAACGGCCCTGGCGACGTTTCCGAAGGCGACCAGCCCCAACGTCTGGCCGAAGAGGCGGGGGAACCTCCGGAGATAGGGATGGCCCTCCGCCCACCGACCCTCGCGGATCAGGCTTCGCATCTCATAGAGGTGGCGATGTGCCGCCAGCAGCAACGCCATGGTGTGGTCGGCAACCTCCTCGATGAACACGTCGGGAACGTTCGTGACGGGAATCCCGCGAGCCGTCGCGGCCTCGACATCCACCCGATCCGTCCCGATGCTCCCGCAGCCGATGACTTTGCAGTTGTCCAGCCCTGCGATTATCTCGGCGCTGATGAACCGGCTTCGGACGAGGATCGCGTCGGCATCCTTTGCCATCTCCGCGAACTCGGCGTCCGAGGAAGCGTCGATCTCGACGATCTCGGCACCGATCGGCTTCAGCGCTTCTTCCTCGTAGCTGAAGTCGGTGGGCGTGAATGACGAGCTGCCTTGCGGGGCGGTTGGAGCTTTCTGAGCGACGACTTTGAAACGTGCCAACGAGGTTTCTCCTCTGGGAGTGTGGCGCGGGGCCGGGGCCAGCCGACGCCTGCCTCGCTGCACTTTACCCATGCAGGGCGTGCGTCGCATTCTCCGGCTACAACTGAGGCGCTCGATCTGGAAGAATACTGCCGGGGAACGTGATGCCCGCGATGCGAGGACGTCGTTGGCCCTGGCTGGTGAGCGGTGGGATCGCCGTCGCGCTGGCTGTGGCGATGATCGCAGCCGCGAGCTTCCTGCTGCTTCGCGACACGTCGACACCGATCGATGTGCAGGAGGTCGTTGACGAGTTTCGTGAGGGCGAGACTCCGTCCGGGTCGCTCGAAGGGCTCCCCGGCCCCGGCGTCTACGTCTACTCGACCGAGGGATTCGAAGAGGTCGACGCGCTCGCAGGCACGCGGCACGACTACCCGCCGGAGACGACCCTGACTGTTGCTGTTGCGGGGTGCGGTGTCGAGTTGCGTTGGGAGGTACTGGAGGAACGGTTCGAGAGCTGGGAGCTCTGCCCGGAGGGAGCCGGCATGAGACAGCCGGGCTACGTGTCATTTCATCGGTTCTTCGGACAGCCGGACACGAAATCCTTCGTCTGCACCGAAGAAAGCCTCGCTCTCCCCGGTGTCGTCGCCCCTGGTGCGAGCTGGAGCACGGACTGCATCGCGGGCTCGCTACGGGAGGTTACAACCTACAAGATCGTAGGTCTGGAAGATCTGGACGTGTCCGGGACGGCCGTCCCTGTGGTCCACATCCTCACGGCTACCGATGTTTCGGGCAGCTCAACGGGATCGAGCGAGGGCCAGCTCTGGCTCTCGCAGGATGAAGGGCTCCCGGTGCGCTGGACTGAGACCACCTCGACCACGTCGCTCAGCGCGATAGGACCTGTGCACTACGACGAAACCTTCCTGATCGAGCTGGGTAGCATGGAGCCCCGGAGGTAGGAGGGAGACCCCGGGGCTCGAGGCTAGTAGTCGAACGGAGTGAGGGAGCCGTCCGCTCCGATCAGGTAGATCTCCTGGGTCCGCCATGTGTTCTCGTCGCCGCCCATTCCGGGCGAGTCCGCCGGCATGCCGGGGTTGACCAGACCCACGGCCTCGGGCTGGTCGGCGAGGAGCCGGGTGATCGCCTCGACGGGAACGTGGCCCTCGATCACGTATTCGCCGATCTGTGCCGTGTGGCAGGATGACGCGGAGGCGGGGACTCCGCTGTGCGCCTGGAAGAGCGCTCGGTTCGGATCTGGGACTGCGACGACCGCCGCTCCGTGGTCACGCATATACGCGGCCCACTCTGTGCAGCACCCTCAGCCGGGGTCGAAGTGCATCTCGACCTCGATGCCGCTGAGGGTTGCCTCATCGCCACCGCCACCGCCGCTCGCAGCCGAGCCTCCACACCCGGTTGCCAGCAACCCCACCAGCAGCAGTGCGGCGACGGCGACCGGCAGGCCGTAGACGTCGCTTCGAACTGCCGTAAGTCCGCGCACTAATGGGTCCTTTCCCCGGGTACCACGAAGCTCTGGTGCCCGGCGCAGAGTCCTCCGGCTCCGATTGTGCCGTGTGACTGAGACGTTGGGGAGGGCCTTCAGGTTCAGATCAGGTAGACCGAACGGCGGTCGAGGGTAGAGGCAGCTGTCCGGCGGACCTGCGGTTCGTGCTCCGTTGGTCTGCTACGCTACCGCCATTCAGGAGGAGATCGATGGTTGAGGCGCGGCTTCGCGTGCCCGATGAGCTGGCAGTTCGTGTGCCGGAGGAGAAGATGCGCGGAACCGTTGCGGACGTCTTCGTCGCGCTCGGGCTGCCGCGAAATCAGGCGGATCAGGCTGCCGACGTGCTCCTCTGGGCCGACCTTCGCGGCGTTGAGTCCCACGGTGTGAGCAACATGATGCCGTACTACGTCCAGGGCCTCCGGCAGGGCGCGATCAACCCGAAGCCACAGCCGAAGGTTCTGCGGGGGACGCCCGCGATCGCCACGATAGACAGCGATCGGGGGCTCGGGCTCGCCGTCGGGCCGCAGTTCATGAGGGTCGCCATCGACAAGGCGCGCGTCACCGGCATCGGCGCCGTGGCGGTAACGAACGGACGTCACTTCGGTGCCGCCGGTTACCATGCCTGGCTGGCTCTGGAGCACGACATGGTGGGACTGGCCATGACCGTCGGCGGACTCAGCGTGGCGCCCACATTCGGCGCGCGGGCGATGGTCGGCCTCAACCCTCTTGCCGTGGCTGCGCCCGCCGCGACCGAGCCGCCCTTCGTTTTCGATGCCTCCATGAGTTCGGTCGCGGGCAACAAGATCCGGCTCGCACAGCGACTGGGCGTGGATGTGGCCGGTGGCTGGATCGCTCTCCCCGACGGAACTCCCGTGATGGAAGAAGGACCGGTGCCCGAGGCATTTCAGATGCTGCCGCTCGGCGCCACCCGGGATATCGGATCCCACAAGGGCTTCTCGCTGGCGATGATGGTCGACATCCTTTCGGGTCTCCTGTCCGGCACCGGTCCGGGTTTCAGCAACGTCGGTACGGCGTCCCATCACTTCCTCGCCTTCAACATCGCGGCCTTCACCGATCTCGACGAGTTCAAGAGCCAGATGGACTCGTACCTCCGCAGCCTCCGAGAGACACCGACGGCGCCGAACCAGGAGCGGGTCGTCTATGCGGGACTTCAGTCAGATGAGAACGAGCGCGACCGCCGGGCCAACGGAATCCCCTATCATCCCGACGTAGTCGAGTACTACCGGCAGCTCAGTCGCGAGCTGGACCTCCCCGTGAGGCTGTAGTCGCGTGTGGACAGCGGTGCCGAGGATGTTGCGACCCCGATGCCCGGGTCCCGCGAGCCTCGCGCGGCCTGCGTTGACGCTGGCTGCGGGACTGTTGTTGGTTCTGCTCGGGTCGTGCGGGGGCAAGACTGACCCGGCCGAAACCCCCACTGCGGCATCGGGGGCAGGCTCGCCGGCGGTTCAGCGAACGGAAACTCCCGAGCCGACTCCGTCGCCCAAACCGACCGCCACGCCGACGCCGACGCCGACGCCGGAGCCGACAGCGACGCCGGAGCCCGACGGCCCCGGCGTGGTGACGGGCACCATCATCTTCAACGGTGATCCGGTTTCCCTGGTCAGCGGGGGTCTCGCGCACTTCAACGTCTGGGACCCGGACACGCTCGAGAGGCCGGGGTTTTTGGCCGACTACGATCCGGCGTCCGGAGATTTCGAGCTCAGAGGGTTGCCGGCCGGCCATTTCAGTGTCTTCGCCTGGGTCGACGCGCTCGACCCGGAGGGCAAGCTATCCGCAGGCGACTACTACTCCGGGATCTCCGGGATGAGTCCGGAGGTGACCCTCACGCCGGGTTCGCCGGCCGTGAGCGCGGATATTCCCGTCGTCCAGATCATTCATGTGACATTCCCAGTCGACAGCAGCTCACAGCGGACTGCCGTCGGGGATGCTCCGGAAACGCTTCTTCTCTCGGCCGCGCAGACCTTCATCTGGGACCCGGTACCCGGGGCGGCAACCTACATGGTTTCCGTACGTGAGGTGGACAGTGAGAGCGGGGACGGCATCGGAGGAGACAACAATCGTTGGATGAAGGTCAGCGAACCAAGGGCCACGTTCGATCCGCCGCTTGTTCCTTCTGAGGAGGGCCGTCACTACGGATTCCTGGCCGAAGCCTACGACGCTCAGGACCATCTGATCGGCGTCTTCCGGCACTTCTATACCAATGGTGACGGGGGCTGGTTCTACTTCCGGGCGGTCGAGAGCCCCTGATGCCCGCTGTGGCCCGAGCGGCCGGTGCCGCCTCAATTCTTGCCTGTGAGCCCCGACCAGGAGGAAGCCCGTGAGCCGTCTGAACATCAAGACCCCGGACAAGCTGGACGAGCAGGAGCGGGCGCAGTTCCTCCGCATCTCGAAGTTCCGCAGGCCGGATGAACGGGGCCAGTTCGGCGGCCCCTTCGATCCCTGGATGAGAAGTCCCGAGCTCGCCCGCAGGGGTGTGAGTTTCGGCAACTTCATCTGGGAACGCACCACCCTCGAGCCCCGAATTATCGAGCTGGCGATCATAATGACCGGCCGTTTCTGGGAGGCGGACGTCGAATGGGTCTCACACTCGGCCAAAGCCCGGGATGCGGGAGTGTCAGACGAAGTAATCCGGGCGGTGTTCGAAAGGACGGTGCCGGTGGATGCACCCGAGGATGAGGTTCTGACGATCGAAGTCTGCCGCGCCCTCCAGCAATCTCACCGGCTTGACGCCGAGCTGTACGAAAGAGCGGTCGCGGTGTTTGGAGAGCGCGGACTTGTCGAGATGATCGCCACGGTGGGTTACTACACGCTCGTCGCCATGACCCTCAAGGCATTCGATGTCGGTCTTCCCGGCGGAGTCGCCGGCCCGTTTTCCGTCGGCCGTACGGGAGCCTCCGACTAGGGACGCGGCCCGGACCTACCGTGCGTCCCATTCCCGGTGTATCTCGAGTGGTGCACTCGACGCGACCAGGCAGAGACTGGAGGCGGCGGGGGCCGATGATTTTGTCTTGAAACCGTTCGACTTCGCCGCCTTCAACTCGGTGCTCGACAGACTCCTCGACGGACCCCTCGACGGACCCCGGAAGACCGGCCGGCGGGGTGCAACTTCGGAGGCAGGCGAGTGACCGGAAGGCCCGAATAGACCGTCAGGGATCTCGGGCTATCATGCGCGACAAGATGGATGGACCCTGGCTGCGGACGCCGGTCCGCCTCGGCGCGCCGGGTGCGCCGGCAGCAGCAGGGCTTCAGGAGCAGGCAGGAGGAAGCAGTATGGCGTCGGGACCTCTGGACGGAATTCGAGTGCTGGAGTTCAGCCAGATCATTGCCGGACCGTTCGGCTGCGCCAATCTGGCGGACATGGGCGCGGACGTGATCAAAGTGGAGCCCCCGGAGGGTGAGCCCTGGCGCCAGTTCAGCCAGTTCGTTCCCGGCGAGTCCAAGTGGTTCCAGACTCTCAATCGCGGCAAGCGCTCGCTGGTGCTCCGTCTCCAGGAGCCCGAAGCCCAGGCCATCATCCACCGGCTGGTCCCGGAAGTTGATGTTGTGGTCATCAACTACAGGCCGGACGTCGCCGCTCGCCTGGCAATAGACTACGAGACGCTCTCCGCGCTCCGCGACAACCTCATCTACGTCGATAACACAGCCTTCGGCCGAAAAGGGCCCTGGGCGGCGAAGCCCGGATACGACATCGTCGTCCAGGCAGTCTCCGGTCTGATGGCGAACGACGGGAAGTTCGACGCCGACGCCGGGGCTCCGGAGGCGATCGGGGTCCCGCTTGCCGATTTCGCGACGGGGCTCGTCATCTCGTGGGCGGTATCCGCCGCCCTCTATCACCGGGAGAGGACGGGCGAGGGGCAGTACATCGAGACCAATCTGCTGCACACCGCCCTCGCTCTTCAGAACAACCTCGTCTTCGACAATCCGGCGGCCGACGAAATGGTTGTGGCGAAGATGGCTCAGCTTCACCATCTACAGTCATCGGGGGCGGGCTACCCGGAGCTCCTTGCAGCTCACAGACCCTACGCGGGGCTTCAGGGCGCCAACATCTACTACCGGGCCTACGAAACGAAGGACGGTGCCGTGGTCATCGGGGCCCTCTCTCCCTCCCTCTGGGAGAAGGTCAGGACAGCACTCGACTCCGACTTTCTCGGGATCGCCGACCCAGACTTCAACCCTCTTGACGAAGAGTGGATGGCCGCCGCCCGAAAGCGTGTGGCCGAGGTCGAGGCCAGGGTTCGGGAGCAGACGACCGATGAATGGCTCGCCCGCTTCGACGCCAACGGTGTTCCCTGTGGCCCCGTCAACTTCCCCGAGGACATGGTCGATCATGAGCAGTCGCTCGCGAACGGAATGATCGTCCCCCTCGAACACGATGTGACCGGGCCACAGCGCCAGGTGGCACCTCTCGTCAGCATGAGCCGCACGCCGCTCGAAGCGCAGGGTTCGGGCCCCCCGTTGGGGCGCGACTCCGACGCTCTCGCGGCGCTTGCGGGGTACACGGAGGAGGAAATAGCAGGGTTGCGGGAGCGGGGCATCATCGCCTGAACGCTCGTCCGTCCCCGGCGGTTTGACGTCAGTCCTGTCCGGGTTCGACCGTCACATCTCCGAACCCCCACTCATCGTCGACCGCGAATTCGAGCGGATCGACGTAGGCGCTGGTCGGGAAGCCGGTGAAAGGGTCGAATCCAGCCTGGATCTCCGGCACTCCCCGGTCCAGGGCTGCTTCAACTTCGGCAAACAGTCCCTCCACAGTCAGCGGGTCTCCGAAGCCGGTCCCCTCGAGAACGCGGGATTCGACGATGCTGCCGTCGACGACGGTCACCTCCGTTCGTGGCGGATCGCAGAAGCAAGACCAGCTGTAGGTCAACGTGTACGCCGCGGGGCCGACGGCTCGCCAGCGTTCCCTTGCCGCCTCGAGCCGTGCACGGAGGCCCGTTCTGTCGGCGAAGGACGAGATCTCGATAGCAAATCCTCCGTCGACGGCCAGCGCGTCCAGGTCGAGTCGAAGTGACTTCGGAACACCGGTGGGAAGGAACTCAACCTCGAGCTTGCTGCCGCCGTTGATCGCTTCGGCCGTCATGCCGAAGAGTTCTTCCACTGTCCAGCCGCCGGAGGCGGGGTCGATCTCGGAACCGTGATGCTCGGTTCGGATCACGCGGCCACCCCGCACGTAGACGCGGTTGGGGCCGGCCACCTCCTCTGTGCACTCACAGGCGCGCACGTACAGATAGGTGTAATCGTCTGCGCCGCGCGCTTCCCAGACCCGGCGGGCATCCTGCAGGGCGGTCATCTCAGGCGACGGCGTTGCGGAGGGAGTCGGGCTGCCCTGGTTGGTCGGGGTCGCCGGCGCCGCCGCCGGCGCCGCGGGCGCTGGCGGTGCCGGCGGGGTGTGTGGTGCGGCGCGGTCGCGCACACGCCGCACCGTGCGCGAAATTAC
>CAZHMF010000040.1:0-18807 GCA_964533605.1 uncultured Anaerolineaceae bacterium
GTTCTCCCGTGCGCCGCTCGTCGCGAGCCCGGGCTGCTCCCCGCCCACCGCCCTGCTGGCCGTGGCGCCTGCGGTGGCGGGCGGGCTGATCGAGGACCCGATCGTGGTCGATGCAAAGTCCGGGATCTCGGGCGCCGGCCGCGGCACGGGCGGCGGCTTCGCCTACAGCGACGTCAACGAGGACGTGTCGGCGTACAAGATAGCGCGACATAACCACCAACCCGAGATCGCGCAGGAGCTCGGCAAGCTGGCCGGTGGCGCCGAGCCACGGGTGACCTTCGTGCCCCACCTCGTCCCGATGACACGGGGGATTCACGCGACCTGCTTCGCGCCCCTGAGGGCAGGGGTGGGACAGGCTCAGCTCGATGACGCCTACCGCGAGTTCTACGCCGCGGCGCCGTTCACGCTCGTCTCCGGGGATCCGCCCCATACAAAGCACACGTTCGGCAGCAACCGCTGCCTCGTGCACTCCGTCGCGGACACGCGCAACGGGATGCTCGTTGCCGTGGGCGTGCTCGACAACCTCGTCAAGGGTGCGGCGGGTCAGGCCATCGAGAACATGAACCTGATGCTCGGCCTTCCCCAGACGGCGGGGCTCGAAGCTCCGGCGGTGTATCCGTGAGCGGCAGTGTCGATCCATCGGGATCGTTGACCTCGGTTCCCGGTT
Source organism: uncultured Anaerolineaceae bacterium (assembly GCA_964533605.1). Taxonomy (GTDB): domain Bacteria; phylum Chloroflexota; class Dehalococcoidia; order Tepidiformales; family Tepidiformaceae; genus DASCML01. The sequence goes on from CAZHMF010000040.1 coordinate 668, forward strand.
TTCGGGCCGGTGCCACCTTCGCGGGGCTGAAGACCTTTGGAGAGGGGAAGCTGGATCTGGCCATCATGCTGTCCGACCGCCCCTGCAACGTCGCGGCCACGTTCACGCGCAACCGCCTCCACTCGGCAACCGTCGACGTCAACCGGGCCAAGCTGGCGGACGGGCGGGCGCAGGCGGTTGTGGTCAACGCCGGGATTGCGAATTCGAGTACGGGCGAGCGCGGGTTCGCCGATGCGGTGCGGCTCAGCGAATGGGTCGCAGCCCGACACGGCCTCCATCAGGACGGCGTGCTCGTCTGCAGCACCGGTGTGATCGGTGAATACCTCCCAATGGATCGAATGGAGCACGGCATCCGTGCCGTCGAGCCTTCGGACGAGGGAGGGAGCGACTTCGCGCGTGCCATCATGACGACGGACACGCGACCCAAGCACGGGAGCGTGCGGTTCGGACCCTTTACTCTGGCCGGCTGCGCGAAGGGCTCGGGGATGATCCACCCGAACATGGCGACGATGCTGGCGTTTCTCGCGACCGACGCCGCCATCCGCCGCGGAGATCTGCAGCGGGCTCTCAGCGCCGCGGTCGATCGTTCGTTCAACATGGTCTCGGTCGACGGCGACACGAGTCCCAGCGACACCGTCCTCCTCTTCTCACGCGATGCCGACCCCGGCAGCGAGCCGCTCACCCCCGAGTCCGAGCTGTACCCCGCCTTCGAGACGGCGCTCGTCGATCTCTGCACGTTCCTCTCCCGAGAGATTGCGCGCGACGGCGAAGGAGCTTCCCGGCTCATGGAGATCACCGTGTCCGGCGCCGCGAGCGAGGAGGAAGCAAGGTCGCTCGTGCGCCTTCTCAGCACCTCCTACCTGTTGAAGAGCGCCGTCCACGGTGCCGACCCCAACTGGGGACGGATCACCGCCGTTGTCGGTCGTTCCGGCGTACGGCTCGACGAGCAGTCGCTGGCGATCGACCTCTGCGGAGTTCGCGTGTTCGAGGGAGGCAGGCCGACCGGATTCGAAGAGAGCCGGCTTTCGCAGGCGATGGAGGACGAGACCGTACCGATCGAGGTCCACCTCGGCGCCGGGACCTCCTCCGCGGCAGGCTGGGGTTGTGACCTCACCGCCGAGTACGTCCACATCAACGCGGACTACCACACGTGAGCGGACCGCTCGTCATCAAGGTTGGCGGTAGCACGCTCGGGGACGCGGACACCAGCCTCGCGGACATTGCGGCCCTGGCCGGTACGGGCGATGTCCCGATCGTCGTCCACGGCGGCGGCGCCGAAGCGACGAGCTGGCTCGAGCGCATGGCGATAGTGTCTGAATTCCGGCGGGGGCGGCGGGTCACGGACGAGAGGACTCTCCCCATCGTGGTGGCTGTCTACGGCGGGCTCGTCAACAAGCGAATCGTCGGTGCCATCAGCTCGGCCGGGGCCCAGGCCTGCGGGCTGTCGGGGGCGGATGCATCTCTAATAGAGTGCGAGATAACCGATCCGGATTTCGGCTTCGTTGGCGAGCCTCGCAGTGTGAACACCGCCGCAGTCGACGCTCTCCTGGAGGCAGGCATCATTCCCGTCATCGCCTGCCTGGGGTTTGTGGACCGGGACGGACGCCGCCAGATCGTCAACGTCAACGCCGACCTGATCGCCGGGCGGGTCGCTGCCGCCGTCGGGGCGCGGGAGCTCCTGTTCCTGACAGACGTTGACGGAGTCCGCGATGCAGCCGGCACCGTTGTCAAGTCTCTCACCGAGGCGAAGGCCCGAGAGATGCTCGAGGACGGCACGATATCGAGCGGGATGGTCCCGAAGGTGGAGGCCTGCCTGACCGCCGCCTCGCTCGGCGTGCCCGTGCGGATCCTCGACGGCCGCCGGCCGGGAGCGATCCCGGACCGGGCGGGCCGCGGAACCGCCATTGTCCCGTGATGTTCGGGCCCGCGGATATCGCCCGTGCATGGCGTCCGAGTGGTCGGGCGCGTTAGGATCGCTGGACTCCGAATTCACCAGGTGGATCGTGTGACCGAATCAGAGAGCTGGATTGAGCAGGAAAGCCGGTACGTTTTCCAGAACTATGGGCGCCAGCCTATCGTCATCGAGAGGGGCGAGGGAACGAGCGTCTGGGACGCCGACGGCAGAGAGTATCTCGACTTCGTCGGCGGGCTCGCCGTGAACGTCCTCGGGCATGCCCACCCGGCGGTCGTGGAGGCGGTCCGGGAACAGGCGGGACGGCTTCTTCACGTGTCGAACCTCTACTACACCGAGCCGATGATCGTTCTGGCGCGAATGCTGGTCGAACGCTCGTGCCTGGATCGTGTGTTCTTCTGCAACTCGGGCGCGGAGGCCGTGGAGACCGCCATCAAGATCGCCCGTCGGTGGGGCAAAGACGGCGGGGCGGGGAGGTTCGAGATAATCTCGGCCCTCGACGGGTTCCACGGGCGGACCGCGGGTGCCCTCGCCGCGACCGGCACGGCGCGCTATCGGGAACCGTTCGAGCCGCTTCCCCAGGGATTCGTCCACGTACCCTGGGACGATCTCGAGGCAGTGAAGGCTGCCACCGGTGATAGCACCGTCGCCGTCCTGGTCGAGCCAATCCAGGGCGAAGGGGGCGTCAACATGCCGTCCCCGGGATACCTCCAGGGCCTGCGGGCGTGGTGCGACGAGAAGGGTCTCCTGCTGATCCTGGACGAGATCCAGACCGGTATCGGCCGCACCGGGACCCTCTTTGCCTACGAGCAGGAGGGCATCGAGCCTGACGTCATGTGCCTCGCCAAGGGCCTCGCAGGCGGGCTTCCCATCGGGGCTGTTCTCGCACGCGAGGAGATAGCCGTCCACCTCGTGCCCGGAGACCACGGGACGACCTTCGGTGCCAGCCCGCTTACCACGGCGGCCGGAGTCGCCACGCTCACGTTCATCGACGAGAATGACGTGCTGGCCAATGCCCGGCACTCCTCGGATCTGCTCTTCCGGCGTCTCCGTCAGCTCGAGGACAGCTCACCGCTCGCGACCGGCTCACGCGGCCGCGGACTGTTGGTGGCCCTGGAGCTGAGTGCTGATCGCTCGGCGGATGTCGTTGCGGCCTGCCGTGAGCGGGGGCTACTGGTGAACAATGTGCGGCCGAACGCCGTGCGCTTCATGCCGCCGCTGAACGTCAGTGAGGATGAGGTGAACAGAGCCTGCGACATTCTCAGCGAAGCACTGGCGGCCGTCTGATACCGGTCGCCGCACCACACGGTCACGTTCGGACGACGCTCCGGTCCGGCGCACCGGTCAGTCTCGCTCCACCTGCCTCGCCGCTGCTACCGCCCGGGCGCCGACCTGGAGGACTCGGAGGAATCCCTCGGAGTCCGCGTGGTCGAAGTCCCCGACGGACTCCATAGACGCGTTTTCCTCCGAGTAGAGCGAGTGCGGGACGTCCGTGGCCGACGCGAATCCCGCCTTTCCTTTGTGGAGGTTCACGGCGATGGTGCCGGTGGCGATCCGGTCGATTGGTTCAAGCGCCGCCCGGGCCATCTCGGTGGCGAGGTCGAATCCATAGCCTTCATAGATCTGTTGCCCGACGAACTCCGAGATCTGGTCAAAGAGGCGGCGCGCGCGGCGGTCCAGGATGAGCTCCAGGAGGAAGCCGTAGGCCGTTCCGAGAAGCTCCATCCCGGGGGCTTCGTAGACGCCGCGGGACTTGATCCCGACGAAGCGATTCTCGACGAGGTGGTAGCCGATACCGACGGCGTGGCGGCCGCCGACCCGGTTGGCCTCCTCGATCGCTTCGAGGGGGGTGACCTTGCGGCCGTTGATCGCGACGGGGGTGCCGGCGACGAAGCGGACCGTGAATGGTTCAGCCGTCTCGGGGGCGGCGGCGACGGTGCGGCCCATCTCCGGCTCGACGAACTCCGGCGGCGTCTCCAGCGACTCCAGCCTCCCTGCCTCGTGTGTGAGGCCGAGGAGATTCGCATCCGTGGAATAAGGGGCATCGAGAGTTGCCCGGATCGGGAGCTCCCTCTGCCGGCAGTACTCGATCATTTCGGCCCGCCCGCCGAATCGGGAGAGGAAGGCCTCGTCTCGCCAGGGAGCGTAGACCTCCATGTCGGGAGCCAGCATGTTTGTGGCCAGCTGGAAGCGGACCTGGTCGTTTCCCCGGCCGGTGGCCCCGTGGCTGAGCACATAGATCCCGCGCGCCCGCATCTCCGGAACGAGGCCGGCGACGATGACATGCCTTCCGATCCCGGTGGTGTTCCAGTAACGGCCCTCATAGCAGGCCTGTGCGCGAATCAGCGACAGGCCCGCCTCAGCTATCTGCTCGCGAAGCGGGATGCGCACATAATCGACGGCGCCGCAGGCCATCATCCGGCGGCCGATCTCATCGAAATCGGACTCGTCGGGCTGGGCGATGTCGGCGGTGAAGCAGACCACCCGCACACTTTCGTCCGCCAGCCAGCGGGTAATCGTGCAACTGTCGAGGCCGCCGGAGGCGGCGAAGGCGACGGTCTGGCCACGGAGGTCGTCAAGCTTCATCGGGAGACTCCGTCAACGAGTGGTCGAAGGGCGTGGGCCCGACCTCCGATTCTGCTCGCAAGTGCAGTTTGGCGACAGTCCGCCGGGCGCTAGGATGGGCATGCAGTCCGTGGACGATAGCCACGGCGATGGGGGTGAGCGTGACAGAGGCGCTGGATCAGGCGGAGCTGTTGTGCGAAGGGCCGGCTTCGGCCGACGAGCTCACAGGGGCAGTCCAGGTCGACTTTCTTGTTCGGCGCCATATGGGGCCGGGAACCGAGATTGCGGTTCTCATGAATGGGCCGGCGCTGGACTTCCTGGCCGAGACACTGAAGAAGGAACGAACGCCGGATCTCGAGGAGGCAGCCGTCAGGGCGACCGGCAGGGTCTGGGTGGAGATGCGGCACGACTCCCAGGGGCGCTACGAACCGATCCTCATGATCTCGCGTGCGACACTGGAGGCGCACCCGGAACTGGTTGACGTCGTTCGCTCCGGGCTGAACACGCGCTCCTGACCGCAGGTTTCCTGCATCTGTGACCAGCTGCGAGGTATTCTCTGATCATGGCCCGCAAGCGCGTTCCGGTGGACCGGCGCAATGAGCCCGTCGTGGACCATCCGACCGTGGATGAGCCAGCCGTGTCCCCGGACTCCGATCACGAACGTCAGTCGCAGCCGGCGGACCCCACCTGCGACTGTGTCGATCTGGACCCGGTGGACTGGCACGAGGTCGAGAGCGACTGGACCGACATCACGTTCCTGCCGATGTCCGTCGCGGCGATCCTCGGCGTGCCGCTGGGCTACCAGCGGATGCTCCGGCAGGTTGGTGAGAAGAGCCGGAAGAAAGGGCTGACCATTCCTGATGGCGCCATGATGCTGGTCGGGCAGGGACGCTTCCGGCGGCCGGTCCTCGTGGAGGTCGAGGGGCCCGAGGGCGGCCCTGGATCGCCGGGGCTGGTTCGTCCGGGGGGCTTCGCCTATTCGAGGCTGGTGCCTGCCGCCTACGGGGACCTGAAGCGGCGCTTCGAGGAGACCGAGGAGGAGGCGGTCGCCCGCTACGGCAGGAGGCCGGATTCGATGTGGACCTGGTTCATCACCTGCCGCCAGTGCTCGGCCGAGCGTGATTTCGAGACCCTCTTCGTCGCCCACTACGGGGACCGAGCCGGCACTTCGTCGTGACAGCCGGTTTGACGTCGCGGTAGCATTCATCCATGGCACGGAACGAGAGCGCCCCGCCCAGCATCTGCATGAGTCCGGTTCTTCGGCCGTTCGCGCTCGCACTCGCACTTACGCTGCCCCCCGGCTGCTGAGCCGGCGGGGCGCCAACTGCCATTCAACCCTTTTTCCCTGAACACGAGAGGCAAGAGGTGAGCCGTCATGGCTGATCGGTACGAACCGCGCGAATTCGAGACAAAGTGGCAGGAGCGCTGGGAGAGCGACGGGCTCCACGCTGCCAGGGACGGCGACCCGCGCCCGAAGTGGTACGCCCTGACCATGTATCCTTACCCCTCCGGCGACCTTCACACCGGCCACTGGTATGCGATGGCTCCGAGTGACGCCGCGGCCCGCTACCGGCGGATGCTGGGCTACAACGTCCTGTTCCCGATGGGCTTCGACAGCTTCGGACTCCCGGCGGAGAACGCCGCCATCCAGCGCGGCGTGGATCCCCGCGAGTGGACCTACTCGAACATCGAACGCATGCGGGGACAGCTTCGGATGATGGGCGCCAGCTTCGACTGGGACCGGGAGCTCGCGACGAGCGATCCGTCCTACTACCGCTGGTCGCAATGGTGGTTTCTCCAGTTCCTGAGGAAGGGTCTTGCCTACCGCGCCGCGGCCCAGGCCAACTGGTGCCCGGGCTGCCTGACGGTCCTGGCCAACGAGCAGGTGGTGGACGGCTCCTGTGAGCGCTGCGACAGCGCCGTTGCGCGCCGCTTTCTGACCCAGTGGTTCTTCAGGATCACCGAGTACGCCGAAGAGCTGCTTCGCTTCGACGGGATCGACTGGCCGGATCCCATCAAGACCCGCCAGACAAACTGGATCGGTCGCTCCGAAGGCGCCCATCTGGACTTCCGGGTCGATGTCGAGGGTGTCGGCGAGCCGCTGCGGGTGTTTACCACCCGTCCCGATACGACCTACGGTGCGACCTTCATGGTGCTTGCACCGGAGCATCCTCTGGTCGATCGCATTACGACGCCGGAGCAGAACGGCTCGGTCCGGGAATACGTCGAGCAGACGGCCCGCGCGTCTGAGATCGAGCGCCAATCGACCGAGCGCGAGAAGACGGGAGTCTTCACGGGGGCCTACGCGATCAACCCGTATAACGGGGCGCGCATCCCCATCTGGATCGCGGACTACGTGCTCATAACCTACGGGTCGGGGGCGATCATGGCCGTTCCCGCGCACGACGAACGGGACTTTGAATTCGCGCGCAGGTACGACCTCGAAGTGATTCCCGTCTTCGATTCGCCGGACGTCGACGCAACGAAGCCACTCGAGGCGGCATACATCGAAGGAACGGAGATGATCAATTCCGGCCCATTCGACGGCACGCCCGCAGGTGAGGCCATCGGAAGAATGACGCGGCATGCCGAAGAGGGCGGATTCGGCGAAAGCGCGGTGAACTACCGTTTGCGGGACTGGTTGATCTCCCGGCAGCGCTTCTGGGGGGCGCCGATCCCGGTCGTCCATTGCGAAAGCTGCGGAATCGTGCCGGTCCCTGAGGATGAGCTGCCGGTCCTCCTTCCCGAGGAGGTGCAGTTCACATCCGACGGCGTGTCGCCCCTGTCGAGGCTCGATTCGTGGACCAACGTGCCCTGTCCCGACTGCGGAAAGGCGGCCCGTCGGGAAACGGACACGCTGGACACCTTCATCTGCTCCAGCTGGTACCAGATGCGATTCGTCGACCCGAACAACGACGCCGGTCCTTTTGGTGAGGAGGCGGGCTCCTACTGGCTGCCGGTCGATCAGTACACGGGCGGCGCGGAGCATGCCGTGATGCATCTGCTGTTCACGCGGTTCTTCTGGAAAGCGGCACGCGACCTCGGCATCGTCCAGGGCGATGAGCCGATGTTGAGGCTCTTCAACCAGGGAGTCATTCTCGGCCCCGACGGCAGCAGGATGTCGAAGAGCCGCGGCAACGTGGTGGCGCCGGATGAGCAGGTTGCGCGCTACGGTGCCGACGCATTCCGCTGCCAGCTGATGTTCGTGGGACCCTGGGACCAGGGCGGACCGTACAATCCGACGGGGATGGCCGGCATCGTTCGCTGGCTAACGCGGCTCTGGTCGGTCGTGCTCGAGCCCCCTGAGCTCGTGGCGGCCGAGAGCGACGGGGAGACGCAGACGCTCCGGCGTCTCACCCACAAGACCATCCAACGTGTGACGGCGGACATCGAAGGATTCCGCTTCAACACGATGATCTCGCGTCTCATGGAGCTCACCAATGCGCTCCAGAAAGTCCGCGAGTCGGGCTCGGCCGACCGGCACGCCTGGGACGAGGCAATCGAGAGCGCGCTGCTGATGCTGGCGCCGCTTGCCCCTCATATGGCGGAGGAGCTGTGGGAGCGCCGCGGGGGCGAGTACAGCGTCCACCAGCAGCGCTGGCCGGAAGCTGACGCCGCGCTGGCACGCGATGAGGAGGTGGAGATCGCCGTCCAGGTCAACGGCAAGGTGCGTGACCGGCTGACGGTCAGTGCGGAGGCGCCGGAGGACGACGTCCGGGCAGCGGCGCTGACGCTCGAGAGAGTGACGGCAGCGCTCGCAGGGGCCGAGCCACGGCGGGTCATCTACGTGCCAGGGCGTCTCGTGAACATCGTCGTCTAGACCAGCAGGCCGCGCCGACGGGCGGCCGCTGCCCCGCAAGCGATCGGGGGTGTCCCCTCTGAGGGTGCGACGGCGCTCTTCCTAATTCCCGGTAGTTATTCTGTTCCGGACCCTTAACGGCCCTCGAAGTTAGGTTCGCGGCGGTCCCGCAGTGCAGCCCGCGCTTCGTTGGCATCCTCTGACCCCTGGAGGATGCCGGACGCGTTCGAAGTGAGGACGGCCGTCGTCTCCAGCGTGCTGTCCATGGCAGCGCGGATGACGCGCTTGTTGATCCATGTTACGAGCGGCGGGGTGCGCATGATCCGGCTGCAGAGGTCCCGTACCGTCTCTTCCAGTTCGTCCGCCGGCACCAGCCTGTTCAGGACCCCCCACTCCGCGGCGGTCTGAGCGTCGAGACGGCCTGTGAAGGAGAACTCCAGCGCCCTGCCGAGGCCTGCCAGGCGGGGGAGATAGTAGGCGCCGCCGTTCTCGATGATCTGGCCGACCTGCTGGTAGGAGATGAAGCGGCTGTGCTCACAGCCGTAGCGGATGTCGCACTGCAAGGCCATCCCCATGCCGAAACCGGCCGCGACGCCGTTCACCATCGCAATGGTGGGCTTGCGGATGAACGAGAGGTCCTTCATGAGCTTGGTGATGCCGTAATAGAAGCGCTGCCGCGAGGCATCCCCGCCGCCCGCCTCGTAGGGTGCGTTTCCGAGGAAGTTGTCGTTCGGCTCGAACGCTCCGACGTCGGAGCCGCTCACGTCGACGCCCGCGCAGAAGCCACGGCCAACGCCGGTCAGGACGATGACCTTCACGTCCGGGTCGTCGTCTCCGGCGCGCATATACTCGCCCACTTTCGCGAGCGTTCCGGTACGTTCGGTGCCGCCGACGGCGGCGTTGAGCTTTTCCGGCCGATTGAACTTGATCCAGAGGATCCCGTTCTCCTCCTTCTCGTACAGCAGGTATGGGACCTTCTCCAGCTCTTGCATCTGGTGCTCCTTGTCGGGGTGGAATATAGCGCTTCAGGGCGCCTTCTCGAGGGTGCCCCGGTCCCGCGCACGATGGGCGGGCCGCCGCTCCGATGGCCCGTCTTTCAGGTGTCCGTACCCGTCGGCGAGGGGCGGCCGTTTGAATATGGGCGGGCCCGACGGCGGATCCGGCGCAGATCCTGCGCACGGATCACCTGCCCAACTGAATTGGTGGGATTTCGGCTCAGGCCCGCTGCCCATAGGGAGCAGCACCGTCGCGGGTGGGGACGGTGCGCTCGTCCGGGATCCATCGTCCTCCGAAGGTCTGCTAGCGGGCCTCGAAGTACACGTTGCCGTCGACGACCCACGTTGTGATCTTCGAATTGGCGCGCTTAGCGGCGCGGCTAACGCGAAGTGCGAGCCCGCGCGGTGTTTCACCCGACTCGGGCACAAGCTTTCCGACTTCACCGCTCTTGAGACTCTTCACGTAGTCTTCGTACTGACGCATTCGAGCGCTAAGCCGTCCGGATTGGCGGGCCGGCTGAGGCGCCTCTTTGCGCGCAAGCTTTGAGAATCTAGCCATTGCGACCTCTGTAGTAACCAGGTCCGGTAATTCTGCCACAGCCGGGAGCTGCAGATCTACAGCGTTGTCGTTACCGGCGTTCCTGAAGACTCTCAATGCTGGTGCGAATGGATTCAAGAAATGCCTTGAGTTGGGCATCGAGGCGAGTCAGCACCTCGAGGGCGTATCTGTCCGCGTCCTCGAGCTGTTTGGTCGCTGCTTCGTCCGCCAGGGAGAGATGTTGATTCGCGGTCGCCTCCGCCTCCGACACCATCTGCTGTGCCCGCTGTTCGGCATCGACCAGCATCTTCTGACTGCGATCCTGAGCGACGCGAAGGATGTCGGATTCGTCGAGCTTGCGTGCCCGCTCGCGCTCGGCGTCTTCGATAACCTCCCGGCTGCGGCCGTGGGCGTCGCGGATGATCTCCTCCCGCGCTTCGAGGATCTGGGTCGCCTGGCGGATATCGGGGGGGATCGCAAGCCGCAGCTGATCGATGAGGTCGAGAATTCGCTTGCGATCGATGACCAGGTTGCCACCAACCGGAAGTCGCCGAGACTGAACGGCGAGCTCTTCGAGGGAATCGATGAGGTCGAGGATTTCCACGGGTCGCCCTTCCGGGCCCGGCCGCCGAATCAGTCGGCGAGGGCTAACTTCTCCACCAGGGCACGCGCAACGTGTTCCGGCACCATGTCGGAGACATCGTAGCCGAGCCGCGCTACCTCCCGGATCCGGCTGGCGCTCACATACAGGAAGTCCTGATTGGCCATCAGGTACACCGATTCGAGCTCCGGCGCCATCTTGCGGTTCATCAGCGCCATGTCGAACTCTGCCTCGAAGTCGCTCACGGCTCGAATACCGCGCACGAGCGCGACCGCTCCCCGGCGCTGCGCGTAGGTCACTGTCAGCTCATTGAATCCTTCAACCTCAACTGTCTCGAGTTCGGCCACGGCCTCGCGGCACAATTCAACGCGCTCCTCCCAGCTGAAAAGCGATCCTTTGTCGCGCCCCCGAACGATGGCGATGATCACGCGGTCAAACAGATGGGTCATTCTGTTTACGAGATCGAGGTGTCCGAACGTAATCGGGTCAAATCCACCTGGGAAGACTGCAATCCTCATGTCCCCTCCTCATACGAATAGAAGGCGACACTGGTGTCGCCGTAGGTTCGCGTTTCGACCAGCCGCAACCCCGCCGGATGTTGGGGCGAATTGTACCGGCTGGCGTGTTCAAACACGACTGTGCCGCCCGGCTCCAGGCAGTTTACGGTCGCAAGCAGAGTCTCCTCGGCACCGGGGTCGCCGTAGGGCGGGTCCATCAGCACGATGTTGAAGCTCTGCTTCAGCGAGGCGCAGGCTCCCGGTAACCGTCCCCGGAGAACTCTCCCGCGGGTTGCCAACCCGGCCCGCGAGAGATTCTCGAGGATCGCACTGGCCGCAGACCCTTCGCGATCGACGAAGACCGCGGATACCGCGCCGCGGCTCAGCGCCTCAATCCCCAGGGAGCCCGTTCCCGCGTAGAGGTCCAGCACCTTCGCCTCTGCGATCGAGGCCCCCAGGATATTGAAGATGGCTTCCCGAACCTGCCCCGTGGTCGGCCGCAGACGGAGGCCGCGGGGAGCCGTTAGCGGGACCCCGCGGGCGCTGCCGCCGGCGACACGTAGTGTTCGGCCGGCCATCAGCCGTCCTGACCGGATGTGCCGTCGGTGGGCTGGTCGGGGGCTGCGACCTCCACGGAGAGCTCGTTCTCGAACTGGGCTACACCGTCGGAGAGGATGAGAGTGATCGTGTAGGTCCCCGGCTCGGCAGGCGTCAGCCACTTGACGACGCCCCGCCCCGGTGCCCCCTCTTCGAGTTCGCCGCGGCTGATACTCCAGCGAGGGATGAGATCGGCGCCGTTTGGCTGAGCGAGGACCGGCTGGCCGCTGGTGATGAAGGGGATCAGCGCAGGCCAGATGTCCCCGAGGTATACGTTGTTGCTCGCGTCCTCGATGCCTACGCCCCCAAGACCGTACTGGCTCACGAACTCGAGTTTGAACCCGACGCTGAACACGTTCTCGATCCAGACGGTGCGTCCCCCGTTGAGTTTATATGTAAAGGCAACGGTTGCCGAGGAGGGATCCCAGGTGACCCCGGTCAGGTTTTCCGTGCGATCGATGTTGATCCCCACGATGTTGACGTTGCTGTTCGTGATGACCGGGTCGGGGGTCGCCACTTCCATCGCGAGCGCCGTCGTCATCGCGTCCGCAACACTCATGGTCCGGATCCCATCGATGGACTTCTCCGACGCATACGGGGTCACCGTCAGCACCAGCTTGCTCGGCTCAATCAGGGACGTCAGATGCTCGAGGATCAGCGGCAGGTCCCGCCGGTACACACTCTGGTCCCGACAGGGTGCCATCTGGATTACGTCGGCCAGCTTGCCCAGCTCCGCCCAGTCATAGGCTCCGTCGTCGATGCGCTCCTGCACCAGCAGGGGACAGGGGAGCGTGAGAGTGAGGATCTTTCCGGACCCGTGGAGTGATTGGGAGATCTCGGCTGCAAAGAGCGTGAAGGAGTCGCGCGAGGTGGCCGGGAGGTCGAAGTAGGCGATATCGATCCCCTGAAGGCCGAGGTCCGTGACGAGCTGCTGGATCATCCGGACATGATTGGAACGGCTCGTGGCGCTTGCGAGCGCAGCCTCGACAAAGACGTTCGCGCCGTTCTCCGCGTCCGCCCAGAGGCTCGGGTACCAGGCAGTGCCGGGCTCGAGGGCGACTGCGCTCGGGGAGCCCTCAATGCTCCCGTCGGCCGTCGGCCGGAAGTCTTGCGTGTGGAGGATCGTGAGGCGGCCGGCAGCATCTGGATGCAGAGTGGCGTCGTGAGGCACATAACCGACCACGTGCCCGGCCGCCGATTCGCGCCTCAGCACGGCCAGGATGTCCGGCGCGTCCTGGAGGGCCGCGGTGACTGCCCTCCCCTGCGGGTCGAGGACACCAGCCGCGGCCGGTTCCCAGGCGCGGGTGTCCTCGACGTAGCGGTAGATACTCAGATTCCGGCTGTCGAGGGTGGCCTGATTGAGCTCGAGGGAGACCTCCATGATCATCCCTTCGGGGGGGTCCGGAGCTCCCTCGCGACGGATGAAGATCTCGCTCAGGATGACGTAGCCCGGGGGCGCAGCGATGTGGCGGTCTGAGGCACAGTACTGGTCGCTGCACCCGCCGCCGAAGAACCAGCTGTAGACCAGGTACCCCCCGACGACGACGACGATCGCCAGCAGGACCACGGGCACCAGAGCGAACCCGCGGTTTCGACGCGGCTCGAAGCTCATGGTGCCGCGGCGACCCCGGCGTCGCGACGGGCTGATCATTGCGCTTGCCCCTGGTGCCGGCGGGACTGAAACCGCCGGATTCTCGAAGCTGATTATCCGGGCGGCGGGGCTGAACACAACCTCAACCGCATCGCTCTGAACCTCTCGCCTTCGCACTGTGACCGCGCCCGCTAGCATTGCAGTGTGGGACGCAATCGGATCGAATGGCTTGCCGAGAACCTCGAGGCCGCCTACCGGGCGGACCGCTGGCATGCTCTTCGTCAGAATCTGGCGGCGGTCCGCCCGGTCGACTGGAATGTCCGCCCGTCCAACACCAGCGGCATGATTTCTACCATTCTGGTGAGATCAACCGGCAGTCGAGCCTCATACGTGGAGCCGATGGGTGGCAGAGAGGCTTTCCCGGCGGGAAGTGATGGCCGTACCCCGTGTCTCAAAGCGCGAAGGGAGTTGGTTCTGTTTGCCGTGCGCCGTTTCTGACCGTTATACTCCGGCTCACTGAGGGTCGACCGCCTCAGTTCTTTTTTTAGCTATCCTGCGGCCTTCAGGTTCTTGACATGCCCGATAAACCTGTACCCCTTACCGCCGACGGCCGAGCGAAGATCGAGGGTGAGCTGACTGAGCTCCATGCTCGTCAGCGCGACGTCGCCGCCCGCATCCACAAGGCTCAGGAGCTCGGGACAAGCCAGAACGATGCCGAGTACGATGACGCAAAGAACGAGCAGGGCATGATCCGGGGCCGGATTCTCGAGCTCGAGGACATCCTCCGCCGGGCCGTCTCGATCGACGAAGATACTGCCCACAAGGCATCCCGGGTCATCATTGGCAGCGGCGTCGAGATAGAGCAGGAGGGGCGGAGCCTGCACTTCCAGATCGTCGGCGCACCCGAGGCCAACGCCGGGAGTGGGAGGATCTCAAACGAGTCTCCGATGGGCCTGGCGCTCCTCGGCCACAAGGTCGGCGACTCCGTCGACGTCCGTGTTCCGAAGGGCGTGGTGAAGGTGAAGATCGTGCGCATCGACTGAGCCGCCGGTCCGGCTCGGTCGCCGCGGCGATTTGCTTGTGATGGAGGACCTGCGGGCACAACGGCAGGAGAAGATCAACCAGCTGCGGGCGCTTGGGATCGACCCTTATCCGGCGCGGAGCGAGAGGACGCACGAAGCCCGGCAGGTGAGAGACCTCATCGAAGAGGCCGGCTCGGACGAGGCGGCCGCAGCTCTGGAACCGGTCGCCGTGGCCGGACGTGTGGTCGCCCGGCGGGACATGGGACGAGCCACCTTCATGGATCTCCGGGACGGGAGCGGACGGCTCCAGGTCCTGCTCCGCCGCAACGTCGTCGGTCCCGAGAGCTACGACGCTCTCCGGTTGGTCGACCTGGGCGACTTCATCGGCGTCCACGGGCAGCCCATGCTCACCAGGACCGGTGAACCGACCGTGGCAGCGGACCGATGGACCATGCTTGCGAAGGCCCTGCACGCGCCGCCCGAGAAGTACCACGGGCTTGCCGACGTGGAGCTCCGGCAGCGACGCCGCTACCTCGATCTGCTGGCGAACGAAGACTCGCGTGAGCGCTTCGAGACGCGAAGCCGGCTCGTGGCCGCGATCAGGAAGTTCATGGACGAACGGGGCTTTCTCGAGGTTGAGACGCCCGTCCTCCAGGAGTCGGCCGGCGGTGCCGCCGCCCGGCCCTTCGTGACCCATCACAACGAGCTCGACGAAGACCGCTTCCTCCGCATCAGCCTCGAATTGCACCTGAAGAAGCTCGTCGTTGGTGGATTCGACCGCGTCTACGAGCTCGGCAGGATATTCAGAAACGAGGGCTTCGGGTTCAAGTACAACCCCGAATTCACAATGCTCGAGTCCTACCAGGCCTACGCCGACTACAACGATGTCGCGGAGATGGTCGAAACACTCGTGTCGACCGTCTCCCGCGAGGTGCTCGGGACTGCGAAGGTTGAGTTCCGGGGACACGAGATCGATCTGTCGCCGCCCTGGCAGAGACTGTCGTTCATCGAGGGTCTGCGGAAGTTCGGGGATATGGATCTGGAGCGATTCGAGGATCGCGAGAGCCTTCGGGCAGAGCTAGACAGGCGTGGGGTGGAGGTGCCCCCCAATGCCGGCTACGGAAAGCTCTGCGACGAAGCCATGTCCCATTACGTTGAGCCCAACCTCATCCAGCCTGCATTCCTGCTCGACTATCCGGTCGAGCTTTCCCCGCTGGCGAAGAGGAAGAGGGACAACCCCCGGTTCGTCGAGCGCTTCGAACCGTTCATCGGCGGCATGGAGGTGGGCAACGCCTACAGCGAACTGAACGATCCCGTCGACCAGCGGCAGCGGCTCGAGGACCAGCTCGCACTCTTGAGGGAGGGCGACGACGAAGCAGAACTCATGGACGAGGACTTCCTCTTTGCGCTCGAGCACGGGATGCCGCCCGCAGGCGGGCTCGGGCTCGGTATCGACCGGCTCGTGATGGTCCTCACGGGCCAGCAGTCGCTGCGGGATGTCATTCTCTTTCCCCAGATGCGACGGATCGACTAGCGGCGGGGGAAGAGCCCTGGAGCGACACTTCACGGCTACGACCTACATCACCGCGGAAGAACGGACCCTCCTGATCTGGCATGACAAGCTCTCGATGTGGCTGCCGCCGGGCGGGCACTGCGAGGCAAACGAAGACCCGGTGGAGGCTGCAATCCGGGAGGCGCTGGAGGAGTCGGGCCTGAGCGTCGCGGTCATCACGCCGCCGGACCTCCTCGACGTCGACTCTCCCCGCGTGCTGCCTCCACCGGCAGTCATCCTCATCGAGGACATCGTTCGCACCGACCAGCCACTGCACCAGCACATCGATCATGTCTACTTCACCCGCGCTCTCGACCCGGTGGACTTCGAGGAGGCGGTTCCGGCAGGCTCCCACTACTGGGCCACGGCGGCCGAGCTGAACGGGCCGTTCTCCCTGCCCCGGGCCGATGGTACGCTCGTGCCCGTCGCCGAGGACGTGAGGCTTCTTGGTGTCCGGGCAATCGCCGCCGCTGCGGCCGGAGACTAGCCCCATGCTCAGCGTTCAATACATCCGCGAGAATACCGACCGGGTGCGTCGCGACCTCCTCCTCCGCAACTCCCAGGCTCCGATCGACCGCATCCTCGAGCTCGACCAATCACGGCGCGCGCTGCTCCAGGAAGTGGAGGGGATGAGAGCCGAACGAAACGCCGCCAGCAAGGTCATCGGACAGACGAAGGATCCGGCCGAGAAGGAGACTCGGATCGTCGCAATGAGGGCTCTCGGGGACAATCTCTCGAAGCTCGAAGAGACGCTGGGAACGGTCGAGGCAGAGCTGAACCGGGTCATTCTCGAGGTCCCGAACGCGCTCGACGCCTCCGTCCCGCCCGGCCCGGATGGGCAGTCGAACGTCGTTGTCGAAGAGGTCGGTGAGCAACGGCGGTTCGGGTTCCAGCCCCGGCCTCACTGGGATGTGGGCGCGGGCCTGGACGGTCTTGATCTCGAACGCGGAGTGAAGATGTCGGGCTCGCGGTTCTACGTGTTGCGCGGCGCAGTTGCGAGACTTCAACGCGCCCTGATCCAGTTCATGCTCGACACTCACTCGAAGGCCGGATTCAAGGAGCACTATCTGCCGCTCATGCTGAGCGAGGCGTCGCTCTTCGCTTCGGGGCAGCTGCCGAAGTTCCGAGACAACCTCTACCGGGACGCAGAGGAGGACTACTACTTCATCCCCACGGCCGAGGTGCCGTTCGTCAACCTCTACCGGGACGAGATCATTTCGCCGGGCACTCTTCCTCTGCGTCTGGTCGCGCACACACCCTGCTTTCGGAGGGAGAAGATGAGCGCCGGACGGGATACCAGAGGGATCAAGCGAGGCCATCAGTTCGAGAAGGTGGAGCTCTTCAGCTTCTGTGAGCCGGATGCGAGCGGTGAAGAGCTCGAGTTTCTCGTCGCCCGGGCCCGGTCCATCCCCGATGCCCTCGGTCTTCCCTACCGGGTGGTCCAGCTCTGCTCGGGCGACGTCGGCTTCAACGCGACGGCCACCTACGACATCGAGATCTGGGCGCCCGGTGCCGAGGAGTGGCTGGAGGTCAGCTCGGTCTCCAACTGTCTCGAGTTCCAGGCCCGCCGCTCCAACATCCGCTACCGGCCGGATGCCGACAGCGGCACGCGCTTCCCCCACACGCTCAACGGGTCCGGGCTCGCGCTGCCTCGCACGCTGGCGGCGGTGCTGGAGAACTACCAGCGGGAGGACGGGAGCGTCGATGTGCCGGAAGTGCTCCGGGATTACGCAGGAACGAGCCGGCTGGAACCGGCCGGCTGACAACCCCGGCTCGGGGCACGATCCGAGAGGATCGAGTTACGGGCAGCCCGCGCCCTGAACCGCCGCGTTCAGAGGGGGTGCGGCTTGCGCTACTTCTTCTCTTCGCCGTCGCCACGCGGTGGGGAATCGAGGATGTCGTCGATCAGGCCGTACTCCTTCGCCTGGTGGGGATCGAGCCAGAAGTCGCGGTCGGTGTCGTGCTCGATCCGGTCCATCGGCTGTCCGGTCGACTCCGTGATGATCTTCCGGAGGACGGTTTGGAGGCGAAGCGTCTCCTTGGCCTGGATCTCGATGTCGCGCGCCTGGCCCTGTGCGCCTCCCATCACCTGGTGGAGATGAACGGTTGAGTGGGGCAGGGCGTAGCGCTTCCCCTTCTCGCCGGCCGTCAGCAGAACGGTCCCCATGCTGGCGCTCATGCCGATGCAGACCGTCGATATGGCCGGCTGAATCAGGTTCATGGTGTCGTAGATCGCGAGGCCGGCGGTGACACTCCCTCCGGGGGAGTTGATGTACATCATGATGTCTTTCTCTTCATCCTCACGCGCCAGGTAGAGCATCTGAGCAATGATGATGTTCGCGACCATCGCGTCGATCGGTGTACCGAGGAATACGATCCTCTCCTTGAGGAGCAGGGAGTAGATGTCGTAGGCGCGCTCGCGCCGTCCGTCCGACTCGATAACGAAGGGCATGATGTCGGAGATGGGGTCG
>CAZHMF010000041.1:0-18623 GCA_964533605.1 uncultured Anaerolineaceae bacterium
GACCCGAAGGGAGGGCGGCGGGGGACGGGCTATCTGGGGTAGCGGGCGCGGCTCCCGCACTCGCTACCGTGGTGGCCGCGGGCTCCGGAAAATCGTGTGTCCGCCGGCAATAGCCGGCGGCTCGGACCCGGTTCGTGCGCAACCCCAATCCGCCGTTAATCCGATTCGTACCCCTGATCGCGCTCGGCCTTGAACGCCGCCCAGCCCTGCTCCTGGCGCAGGCGGTGGCGTTCGGCGGCCGTCTCGTCGCGCGAGGAGGCGAGCTCGCGCAGGCCTTCGTCTTCGCGCCAGTCGAGGCCGGCCTCGATGCCGGCGAGGCCATAGACGCGGTTCACGAGCGCCTTGTTGAGGCGCACAACGTTCTGCGGGAGGGCGGCGAGTTTCTTCGCCACTGCCTCCGCTTCCTTCTCGAGTTCCTCATCGGAAACAACCCTGTTCGCGAGCCCCAGCCGGACGGCATCGTGGGCGTCGTACACCTCACCCAACAACATCAACTCCTTCGCCTGCTTCATCCCCACCTGGTAGGGGGAGATCAGCATCGGCGGCGGGAAACCGTGGCGGATCTGGATCTCGCCGAAGCGGGCGGTCTCGGAGGCGATTGTGATATCGCAGGACCCAGCCAGCTCGCAGCCCTGGCCCACTGCGTGCCCGCGAACCGCCGCCACCACCGGCTTGGACAGGCCCCAGATGCGACGCTGTACCTCCGGGCCGCCGGGGGCCGGCTCGTCGTCCGGGTAGAGGCCCGCCCACATGTCGCCGCCGGCGCTGAACGCCCGGCCGGCGCCGATGAGCACGACCACCTTCGCGTCCGCGGCGACCTCCGCGCGCTCGACGGCCGCGAGGAGGAGCCGCTGGACGTTCTTGTTCAGGGCATTGAGGACGATGGGCCTGTTCAGTGTTATCCAGGCGACGCCCTCGCGTACCTCGTAGAGGACGTCGTCCGGCGACGGTGGCGGGATGGCGATCCCGTCGGGCGTCTTCTTCCAGCCGCTCGTGTCGATTTCGCTCTCTGTCATCCATTCCTCCGTTGCCTGCGAGACCGGGTGTCGTACTTCCCGCTGAGCCACCACCCGCCGGCGGTCACTACCGCCGGAACTGCGGATCGCGTTTCTCCAGAAACGCCGCTATCCCCTCCCGGCCCTCCGCCGACATCGCAGAGGCGGCGATGGACTGCGTCTCCTCCTCCATCTGCGACTCCAACGTTGCCGTCAAGCCCGAGTGCATGAGCCGTTTGGTGCGCCCGAAGGCGCCGATGGCTCCGCCGGCGAGTTGTTTTGCCAGAGCCGTCGCCTCATCAAGGGCCGTCCCGTCGGGGACCACGCGCGTTACTATTCCCAGCTGCTCCGCCTCGGCAGCGCTCAGCATCCGGTTGGTCAGCGCCAGATCGAGGGCACGCTTCAAGCCGACGATCCGCGGCAAGAAGTAGGTGGACGACCCGTCGGGCGTCAGGCCCGCCCGCGTGTAAGCCATCGTGAAACGTGCCGATTCGGCGGCGAGAACGAAGTCGCAGGCGCAGGCCAGGCTCATCCCCGCACCGGCGGCGACGCCGTTGACCCCAGCGATCACCGGAGCGTCCATCCTCGTGAGCCGCGATACCGCCGCGTGCAGGTACGTCGTGACTTCCTTCAGGTGCGCCCCCAGCTCCTCACCGGCCTCGGCGAACGCTTTGAGGTCACCGCCGGCACAGAAGAACCGGCCGGTACCGGTCACGACTGCGGCGCGGACGGCCACATCCTCGCTGCAGCGGTTCGCCGCATCCATCAAGCCCCGGGCGAGCTCGAGATTGAGCGCATTCGCGCTGTCCGGCCGGTTGAGAGTGATCGTGGCGATGTTGTCGCTCAGATCGAACTGGACGGCAGAGGTCATTCGATTCGTTCTCCTGTTGGTTTCCGATACTCAGCGCCCCGTGAATCTCGGCTCCCGCTTCTCGACGAAGGAGAGCCGGCCTTCGCGGACGTCGTCGGACAGGTTGGGCGTGTTGAGGGCGATGCCTGAGAACTCGAGCGCGGACTCGAAGTCCATCGTCTGCGTTCGGTAGGCGAGGAACTTGCCGACCTTCTGCGCGATCGAAGGACCTGCCTCAACTGCCAGGGCCAGCTCCATCGTCTTCGCTTCGAGGTCCTCAGGCTCGACCAGATAGTTGCTGAGACCGGCCTCGTGCGCCTCCTCGGCGGACATGAAGCGTCCCGTCGTCATCATCTCCATCGCCTTCCGCCAGCCGAGGACGCGGGGCAGGCTCTGGAAGCCGCCCAGGTCAGCGAAGAATCCACGCTTAACATAGGCAACCTGGAAGCGAGCCGCCTTCGAGACAACGGCCATGTCGCAGTGGGAGACCATGTCCAACCCCCCACCGACGCAGACGCCATTGACCGAAGCGATGACCGGCACGTCGACTCTCTTGAGCGCGATGTAGGTCTCGGACTCGTTGCGGAAGGAGAGGCGCGCCCCCTCGAGGTCGGCCTCCGTCTCGCGCGGCGGATAGAGCAGCCCGGGCGGCGTCGGCCCGCCCGAGAAGTCGGCGCCGGCGCAGAAGCCCCGCCCGGCGCCGGTGATCACCACGCAGCGGACCGTGCGGTCGAGCCGTGCCTGTTCGAAGGCATCGCGCAGCTCGGCGAAGAGCGTCATGTTCAGGGCGTTGAGCTTCTCCGGTCGATTGAGAGTGATCCAGAGGATCCCATTCGTCTCGCCCCGGCGCTCAGTCAGCAGCGTCTCGTACAATTCAGTCCTCCTCTGACCCGGCGGGTCTCCGGAGGAGTCTAACCGCTTCGACATCGTTCAGGTCCGACCAGGGCTGGCACACCGGTCGTCAAGCCCGAGTTCATCGCGGTCACGTGTGACCTCTGGATGCGCCCGTCGCCGGCGCTGAAGCCCCCGGCGACGCGAGGCCGGGAGACGGTCGTCAGTAGCTCTCGAGCGCCGGGCCGAGACAGTCGGACACCTCTTTCACCGCCTGGTGGAGCTCGTTCTCCCCCGGGTTCCGGGCGAGCGCATGCACCGCGCCCGCGTTCGCAGCAGATACAAAGTGCCTAATCGACATGGCCGCCGTGTCTATAATCCGCACGCAAGCGGCCCCGTCGGGGCCGGGATTGGAGTCACCTTGTCTTCAAGCAACAAGCTCACCCCACTCGACGACTATCTCATCCACCAGACGCCCGACGTTCTGGCGCGGGTGTTCACATCCGACCACAACTTCTTCGAGCGCTACTACTTCGGTGCCGTGAGCAAAGATCTCCAGTCCTTCCTCATGGTCACAATGGCCGTCTACCCGAACCGTGGATTCAAGGAGGCCGCGATAGGCTTCGTCCACGAAGGCAAGGAGCACATCGTCCGCGGCTCGACGCACCTCAACAGCGACCGTTTCAACACGGCGATCGGCCCCATCACCGTCCAGGTGGTTGAGGGACTGAAGACTCTGCGGATCAGCGTCGAGCCCAATCAGTGGGGTCTGTCGGCCGACCTCACGTTCGAGGGGCGGCATGCACCCCACCTCGAGACCCGGAACTTCGTGGAGACCGGTGACCACGTGACGCAGAACTACCTCCGCTTCACACAGATGGGGCGATACACCGGTACCGTGACCGCCGGCGGGAAGACGGTGGAGTTCGCCCCCGAGACCTGGGTCGGGCAGCGAGACCACTCCTGGGGCATCCGCGGATCGGGGACCCGCGACGCCAATCACGCCTGGCTCGACCAGACGATCATGGCCACGGGCTGGCTCTGGACCTGGGCACCGATGCAGTTCGACGACTACTGCCTCCACTGGTCGGTGACCGAAGACGGGAAGGGACAGCTCCTCAAGGGCGCCGGGGGCATCTTCTATCCCCAGGGCTCGGATGTTGAAGCGCTGCAGGCTGCGAGCTGGAAGTACGACCTCCAATTCGTTCCGGGGACGCGAAGGGCAAGCACGGGCCAGCTATCGATGACCGACGAGAACGGCAAAGAGTGGAAGGTCTCGATGAAGCCCGGTGTCGTGTTCTACATGAGCACGGTGGGCTACGGAGGCGACTGGGCGCAGGGCGTCTACAAAGGCGACAACCAGGTGGACGGCCTCGTCCTCGACCTGACCGATCCGAGTGTGATCGCGAAGATCGACGGCCTCACGGAGACAGCCTGCGAGTTCCGCTGTGGCGACGACGTCGGCTACGGCGCCTTTGAGATCCTCGCCATACCCCCGCTGGAGCAGCTGGGTTTCACGCGCGAGAAGCCCGTAGCGTAGCCGGCCGGACCGTACTCAGGCCCGGTACGGAACGCCCCCGGGACCAGGCTGCCGCGTGACGGAGGCCGGCAGCGGCACCCCGGTTGCGGAAAATGCGCCCGTCGCCCCGGGGCAGCCGCACCGCCACTGAGCTGCGTCAGTGCGTTACGGGGATTTCGTGCCCGACCCTAACCCTAACCGGACTTCTTTCCAATCCCCTCCATGAACCGGCCTCTGTCGAGCACGAATCGCGAGTGGGTACCGTGACCGACCTGCTCCACGTCATCCCGCGCGGTCCACTCGTATTCGACGCGGCGGCCATCGATGGCCACGACCTTCGTTTCCACCGTCACTGTCAGCCCTGGAGGCGTGGCGCCCGTGTGGTTTATCACGATCTGTGTTCCGACCGTCATCTGGCCGGGTTCGATCTGGCGCTCGAGCCAGGAGGCAGCAGTCGCCTCTACGAGAGCACCGAGGGCCGGCGTGGAGAAGACGTCTGGAGCCCCGGCGAAAACGCCGCTCGCATAGTGCTCCGGACCGGACTTCACCGATCCGGTTTCGGTCTCTCCGATGAGGTCTGATGTCAGCGCCATTGGACACTCCTGGCTCGAGTAGGTATCCCAGAATCCTACCCGAAAGAATCACCCGGCCGTCCGGTCGCCTCCGCCGGCGCCGCCGGCGCGTTACCATCTCCGCTATGCCTGACGAACCCTTCTTCCGACTCACCGACCAGGGGTACGAGCCGAACCCCGTATGCCGCGGCCCCTGGGGACCTGCCACGCTGCACGGCCGCGTTGTCGCCGGTCTCCTCGCGCGTGAAGCCGAGCAGATGTGGGGGGCCGAAGGGATGCGCGTGGGACGCCTCACCGTTGATCTCTACCGCATGCCGGTGTTCGAGCCCGTCCACCTCAGATCGACGCTCGTCCGCGAGACACGGC
This sequence comes from uncultured Anaerolineaceae bacterium, assembly GCA_964533605.1. GTDB lineage: Bacteria > Chloroflexota > Dehalococcoidia > Tepidiformales > Tepidiformaceae > DASCML01. Next base: position 5,134 of record CAZHMF010000041.1, read on the forward strand.
GAATCAAGATCGTCGACACGGAGTTCGTCAATGGCGGGAAGCCGGCCGGGCGGGCAAGCGTGGTCTTCCTCAAGGAGTCCGAGAACGCCGACGGCGACGTCTGGGGGCCCCCTCCCTGGGATGCCCCCGGGCCGGAGACCGTACCTGCGCCGCCGCCGCCGGAGGGACGCGGCGATTGGAAGCCGATGTGGGACATGCGAACGATCGAAGGCGGATTCGACTCCTACGGCCAGAAGCGCTGCTGGATCCGGGAGGTCCGGCCACTTGTCGAAGGTGAGGAGCTCACGCCCCTCCAGCGCGTCGCGCTTGCCGCCGACCTGGCGAGCCCGCTCACCAATTCGGGAAGCAACGGACTGCACTACCTCAACACCGACATCACCCTCTACCTCCACCGCTATCCGACCACAGAATGGATCGGCTTCGAAACGGGTGGACACCACGCATCCGACGGAATCGCCGTCGCCACCTGCATGCTCTACGACGAAGAGGGGACGATCGGCCGCAGCACCGTCGCCGCCATCGCAAACCGCCGGCAGGGATAGGCTCCGGCCGGGGGATCAGATCGTGTTCGCCAACCGCTTCCTCCGGACTCAGTGCCGGAAGTGCCGCGTGCCCGTGAACACCAGTGCCACGCCGTACTGATTGCAGCAGTCGATGCAGTCCTGGTCACGCAGGCTCCCGCCCGGATGGATGATCGCGGCGACGCCTGCGCGGCAGGCCTTCTCGACCGCGTCCCCCCAGGAGAAGGGGAAGAAGGCGTCGCTGGCCAGCGCCGCGCCCGCGATCTGGTCGCCCGCCTTTTCCATCGCGATGTCGACGCTCTTCACGCGGTTGGGCTGACCGGACCCCATCCCGAGGAGGCGGCCGTCCTTCGCGATCGTTATAGCGTTGCTCTTGACGTGCTTCACGCACCGCCAGGCGAACTCGAGGTCGGCCAGCTCCCGCTCGGTCGGCGCGCGTTTTCCCGCAACCTGGAGCTCGATATCGTCGGGGCCGAGGTCGTCCGCGTCCTGGACGAGCCAGCCGCGGCCGATCTGTCGGTAAGCGCGACCACCCTTCGTGCGTGGCTGCGCCTCGAGGATCCGGAGGTCCTTCGACTTTCCCGAGAGAACCTGCAGCCCCTCCTCCGTGTAGCCGGGAGCGATCACTATCTCGTAGAACATCCGGGTCGAGCCGTCGTTTGGGTTCCGGAACTCGCGGATCTCCCGGGCCAGATCCGCATCCACCCGCCGATTGAAAGCCACGATACCCCCGAACGCGCTCGTCGCATCACCTCGCACCGCCTTGCGGTAGGCGTCGAGGAGATCCTCATCGGTCGAGACCCCGCAGGGGTTCGTGTGCTTGACGACGACACAGGTCGGACCGGCAAAATCGTTGACTGCGTTCCAGGCTGCGTCGGCGTCGAGGAAGTTGTTGTAGGACATCTCCCTGCCGTGAAGCTGCTTCGCCGTCGCGATGCCGCCGAGACCCTGCTCGGCCAGTGACCGGTCGACATAGAAGGCTGCCGGCTGGTGTGGGTTCTCCCCGTAGCGAAGGGAGGCCGAACGGGCCATCGGAATGGTCAGCTCCGGCGGAGCGCCGTCCTCTGCAGAGGAGCGCCAGAGCCACTCGGCGACCTGGGCGTCGTAGGAGGCCACGTGTTGAAACGCCTTCCAGGCGAGCCGCAGGCGGTCCTCGCTGCCTACTCCTCCGTCCTCGCCGAGCATTCGCAGGATCTCCGGGTAGTCGGCCGGGTCAACGACGACCACGACGTCGGCGTGGCTCTTGGCGGCCGCTCTGATCATCGTCGGTCCGCCGATATCGATGTTCTCCAACCCGTCCGAGAATGTGGAGCCGATCCGGTTCACGGTCGCCTCGAAGGGGTAGAGGTTGCAGCAGACGAGGTCGATCGGCTCGATCTTGTGGGCCGCCAGGGTTTCCATGTGGGCGGCCGAGTCACGCCGCGCGAGGATCCCGCCATGAATCACCGGGTGGAGGGTCTTGACCCGCCCATCCAGCATCTCCGGGAAGCCGGTTGCCTCTTCCACCTTCCCGACGGCGACGCCGGCCTCCTGAATTGCCGCGAACGTCCCGCCGGTCGACATCAGGTCGAACCCGAGCTCGACCAGAGCGGCAGCGAAATCCGTGATCCCTGTCTTGTCGTATACGCCGAGTAGCGCCCGCATGTGACCTCCATCCGTGTTCGGCTGTGAGTTTCATGCCCAGGCGTGCGGCTTGCCAAGGTCGGGCTTCCTCGCGGTGCTCCGCTGTGACGCCAGTCACCCGACGCGCCATTCTAGCACCCCCGCTCAGCCCTTCTGTGAAGGGTGAGCCATCTCGATTGCACACCAGTCCCCCTGATGGCGGAGGGCGTGCAGTTCCAGGCCCTCCTGCTCAAGCGCGGCCGCGACCCTGAACCCGTCACTGCCAAGGAGTCCGCTCGTAATCAGCATCCCCCCGGGGGCGACCGCGGCGGCCAGCGCCGGTGCCATCTCGATGATCGGATCCGCGAAGATGTTCGCGACCACGACGTCGTACACCGCACCGTGGCCCTCCTCCAGGGTTCCCGCCCGGACCTCGACGCCGTCCGCGAGCCCGGCCTCGCGAAGATTCGCAACTGAGACCTCCACCGCGGCCGGGTCGATGTCCAGTGCCAGCCCCCGCCGCCCACCGAGGACAATGGCGGCCATGGAGAGGATCCCCGACCCCGTACCGACGTCCAGGAAGGAGACGCCCGCCTTGACGTGTTCGTCGAGGGAGAGGAGACAGAGCCGTGTGGTCTCGTGGTGGCCGGTTCCGAACGCCTGGCCCGGGTCGACCCGAACCACCACCTGACCGGGTGCCTCCTGGTGGTCGATCCACGAGGGTACAACGACAATGCGTCCGCCTGTCTGAACGGCGCCGAAGAACTCCCGCCAGGAAACGGTCCAGTCCTCCTCATACATGGGTCTCGCCGTGAGTTCGACTTCGGGGTAGGCGAGGAGACGCTTTCGCAGGTCATCGATGAGCAGAGCGCCGAGTTCATTCGAGGGGACGTAGGCGTGCAGAACCACCGGCTCATCAGCCCTCAGGGCGAACCCCTGCTCCGGGCCCAGGATGTCCACCGGCTCCTCCACGGCAATCCCTCCGGGAGCAGCACTGAGGAGCACTGCCTGCACGGCCTCGACATGCTCCGGTGCGACCGTGGCGGAAAGCTGAAACCAGAGACTCACCGGGAACCGTTCAGTGAAGGGAAGTCGCGGTCAGGAGCGGTTCGGGCGGAGGCAGGGCCCTCCGTCTGAAACTGGACCGCGCGAACCCTACCCGGCAACAGCATCCTTGAGGCGCCCGAAGAAACCCTTGCTCCGCCGGGGGAGCGTGGGCGTCCCCATCGTTTCGGCGAGCTGCTCGAGCAGCTCACGCTGTCCGTCTGTGAGCTCCTCCGGGGTCACGACCGTGACATGGACCACCATGTTGCCCCGACCGTTCCCGCGAAGTCTCGGCACACCTCTGCCGGAGAGGACGAACTGGTCGCCCGACTGGGTTCCGGCGGGCACCTCCATCTCGGCCGGTCCGTCCAGAGTCGGCACCATCACGCTCGCGCCGAGCGCCGCCTGGGCAATGTTCACGGGGAGCTCGTGCAGAATGTCGTACTCGTGCCGTTCGAAGTCGGGATGCGATTCGACGGAGAGCACGACGTACAGGGTGCCGTAACCTCCGCCGCGGACCCCGGCCTCACCCTCGCCGGAGAGCCTTACCTGGGTCCCTTCGTCGACCCCGGCGGGGATCGTCACCTTGATTCGCCGGGCCTTCCGCAGCCGCCCGCTTCCACCGCACTCCGCGCAGGGAGAGGACACGGTCTTCCCCTCGCCCATGCAGCGCGAGCATGTTGAGACGTTTACGAACTGGCCGAACACGCTCTGCTGCGCCCGGCGGACCTCACCGGTTCCCCGGCAGTCGGGACAGGTTGTGAAGTCTGTTCCCGGCTCAGCCCCGCGACCCTCGCAATGCTCACATGCCTCCAGGCGCTCGTACTCGAGAGACTTCTCGACGCCGAAGACGGCCTCCTCGAAGGTGAGTTTCAGGTTGTATTTGAGGTCGGCTCCTCTCGACGGGCCCTGACGCCGGCCCCGGGACCTCGCCCCCCCGAAGAAGGCATCGAAGATATCCCCGAAGCCATCGAACGCGGAGAAGCCCTCGAACCCCTGGCCCGTACCGGCCCGGCCGTCGAGGCCCGCGTGTCCGTACCGGTCATAGATGGCCCGCTTCTCAGGATCGCTCAGCACTTCGTAGGCGGAGTTGATCTCCTTGAAGCGCTCCGACGCCTCAGGAGAGGGGTTCCGGTCCGGGTGCAGATCCATGGCGAGCTTCCGGAACGCTTTCTTGAGCTCCTGCTCAGAAGCGTTCCGGCCGACGCCGAGAACCTCGTAGTAGTCACGTGGCGGTGCAGGCATTACCTCTGGCAGTGTAGCAAAGAGAGTGCCAGACACGGAGACGGGATCACGCGCCGGCAACCGACTCTATACTCGGCCCGTGAGGACTGTGCCCTCCGAGCACCGCTCCGCCTTCGCCCGGTACGTGGCCGGTCCCTCGAACCTACGCCGCGCTCTCGCCGGTTCCGACCGGACGCGCCTCGGGCAACCCGGCCCCGACGGCTGGTCGATCCGCGCAATCGTGCTCCACCTCGCCGACTCGGAGGTGGCGGCCGGCCTCGACCTTCGACTTGTCCTGAGCGGACACGATGAACTGCAAGAGATCGACGTCGGTGACTGGGATCGAAAGCTCGGGTACATCTGGCGCGACCCGGAAGCAGCGCTCGCGCTGTTCGAACTCTTGAGGTTCTCGAACGCGGAGCTGCTCCAGCACGCCGACAACCCGGCATGGAAGCGCCGCAGCCGTCGCGGGTCGGGAACTCTCGGGGCGGCCGCCGTCCTCAACGCGAGCGTCGCGCACTGCGAAAGACACGTGGCGATGATCGAAAGATTCGGGGCAGGTTGAGCGAAGGGATCTCGGCCCCCGAATCCGCGACCCTATTCGCAATCGCGGGCGAGCAAATCGTCCACGGTCTCTCGCCGCTGGAGCACTCTGGCCCGGCCACCGCGAACGGAGACTACCGGAGGCCTGAGGGCGAGATTGTAGTTGCTGCTCATCGCCAGGTTGTAGGCACCACTGGCCGGAATCGCCACCAGTTCGCCGGCCTCGAGACGGGGAACCTCTGCGTCTCTCACCAGGATGTCGCCGCTTTCGCAGTACTTGCCGGCCAGAGTGATCGTCTCTTCGGCGTCTGCGAGCGGCCGGTCCACCGATAGTACTTCGTAGCGCGATCCGTAGATGGCCGGCCGGATGTTGTCGGCCATGCCGCCGTCGACCGAGACATATGTCCGGACGCCGGGAATCTCCTTCCGCGCACCGACCCGGTAGACCGCCATCATCGCGCGGCCGATCAGAGAGCGCCCGGGCTCGATGTGGATCGACGGGTTCGCCAGCCGGCGTGCCGAGAGACCCGCCTTCAGGCTGTCCACCACCGTGCCGGCATAGTCCGCGATCGACGGCGCCCTCTGGTCCCTCGTGTAGGCCAGTGCATAGCCGCCGCCGGGACTGTACTCCTTCATCTCGAAGTTGTGCAGATCGCCCATTCGCGCGGCGAAGGCGGTGACGATCCCACTCGCCTGGGCAAACGGCTCAGTCTCGAAGACCGGTGAGCCCAGATGAACGTGGAGGCCCCGAAGGTCCAGCCCTTCCGCTTTCAGCGCCAGCCCGACCGCTCGCTCCGCGTCGCCATTTGCGATCGCGAACCCGAACTTGCTGTCGAGGATTCCCGTCGTGGTCGCGGCGTGCGTGTGTGGATCGACGTTCGGTGAAATCCGCAACATCACCGTCTGCCGCCTGCCCGCCTCAGCTGCAAGATCGTTCAACAGATCCAGCTCGAAGAAGCTGTCGACGACGATGTGACCTATCCCCCACTGCAACGCCGCTTCGAGCTCTGTGGGCTGTTTGTTGTTGCCGTGAAAGTAGACGTTCTCCGGAGGAAACCCGGCCCTCTGAGCTACCGCCAATTCGCCGCCGCTCACGACGTCCATCCCGAGCCCTTCCTCGGCGACGATCCGGGCCACAGCTGTCGAAAGATAGGCCTTCGCAGCATAGGCAATTCGAACCTCCGGCCAGCGTTCCCCGAACTCCTTCCGGTACTCGCGGCAGGTCAGGCGAAAATCGTCCTCATCGAATAGATAGAGCGGCGTTCCGAACTCGTCTGCAAGAGCTCGAACGTCCAGCCCGGCGAGGGAAAGTCGGCCCGCCGACGTCAAAGATGCGTGACGTGGCAGGACGTGGACGAACGGCAGCCGCTGGAGTGAATCCCGCATCCTGCGAGTGTATCTGAAAGACCCGGGACCGGATTCGGGTCTGCACGACGCCCAGCCATTAGAATCGGCGCCATATCTCAGGAGGAACTGTGAGTATGCAGCTCGAAGGGCGCGTCGCGCTGGTAACCGGCGGCGGCCGCGGGATCGGGAGGGCGATCTCAGCCACGCTCGCCCGAGAAGGAGCCCGCATCGCGGTCAACTATCGCCGGGACGAGGAAGCGGCCGCGGAAACGGTCGCATCCATCGAGAAAGCGGGCGGCCGCGCACGCGCCTACCAGGCAAGCGTCGACGACTTCGAGGCCGACAGGGCAATGGTCGCGTCGATCCTCGGGGACTTCGGACACATCGACATCCTCGTCAACAATGCCGGGATCGCGAGCCGTGGTCAGTCGGTCGCCGACACAGATCCGGCCGAACTGGAGCGCGCGCTCCGGACCCACGCCTTCGCGCCCCACTTCCTTGCAAAGCTGGTGTTGCCGAGCATGCGCACACGGGAACGTGGCGACGTCGTGATGGTCTCGAGCGTTGCCAGCGCCAACCTCGGAGCGAACGGTGCTCCTTACAACATGGGGAAGGCAGCGATGGAGGCGCTGGCCATCACCCTCGCAAAAGAGGAGGTGGCAAACCGGATCCACGTCAACACGGTTGCGCCGGGGCTCGTCGAGACGGAGATGGGAAAGCGGTTGGTGCGCGCAACCCAGGGGGTCGAGGATATCCGCACGCTGGACGCTACCATGCCGATGGGCCGGGTTTGCCAGCCGCAGGACATCGCCAACGCTGTGCTCTTCTTCTGCTCTCCGGCGGCCGGATATGTCACGGGTCAGAAGATCTACGTCGAGGGCGGAGGATCGTGGCAGCGCTGAACCGACCGCGCCGCCGGGAGCTGCCCCCCGCGACCCTCCGGGTCATGCAGGAGGTTGGTCGCGACCTCTACCGCCTCGGCCTCGTCACGAGCCACGGAGGCAACCTGAGCGTGAGGGACGGGCTGTCGATGTGGATCACCGGCACAGGGACGATGCTCGGACACCTCGAAAGCCGCCACATCAGCCTGGCGCACGCCGGCGGCGAATTCGAAGGGCCGGCCCCGTCCACCGATTCGGTCCTCCACGCTACCGCCTACGCGCTCAGCGGATTCGCGGCCATTGTCCACGCCCATCCACGGCACGCCATCGCGCTCTCCGACCGGATGGACGTTTTCGTCCCACCCGACTTCGAGGGACGCTTGCACCTGGAGCGTGTGCCGGTGGTGGCTCCCGGTACTGCTCAGACGGAGGCGATCGCCACGGCACTTCAAGCCAGCCGCGTGGTGATCCTCAGGGACCACGGTGCGTACGCCCGCGGCGACGACCTCTGGGAGGCACTTCACTGGACCACGGCGCTCGAAGAGAGTGCGCAGATCGAGTCCGTGCGGAGGGCAAGTCGACGGCACAACTTGTGAATCATTCCACAATCAAATGAACCGCTTGAGAACCAGCTACAATCTCCGGACGAGGAGGTAACTGTGTACGGACACGTGCAGGACATCCTGGCGGAAAAGGGTAGTGCCGTCTTCATGGTAGACCCGGACAAATCGGTGAAGGCCGCCGTTGAGGAGATGAACGCCAAGGGGGTGGGCGCTCTGCTCGTCGTCGAAGAGGGGCGCCCGGTGGGGATCTTCACCGAGCGCGACGTGCTGCGCCGGATCGTCGACGCAGGCATCGATCCGGTGTCCACGCCGGTCCGGGACGTGATGACCGCGGACCTGACGACCGTTGCGCCGGAGACGCCGGTCCGAAGCGCAATGCAGCTGATGACCGAGGGACACTGCCGCCATCTGCCGGTCGTGTGGGACGGCGAACTCAAAGGGCTCGTCTCCATCGGCGATATCATGAGGAGGGTCAGCCTCCGGCTGGAGGCCGACCTCCGCCAGATGAGCGATTACATCTCTGGCCGGCGCGAGTGACCTTGATCTTTGTTGCTGAGCCCTCGAGGGCGCCCTGATAGCGCCGTGAGCCCGCTCTCCCAGCGCTACGCGAGCGCTCCCTGCAGCACAACGCGCGGGCCATTCGCTTCTGTCACCGTGCCGATCGCAACCGAGCCTTCGATGCCGGCCAGAACCTGGTCCCGGTCCCCCGGCCGGACGATCAGGACCAGGCCGATGCCCATATTGAACACCTCGTACATCTCGCGAGCGCCGATCTCGCCACGCTGACGGATGAGCCGGAAGATCCCGGGCACGGTCCAGCTGTCGGTGTTCACCTCAATCGCCAGTCCCTCCGGGAGGATCCTCGGCAAGTTCTCCGAATAGCCACCACCCGTGATGTGAGCGATGCCGCGGACGAGACGACGGATCGTCCGCACTTCGTCCAGGTACGGCCGGTGAGTGGCCAGCAGTGCTTCGCCGAGCGTTGACCCTTCCAGGATCTCCGGGCGCTCTTCCAGGCGCTCCCGGGTGACCTCCGGCGGCTCGCCCAGTCCAACTTCGAAGACAACGCGCGCGAGTGAGTAGCCGTTCGTGTGAAGCCCGCTGCTGGGACAACCGACCACAACGTCGCCCGGCCGGATCTGCGAACCATCGATGACTTCGTCCCGTTCGACGACGCCGACGATCATCCCGGCGAGGTCGAACTCGCCCTCCGGATAGACGCCGGGCATGTCCGCAGTCTCTCCTCCGAGCAGGGCGCAGCCGACGGCCGCACAGGCACGCGCGACGCCCGCGACGAGTTGCTTCTTCTCATCGCTCGTCAGCCCGCTTCCGGCGATGTAGTCGAGGAAGAAGAGCGGCTCGGCGCCGCAGGCGAGGATGTCATTGACGCTGTGCCCGATGATGTCCTCTCCGCACAGATCGAGTCGCCCGGCCGCCTTCTGTAGCCTCACCTTCGTGCCGATGCCATCGACACTGGCCGTGAGGACCGGGTCCCGATATCCGTCGCCGAGCCGAAACAATCCGCTGAAAGGGCCTGCGTCTGCCATGACCTCGGGGCGGCGAGCCCTGGCGAGCAGTCCGGGAAGGGCAGCCGCAAAGTCATGACGGGCCGAAAGATCTACGCCCGCGGCCGTGTAGCTGCGCTCGTCGGACATTGGACCTCCACCTCGTTCTCGAGTCGGGGGCGAATAGCAGCGGCTCAGTTCGCCGGGTCGGACCACCCGACGGACCATTAGCTTCGGGCCGGACGCTGCCCTCCGGCGACCTGCGCCATCCAGACTTCATCGCGCTCGGCCCCTTCGAAACGCGACATCATCATCTGGACGTCCACCGGATAGGATCCCGTGAAACACGCGTTGCAGAGTTCGGATTCGCTTCCCCCGACGGCCCGGTTCAACCCCTCCACGCTCAGATACCCGAGCGAGTCGGCACCGATATGTTCCTCGATTTCGGGGACGCTCTTGCGCGCCGCAATCAACTCCCAGGCCGTGGCTGTGTCGATCCCGAAGAAGCAGGGCGAAATGATCGGTGGAGATGTGACGCGCATGTGCACTTCGCGGGCACCGGCCCGGCGCAGGAGGCTGATCACCCGGGGGGTGGTCGTCCCGCGAACGATCGAGTCGTCGACGAGCACCACTCGCTTCCCCTCGAGAACCTCTCCCAGCGCATTGAACTTCAGGCGGACACCGGCTTCGCGGATCCGCTGGTCGGGCTGGATAAACGTCCGCCCGACGTAGCGATTCTTTACCAACCCCTCGCGGAAGGGGATTCCCGACTCACGCGAGTAACCGATCGCGGCCGGGGTCGCCGAGTCGGGCACGCCGATCACGATGTCCCCCGCTGCCGGACATTCACGAGCCAGCTGCGCGCCCAGTTCCTCGCGGGCGGGGTAGACGAGCTTCCCGCGGATCCTGCTGTCGGGGCGAGCGAAGTAGATGTACTCGAGCGTGCAGAGAGCGTGTTTCCGGGGTGCTGGACCCGGGAAGAAGCTCCTCGTACCTGCAGCATCTATCTGGACGACTTCGCCGGGCTCGACTTCGCGGTCCAGTCCGATTCCGAGGTGCTCGAGAGCGCAGCTCTCGGAGGCAACCACCCAACCGCCGTTCAGGCGGCCGAGGCAGAGCGGACGGACACCCATGGGGTCCCTGAAGGCAAAGAGCGCGGACGGCGTCATGATGACGACGCTGTAGGCACCCTCAACCCTGCGCATCAGATAGTGGAAACGCTCCTCCCAGGTGCCGGCAGGCGCTGTGGCGAGGAGGCGCGCCATCAGCTCGCTGTCTCCGGAAGTCTCGAATTCAACGCCCTGGGCGGCGAGATCCTCTCTCAGCACGCGCGTGTTGGTCAGGTTTCCGTTGTGGGCCAGAGCGATCTGAGAACCGGTGCGCTGGTCACGCACGACGATCGGCTGAGCGTTGCAGGCGAGAGATCCGCCGGCGGTACTGTAGCGAGTGTGGCCGATCGCCATATGGCCCGCCCGCAAGGCGGCGAGGTCCTCCTCGTCGAACACCTGGGACACGAGGCCCATGCCGGTCCTGAGCCCGAACTCTTCGCCCCCGTCGCTGGTGGCGATGCCGGCACTCTCCTGACCGCGATGTTGCAGTGAGTAAAGACCGTAGAAGGTGATTCGCGCGACGTCTTCGCCCGGGGCATAGACCCCGAAAACGCCGCATGCTTCCCGCGGGTGGTCAGACTCCGGGAACAACGAAAGGCGCCCCCTCCCGTGCCACAAGTATAAGCACTGAGACGGCGAAAGGTGCAGCGGCTGCCTCAGGACCGGACAATTGCCCCCCGCGGTAGCTAAGTTCGTCGCCGGCTCTTATCCTAATTGTTAGCCCTAGCCTCCTCAACCTGCGGACGTTGCCAGCGACGGACGGTCGCGGTGACGACTCCCGCCGGTATGCCCCGGCGAACGACGATCGGAACTCCGCCCGTCCAACCTACGGCACGCCCCTCCACCCCACCGTAGAATTCGCGTCACAGCTTCTCTGGAGGGTCCTATGAGTTCACCTCTCGACGGAATCAAGGTGATCGAAGTGGCGAACTGGCTGGCCGCGCCGGCCGCTGCCGCGCTGATGGCCGACCTCGGCGCAGACGTGATCAAGGTCGAACCGCCCGGTGGCGACGCCTTCCGCGGTTTCCCGGTTGCGTCGCTCGGCTACGCCCACGACTTCGCGCTCAACCCGGCCTTCGAGCTCGACAATCGCGGGAAGCGAAGCGTAACCGTCGATCTCGAGAAGCCGGGCGGCCCGGAGCTGGTCAAACGGCTCGCCGCAGACTGTGACATCTTTCTGACGAACCTGATTCAGCGCCGCCGTCTCAGGTATGGGCTCACGTTCGAAGACGTGAGTGCCGTCAATCCCCGCGTCGTCTACGCGTCGTTTAGCGGCTACGGGACGCGGGGCCCGGACGAAGACCGGCCGGGATTCGACTACGCAGCGTTCTGGGCCCGCTCCGGCGTCATGGGGTTACTCGCGGAACCTGATGCGCCGCCACCGCTCTGTCGGGGCGGCCAGGGAGACCACAGCACGGCTACGAACATCCTCGCGGGAACCCTTGCCGCATTGATCCAGCGGGATCGGTCGGGGGTGGCCCAGCACTTCGAAACAACCCTCCAGGCCTCTGGCATGTACACCATCGGCGCGGACTACTCGGCAGCGCTCGTCGCGAGGATGCACCCGCCGAGGATCAGCCGGAGACAGCCGACTCATCCCGCCTGGAACTCCTACCGCTGCCGCGACGACCGCTGGATCCTGCTCGTCCATACCACTCCTTTCCCCCGCTACTGGGGAGCACTCTGTCGCGCGGTGGGCCGTCCCGAGTGGGCCGACGATGAGCGCTGGAACACTCTCCCGGGGCTGATCGCCCACAGTGCCGAGCTGACCGCGGAGCTCGACGAAATCATGAGCACCAGGGATCTCGCGGACTGGGGCCGGCGGTTCGATGCGGAGAGTCTCATCTGGTCGGCTGTGGCAACGCTCACCGAGGGGATCGAGGACAGCCAGGCCCGGGAGATGGGGTGGTTTACCACCCTCGAACACCCCGAGGCCGGTCCTTTCGAGACCCTCGACACGCCGTTCAAAATCTACGGCTCCGACGTCGGAGCAAGGGAGGCCGCACCAGCACCCGGAGCCGACACATTCGACGTCCTCGCCGAGGCCGGGATCAGCGACGCAGATCTCGACAGGCTCGCCGTCGACGGCGTCCTCGGATAGCCGCGGCAGGTGATCTGAGGGTCGGCTTCCGGTGCCGCGCCCCCTCGGCCATCATTGAACGAGTGGACCCGATTGATGCCCTCGAAGAAGTGGCGTTTGCCCTTGAGCTATCCTCCGCACCGACCTACCGGGTCAGCGCGTTTCGACGCGCTGCCGATCTTCTGAGGGACTTGCCCGAAGGCCGAGCGGCTGAACTGACGGCAAGCGGGCGCCTGACCTCGCTGCCGGGCATCGGCAAATCGACCGCCGGCGTGATCAGCGACGCCGTGGCGGGGGACGAGCCTTCGTACCTGGCACGCGTTCGAGAACAGGTGTCGCTCCCCGACGGCGAGCCACTCCTCGGCCGGCTTCGAGGCGACTGTCACGTGCACTCCGACTGGTCGGACGGTAGCTCGTCGATCGAAAAGATGGCACTCACGGCTCGCTCGCTCGGGCGTGACTACATCGTGCTTACCGACCATTCGCCCCGCCTGAAGGTCGCGAACGGCCTCACCTCAGAGCGGCTGGAGCGGCAGATCGAGATCGTTGCCGGCCTCAATCGCGACCTCGCGCCGTTTCAGATCCTGACCGGGATCGAGGTCGACATCCTCGACGATGGCTCCCTCGACCAGGATCCGGAGCTGCTTAGTCGCCTCGACGTTGTCGTTGGAAGCGCTCATTCGTCCTTGCGGATGGAGCGCGAGGCCATGACCCGGCGCCTGGTGGCAGCAGTCGCCAATCCTCTCCTCGATGTTCTCGGGCATTGCACCGGACGGCTGCTTGGAAACTCCGAACCGGACCAGAAGCGCCGCCGTGCCCACGCCGGTCGGCGCCCGCAGTCCGAGTTCAACGCCGAGCTCGTGTTCGCAGCCGTGCAGCATTTCGATAAGGCCCTCGAGGTCAACTGCCGGCCCGAAAGACTGGACCCGCCGCGAAGGCTTTTGGCGGCAGCGGTCGGGGCCGGCTGCCGGCTCCGGGTCCATAGTGACGCACACTCTCCCCGCGCGCCTCGCTGGGCGCGCCGCGCCCGGTCTCTCGTCGGCGACTCACGGGCGCGCGCGCAGGAACGGG
>CAZHMF010000042.1:0-5502 GCA_964533605.1 uncultured Anaerolineaceae bacterium
GTCAGGACTTGATCCGGCTGAGGTCTATGAACTCGTCCGCAGCATGTCGGAGATTCGCTGCCGTGTTGTGCGGGAATGAGGCCACCTCCACCCGTACGCCGCGGCGCTGCGCTGCCTCGACGAGAGGCTCGAAGTCCCCGTCCCCGGAGACGAGGCAGACGACGTCCAGCCGCTCGAGCATCTGCATGATATCGAGAGCGATCTCGATATCGAGGTTTGCCTTGATGGCGCCGCCCTGGAACCTCTTCAAGGGCTTAGTCACGACGCGGTAACCGGCGTCGAGGAACGGTTCGACGAATCGCTGGGTCTCGATCGATACGCCGGGATCGTCGCTGATCGGTGCATAGGCAACCGCCCGCGTGATTCGCCGCCCGGCTGCCAGCCTCTTCAGCAGCAGCTTCCAGTCGAGGGACGTGCGGCGCTCCTCGCGGGCTTTCTCCGCGTTGGCCGCATCGACGAAGATCCCAATTCGCTGTTCAGAGGTCGCGGTCGCTTCGGCCTCGGATTGTGCGGCCTGGTCGGCCATCGCCTTCCGGAGAGCCTCGAGCTCTCGCGCCTGCTGCTCGATCGCCTTCGCCAGGGCTGCAAAGTCCGGCTCGCTGGTCTTCGCAGCGGAACTTCCCCTGCGGGCCCGCGGAGGACTCTTCGGCGCCGGCGCTTCGGCTTTGCTGTCCTCCGTCTCGCTGCCGGCGACGGCGGGTTTGGCTCGGGAACGTGACGTCCGTCGCGGCGAAGGCTTCGTCGCTTTGGCCGGTGCCTCCGGCTCCTGCCTCGAGGCCTTCGTCTCGCTGGCATCGGCGGCGCTTCGCGACGTCGTAGTTCGCGTTCTGCGGCCCCCGCGAGTGCCTCTCCTGGTTCTTGTTGTTGACGGCTTGCCACTCCCCGGGTCGTCGGCTCCAGCCGATTGCCCGGAGGCGGGAGTGGGCGATGCCGAGTCTGCGGGTCCGACTTCACCGTCGGCTCGCCGCCGGGCAAAGGGGTTAAGTGCCATGTTGGTTCTAGCCTCCCATACGTTGGAGGACGCTGATACGACTCGCCACCACGCCGGCCAGCCTCCTGAACTCTCTTGCCGAAGCGGAGTCCGGCGCCGAGTAGGAAATCGGTGCCCCGCGCTCGGCTCCATCGCCGATTGCGGGCTCAATCGGGATCTCGCCGAGGAAGTCGATCCCGAGCTCCTCGGCCGCTGCGCGCGCACCCCCGTGACCGAAGATGTCATATCGTGTGCCCGTGTCCGGAGCGATGAAGTAGCTCATGTTCTCGACCATTCCGAATACGGGAACGCCGAGCTTCTCGAACATCGAGATGGCCTTCATGGCGTCTTCGATGGACGCAATCTGAGGTGTTGAGACGATAACGGTGCCTGTGATGGGCGCCTCCTGAGCCATGCTCATCGAGGCGTCTCCGGTCCCCGGGGGGAGGTCGATAACGAGATAGTCCAGCTCACCCCAGGTCACGTCGTGGAGGAGCTGCCGCACGGCGCTGCCCACCATCGGCCCGCGCCAGACCACCGGGGTCCCTCGCGGAAGCAGGAATCCGATGGAGATCACCTTCACTCCGTAGCGATCGATGCCTTGCAGCCCCTCCGCACTGGTCGATTGGAGCCCCGCCGGGAGGCCGAACATGGTCGGAATGTTGGGTCCCGTGATATCGGCGTCCAGGAGCCCGACTCTGGCGCCTTCAACGGACAGTGAGATTGCGAGGTTGGCGGCAACCGTGGACTTCCCCACTCCACCCTTGTTGCTGGCTATTGCGATGATGTTCCGCACGCCCCGCACGGGTTTCTGGCCCTCGCGGGGTGTGGAGGCCTGGACCTCTGCTCCCCAGCTGATCTCGATGTCTTTCGCACCGATCCCCTCGAGAGCGGCTTCGATGTCGGTTCCTATCTGGTCCTTAAGTGGACAGGCAGGTGTCGTCAGTTCAATCGAAAGTGCAACCGCACCGCCGTCGATCGACACGTCCTTGACCATGCCAAGTTTGGTGATGCTGGCGTGCAGCTCCGGATCGCGAACGCCTTCGAGGGCCGCCATGACCGCTTCGTGATTCAGAGAGGGGCCTTCGGTCATCGACCGGAGCTCGGTTGCCCACGGCCGTCTCCCGGCGGACGGACGCAGAGCACGACGGACGGTCTCCTCTGCCGGGTGGAGAAGGTCACAATCATTCTCATAGGATCGTAGTCCCTCCCGGCGATTGGGCACAAATCGTATAGAGATCTTGACAGCCGGTGCTTGCATTATTCAGGCGAACAGATATTCTGCACTGGAGTCGCTGGCGGGGGCGAAAGGCGGATCCATGCCGACCTCAATCGGTTCTGCCCGGACGAAGGCCGCGCCCGGCGTGTGCTGCCACCACTGGGTGATCGAGACGCCCAACGGTGCCCTCAGCGGTGGCCGCTGCAAGCGGTGCGGCCAGGAACGGATGTTCCGCAACTCCCAGGAAGACCTTATGTGGGACTCGGACAACTTCAGCCTCGGGGGGTCCCGCTTCCGGTCGCGGCGCGCCGCACGGAACTGACCGACTCCAGAGAATGGGCGACAGCTGAGCAGGCCACCCTGCACGATGGACAGCCGGTAAACTGTCCTCGTGCCGCCCTCACTCGCCGTCGAACTCGCCCCGCAACACAAGACGGGCCTCTACCTTCAGAACCCGGTAATGACTGCAAGCGGGACCTTCTCATGGGGTCTGGATTTCGAGAAGCGCTTTGGAAGGAAACAGCTCAATCGCCTCGGCGCCGTCGTCAGCAAGGCCGTGACCGTTGAACCCAGGGCCGGGAATCGCCAGCCCAGGGTCGCGGAGACCCCGTCCGGGATGCTTAACTCGATTGGCCTGCAAAACGTCGGTGTGTCGGCGGTCATCTCCGATCTCGCTCCTCGCTGGTCCGAATGGCAGGTGCCGGTGGTGGTGAATGTGGCCGGCGATCGGGCAGATGACTTCATCGCCGTCGTCGAGCGTCTCGATGGCATGCCCGGGGTGGCCGCCTTCGAACTCAACATAAGTTGCCCGAATGTCGACGGCGGGATGGAGTTTGGGCAGGACCCGGCAGCCGCCTCGAGCCTGACGAGACTGATCTCCAGACGCACCGATCTGCCCGTCATTGTGAAGCTGACGCCCAACGTCACAGATCCGGTCCCCGTCGCGCTCGCCTGCGTCGAAGCCGGGGCATCGGCGATCTGTGGCATCAACACCGTACTCGGGATGGCGATCGATGCCGAAGCACGGCGTCCCGTGCTGGCCCGCCGCCGCGGTGGCCTGAGCGGACCGGCCATCAAGCCGATCGCGTTGCGTATCGTCCATGACATTGCCTCCCGGGTGAGCGTCCCCGTTGTCGGGTGTGGAGGCGTCACAACCGGACTGGACGCAGTCGAGTTCCTCATGGCCGGCGCCACCGCAGTCGAGGTGGGCACGGCGACCTTTGCGAATCCTGCGGCCCCGCTCGACGTACTCGACGGCCTGAACGACTGGCTGAAGGCTCACGGCGTGACCGACGTGAGAGAGATCATCGGCTCCGCCCTCCCCGGCCGCTAGATTCGCACCGCCCCTGTCGAAGCGCTCCTCGTGAGCCGATTCCTTTAGAGGTATGCGCGCTGCAACGCTCGTCGCAGTAACCCTCCTCGCTGCCGCGATTCAGTTCACCGGCCCAAGCCACGTTGTCGCCGGCCCTTCGGCGGTGCAGAACGTCGCGTCCGACTCCTACTACCACTTCGACGTCGACGCCGGAGTGCTCGAAGTACGGGTCGAAGCGACCATCCAGGCGTTTCGGCAGGACGCCACGGAAGTCTACTTCTGGACGATGACGGACCCCGAGGACGTGGTGGTCAGGCGCGGCGACGTGGTGCTCGAATCAACCGTCGGGCCCGACTACAACTTCGGGGACGCGTCGCTGGTCACGGCAACCCTGGACCGAACGCTCGTGTCGGGTGGCCGGTCCGACTTTACCCTCACGTACCGGATCGCCGATCTCGATGGCGGCACGACGCTTGTCTTGCCCGGCATCATTGCCCTCGGGCTGGTGAGCCAGGGCAGCGGTTCGTTCGTCTTCGCCGACCTTCCGGTCGACGGGGACAACTACCTGGACCCCGGATGCCTGAGAGTGGCTCATCCACCGGAGACTCTCGCCTCCGAAGGCTATGAGCGGTGGGTGTGCGGAGAAGCGGCCGTCATCGCTCTCAACAGTGATGATCCCTCCATCGTTCGGCGTTGCGAGAATCTCGACGACAGCTGCCGCCAGCGCGGTTTCAACTGGCCATATGCCGCCTACGTCCAGTCCATCACGGATGAGAACGAGGTCGGCAACCTCACCGCCGAAGTTGAGCTGCAAAACGGCCCGGTTGCACTGACGCTGAAGTACTTCAAGCGCGACAGGGACTGGGCCGAGCGGCAGCTCGAGGTGGCCACGTCGGTGCTCCCGGTATTGGAGGAGCTCTTCGGTTTTCCGTACGGAAGCGATTCACTCCTGATGCGGGAGTCCTACCAGCTGTTCTTCGTCGGCATTGCAGGCCTCGCCTACCCGGATCGCGGCGAGGTGCTGCTCGTATCGCGGACGGGGAAGGATGAGGCCGTCACCGTCCACGAACTCGCTCACCAGTGGGCGGGCTACAACCTGGAGTCCAGCTGGCTGTGGGAGGGTCTTGCATCCTGGGCCACCACGGTGGCCGGGCCCCAGGTTGGTGTGACTGTGGAGCCGCGAGACTGGGAGGCAACCGGCTATACCGATCCGCTGGCAACCTGGTACGCGGGGTCGGAAGTGATGAACCCCACCTACTGGTACGGAAAGGCAGAGGCGTTCTGGACCGCCTACGAGGCCGCGATCGGCGGTCGCGATGTCATGTCCTCGGTTCTGGCGCTGTCCGATACGGAGGTCGGGCAGGACCCTCGCGACGGCCGCTGGTTCATGAATCGCGGTGAAGAGATCGGGGACGTTGTGCTGGACGGCCTGTTTCTCCAGTGGGTCTACGCTCCTCTTACCGCTACTAGTGTGCTCGCCGAGCGGCGGGAGGCGATTGACCTGGTTGCAGAACTCGAAGCGGCAGCCGGAGAGGCCGGCCTTGAAGGCGTGCCTTCAGACATCTCAGTCGACCTCGAGGGGTGGTTGTTCAGCCCGATCGAGGGCCTGGTGCGGGCGGCAGAGCAGGTGATCGAGGACTACATTGCCCTTCAGGTCGAGGCCGAACGTCTCGGCCTGCCCCGCACAGATGCCGTCGCCGCCTCCTGGTCAACCACTCCGGCGGCGGCTACCGCAGCCCTCGTTCGCGACCAGGAGGTCGCAATGAATGCGATAGTGGATGAACTCGACCGCCTCACGCTCGAGCCGTCCCAGTCAGGGACAGAGAGAATGGACGAGGCGGTGGCCGCCTACGGACGGGGCGACTTCGCAGCCGCCAAGCGACTTGCTGCGGAATCCGCGAGCGATGCCGTCACCCTGGACACGGCCGAACAGATGCTGGAATACGCCCGTGGAGTGCAGTCATCCTTCAGCCCCAGCATGTTCGGACGTCTCGGCATGGT
>CAZHMF010000042.1:5602-18590 GCA_964533605.1 uncultured Anaerolineaceae bacterium
CCGTGACTCCTCGCGGTTCGAACTCGGGGGCGGCACAACCTCGCCGACGAACGAGAATCCCTCATCGGAGGCCGGGGCCTTCTGGCGGGAGATCGACAAACGCTGATGGCGGTTCTCAGAAGAGCTGGATGGCCTTGAGCGCGAGGCGCGCTCCGACCAGGATCATCGACACGCCGAGGATCCGCGTGATCACCGGCCCCCGGAGCCGCCGCGCCACGAACGCACCGAGTTGCGCCCCGGGCACGGTCCCGGCAGCGAGCAACACCACTCTCGTCAGTGTCGAGCCGCCGGAAAGTGTCCCCTGAGCGACGTGCACGGAGATGCCCTCCGCGGCGGTCATAGCCAGGATCACCTGGGACGTCGCCGTCGCGATGTGAACCGGGAAGTGGAGAGCCCAGATCATGAGGGGTACCCTCACGATCCCTCCCCCGATTCCCAAGAGACTGCTCGCGAATCCGACCACGATCGATATCACAATGGCCGTCCAGAGTCCGTAGGCGTAGACGAAGCGTTGCCGGAGGCTGTCCTCCATGACCCGTCTCACCACCCATCGGCCCGTCACCGGCTGAACGATCGATCGGCGCGTGCTGCGGGTAAGAACGAACGTCCCGGCGCCCCCTAGAACCGCCGCGAAAGAGGCGTCAAAGGCCTCCCGCGGCAGCTTCCCCACGACCAGGGCTCCGGCAACGGCGCCGGGCAGCGAGGAGATCCCCAACAGGAGAGCGCTCCTGTAGTCGGTTCGCCGTTGCCGGGCGTAGGCAGCCGTCCCTGAAAGCGAGTTGACGAGCACGACCGCCAGCGAGATCGACGTGAGCTCATTTGCCGGCATCTCCGGATAGAGCAGCAGCAGGATGGGGACGAGGACGAATCCTCCGCCGACCCCGACGAGTGCACCGAATGTCCCGACACCGAGCCCGACCAGAATGAGCGCCAGCTCGGCCGGGTTCTCCACTAGCGGGCCACCGGGATTAGACCGGAATCTGAGGGTAGTCGGACGGGTCGGGAGTTCGCTTGCGGCTGCGACGCACCCTTTCCCGCAACGCAGACATCCGGTCGCGGAGGTATGCGAACCGCCGTTCCAGGCTTCCCCGGAGCCACGCCCTGGTCGAACCGGTCTCCCGGTAACGGCGGTATCTTGCCTCGAGTCGCTTCTTCTCCTTCATCCCACGCAACGCCGTTAGC
Organism: uncultured Anaerolineaceae bacterium; assembly: GCA_964533605.1. Classification (GTDB taxonomy): domain Bacteria; phylum Chloroflexota; class Dehalococcoidia; order Tepidiformales; family Tepidiformaceae; genus DASCML01. Next base: position 6,785 of record CAZHMF010000042.1, read on the forward strand.
TGGCGCATGACAGCTCGCTGCAGAAACAGCGACGTATCGCGGGGGCTTGTGTGCGCCCCCTCCCCCGGTTCGCTGACGGTGGCGTCCGCAATACCGAGCCTGAGGCAATCATGTGAAGTCAGGCGCAGGCGCTCTGCAACTTCATCGATCTCACGCGCCAGTAGGAGCGCGGCCTGTTCGGGGCGCATGACTTCGTACACCGAGTTGTCGAGCATGAGAACCCGGTCGGCAACGGTGAGCGGCAGTGCCCCCTCCGACGACGCTTCGCCGGTGATCGCGGCGATGGTGGGTACCGGGAGGTCGAGCATCGTCGCCATGCACGAGGCGACCGCCTCGCCGATCCCCGCCTGTTCCGAGCGGATAGCCGGGTCGGCAATCATCGTGTCGACGACCGTGACGAGCGGTATCCCGAACTTGCCGGCCAGGTTCATCGCCCGTCTCGCTTTCCTGTACCCCGCCGGCCCGATAAGACCTTCCCGGTCCCCTACCCTTCGCGACTGGACGACGAGCATCACCGGATCGGCGCCGAGCAGAGCGGGTCCGACGGTGATTCCCGGATCATCCTCACCTGATCGATCGCCGTGGAGCTCAAAGAACGCGCTCGTCATCAGGCCCGCCAGTTCGAGCGCCGCAGGCCGGTTCTGGTGTCGCGAGATCTGCACCTGCGACCAGGCATCGATCGACGTGTGCTGCGCCTCCCAGGAGGCCGGCCTCACCGTCGGGCTTGTCTGAACGTCGCTCGCGATCAGGTCGAGAAGGAGTGCAAGGGTCGACCGCAGTTGGGGACGGGGCACGATCGCATCGATAAGCCCGTGCGCGAGATGGTCCTCTGCCGTATGCGCCGCCTCAGGAAGGTCCTCGCCCGCCGCCTCCTGGAGGAGCCGCAGGGCGCCATACCCCATGAGCGCGTTGGGCTCCGCGAGGATTACGTCGGCGAGATTCACGAATCCGGTGTAGGCCGACCCCGTCGTCGGATCGGATGCAATTGTCACGTGAGCGAGCCCGGCCCCGGCGTGCCTCTGAAGGGCCACCGCGATGCGGGGTGCCTGCATCAACGCGAGAAGCCCCTCCTGCATCCGTGTACCTGATGTGGAGACAACTGTGACTATGGGAAGCGACCGCGCCGTTGCTTTCTCGAACGCCCGCGCGAGGCGCTCGCCGGCGGCCACTCCGATCGACCCGCCGAGGAAGCCGAAGTCCACTACTGCCAGCTCGACGGGGCGCCCCCGGAGTGTGCCGAATCCGGTCAGCACAGCCTCAGCGAGGTGAGTTCGGCGTTGAGCACTGATGACTCGCGAGCGATATCCACCGCGCCCATCGAACGACAGTGGGTCGAGAGCGGTTACTCCCCGATCCGCCTCGCGGAAGCTCCCGGCATCCACAAGCATGGCCACGCGTTCGCGCGCGCTCAGGTGAAAGTGGAATCCGCACGAATGGCAGACGCGAAGGGAATCGAAGACCTGGGATCCCTCGAGGTCTACGCCGCACGAGAGACACTGCTCTCGATCCTCTCCGAGGTCGGAGTCCGCGTCTGTTGCTGAACGCCTGAGGAACCCGGGCAGCCGTGGCATCGTGTCAGTCTACCAATCCGGTTCGGTCTGGGATGCAGCCAGTACTCGGCGCGACTGTCCTTCCTCGCGCGGTCCGACGATCCCCTCGTCCGCCAGCTGTCCGATGATCGCAGCCGCTTTGCTTTGCCCGATCCCAAGACGGCGCTCAATCATCGAGGGAGATATCCGTTTGTGCATCGATGCCAGTTCGCGTGCCTGCTCCAGGATGGGATCGTCCGGGTCGAGTCCTGGTGCGCCTTCGCCCATGCCGGCCTCCAGAGCTTCCTCCAGGAGGTCGTCGGCGGTCTCGGGCGCCATCTCTTTGAAACGGTCGGCAGTCCAGAACTCCACGAGTCGCTCCACCTCCGCGTCCGAAACGTAGACGCCCTGGATGCGCCTGGGCTTCGAGGCGTCAGTCGGCATGTAGAGCATGTCCCCCCGCCCCAGTAGCTTCTCCGCACCTCCCATGTCGAGGATGGTTCTCGAGTCGGTCTGCGACGTCGTCGCGAACGCGATCCTCGTCGGGAAATTGGCTTTGATAAGTCCTGTGATGACGTCCACGGAAGGCCGCTGCGTCGCGACGACGAGGTGGATCCCGGTTGCTCGGGCGAGCTGAGCGAGGCGGCAGAGAAGCTTCTCCACCTCGAAAGGAGCCGCCATCATAAGGTCGGCCAGTTCGTCGATGATCACGACCCAGTAGGGGAGCTTCTTCACCACCCGCGGGTGGCGGTTGTACCCTTCGATGTTCCGGACGGCCAGTCCCGAGAACCGCTTGTAGCGGCTCTCCATCTCCGACACCATCGCCTGGAGTACGCCCACGACCTTGTCGAGGTCGACGACCACCTCGCTGAACGCAAGGTGCGGTATCTGCCCGAACGGAGTCAGCTCCACCCGCTTGGGGTCGATCATGATGAATCGAACCTCATCGGGTGTGGCATTCATCATCAGTCCGGCGATTATCGAATTCATGCAGACGCTCTTGCCGCTGCCCGTCGCGCCTGCGATGAGGAGATGCGGCATCTTCGCGAGATCAGCGACAACCGGTACGCCGGAAACACCTTTGCCGAGAGCGATGGCGAGCTTGGCCCTGCCGGCAAGCGCCTGAAAGCCCTTCGACTCCATGACCGCCCGCAGAGTCACCACCGACGCCGTGTCGTTCGGCACCTCGATGCCCACTATGGCTCTCCCGGGGACGGGAGCTTCGATTCGCAGGCTGGGAGCTGCCAGCGCCAGCGCGAGGTCATTCTGGAGAGTGGTGATCCGATTTACGCGAACCCGGGTTCTACCGGTCTCCTCTTTGTGAGTGAGAGGCCGTCCGTCCGCTCCGATGATGGGCTTCCCGTCCGCGCCCCTCTCGCGGACATCCTTGTACCGGACCTCCCAGCCCGGCTCGACGCCAAACTGGGTCACCGTCGGGCCTTCGTTTATCTCGACAACTGTCGCGTCGACTCCGAAGCTCGCGAGCGTGTCGACGATCAGTTGAGCGCGAGCCGCGTTGTCGTGTTTGCGAACCGCGCTCGGAATCGGCGTGTTGAGGAGTTCCAGGGCGGGAAGGTGCCAGCCCCCTGTTGCCGCGGTGACATCCGACCCGTCGGGGCCGACGTCCGAAGCGGAGGAGGACTCGCCTTCGCTCGCCCCTGGTCCGGAAGCTTCGGCGTCCTCCAGAGGCTCCGCGCTTTCGTCGGAACGCCCGCTCGGACTGCGAATAGCGACGGCCGCCCCGGCGCCCACCACCGAGGCCGGCCCTCCGGGGTCGACGGACGGCCGGATCCGTACGGGCTCCGTCTCAAATGTCTGGACCGGCCTGGGCTCAGGACCAACCGGGCCCAGCCCGATAATCTCGTCGCTCTCTCGCTCAGTGCGCCGAAGGCTGCGAAGCCAGGTGGTCGCCTGCTCCAGCAGATCGAGCGTGCGCTGCGGGTAGCGCCGAACGAAGGGATAGCGGGCGATTCCCGGGACGGCGCCGGCGGCTCGCTTCATGAGCGAAGGCGCCGCCACCCAGGCGAAAGCGCAGAGGGCCGCGATAAAGACGATGACACCGGCCCAGCCACTGACCAGCGCCCGCCCCGCCCGGCCTCCGAGCGTTACTTCGGAGAACTCAACGGAGCCAAGGGACCAGTCCGCGCGGTTCATCCCGAGAGCGCCCCAGACGATGTAAGCGCCGAGTAATGTGAGAACCAGCGGCCGGACGGGGATTCCCCGGCTCCCGTTCGCTTCCCTGGCGAGCGTCAGTCCGGCTGCCGCCACGAGGGCCACGATGATAATGATGCCGAGCCCGAATTGTCGTGCCACGGCATCTCGGAGGCCGGCCAGGACGCTGCTCAGGTCGATGAGGAAAGGGACGCTGCTCGTTGCCGCGACGATGACGGCGATCCCGGCGATCTCAGCCCTCGTCAGCTTGCTTTCGCTCTTCCTCGCTCGCCGTGTGCGCGAGCGACGGCCTCCCTGCGCGGGGCGTGTGCGGGCAGGTGCCGGCATTGCGACTCTCCTTGGCCGACCGCTACCCCGCCGTTGCGGTGTTCACCTCGTTCGCGCGAAGCCTCGACTACACTTCGACCGTGACCGTCAGCACCATCGGCCGGCGGCGTGTTTCATCGTACAGGAACTTGCTGACGGCGTCCCGGACACGGGCGTTGGTCTCGCTGAAGTCAGCAATTCTGTTCTCGCCTGCGAGAGCCCCGTCGACAACGTCCTTCGCGCGCTCGATGAGCTGCCCGCCCTCCTCCAGGTCGATGAAGCCTCTGGAGAGGACCTCGGGACTCGTGGCGAGATGTCCCGTCTGCTTGTCGACCGTGGCAAACACCACCACGAACCCGTCGCCCGCCAGGTGAGCGCGGTCACGAAGCAGATGCTGGTCCACGTCTCCAATTCCGAGCCCGTCGACGTAGACATAACTGCCAGGAACATGGTCGGCGATGTGAGCCGTCTGTTCGTCGATCTCAAGAACGTCACCGTCGCCGAGAACGAAGGCGTTGCCCTCGGGGACCCCGATGGCCTCGGCGAGCTTCGCATGCACCACCAGATGCCGGTGCTCGCCGTGGATCGGGACGAAGTAGTCCGGCCGGAGGAGGCCCTGGATTATCTTCAGCTCCTCCCGGCTCGCGTGTCCCCGGACGTGGACGTTGGCCACCCGGTTGTAGAGGACGTTCGCACCCAGCCGGAAGAGGTTGTCGACGTTGCGGAATACGGCCTGCTCGTTGCCCGGAATGGGAGTGGCCGACAGGACGACGGTATCGCCCTCCTGGATCGAAATATGCCGGTGGCTGTCGTTGGCCATGCGTGTCAGAGCGCTCGTAGGCTCACCCTGGCTGCCCGTGGTGATGACCACGAGGTGTGAGGGGGGAGTGCTGCGCATCTCTTCGACACCGACGATCGTGCCGTCGGGAGCGTCAAGGTATCCCAGCTGCCTCGCCATCGCGACGTTGTCGATCATCGAGCGACCCGTCACGAAGACCTTCCGGTCTGTGAACAGCGCCGCGTCGATTATCTGTTGGACGCGAGAGATGAGAGACGCGAACGTTGCGATGATCACCCTGCCGGGGGCGTTCACGAGGATGTTCTGGAGGGAGTCTCCCACAAGTTGCTCGCTCGGCGTGTACCCATCCTGCTCGGCGTAGGTGGAGTCGGCCATGAGGAGGAGACACCCTTCTCCCCCAATCTGGCCAAGTCGCACGAGGTCGGTTGACTGCTCCATCACGGGCGTGTGGTCGAGCTTGAAGTCGCCGGTGTGTACGACCGTGCCGAGCGGCGTCCGGATAATGAGTCCGCACGCGTCGGGGATGCTGTGGGCGACGCTGAAGAACTCCACATCGAAGCAGCCGGCGTCGACGCTGTCCCCGGGGGTCACCTCGTGGAGCTTCGTCCGGTCGAGCAAGCGATGTTCCTTCAGCTTCACGCGGATGAGGCCGTTCGTCAGTTTGGTCGCGTAGATCGGGGCGCTGAATTCCCGCAGGAAGTACGGTAGCGCGCCCACGTGGTCTTCGTGGCCGTGCGTGATGAACACCGCTTTCAACTTGTGACTGTTCTCCCGGATGTAGGAAAAGTCCGGGATGACGAGGTCGACCCCCAGCATCTCCTCCTCGGGGAACATCAGTCCGACATCGACCACGATCATCTCGTCGCCGTATTCAAAAATGGTCATGTTGCGACCGATCTCACCGAGTCCCCCCAGAGGAATGACCCGGAGGCGCGGTTCGGAAGTCTTGTTGCTCAAATCTGCCTCACTCGAATAAGGGAATCTGTTGGGAACCGGCGCCGCCGTTATCTTTCGTCCGGGTGGCGCCCTCGATCCTGCTCTGCCGGGCCCGCTCGACGATCCTCGGGAGGTGATCGAAGTCCTCCAGAATGGTGGTGCGCAGGCTGCCCTGATGAAGGGCGGCCGCCGGGTGATACATCGGAACGAAGTAGCGACCCCCCACCTCTTTCCACCGCCCATGAACCCTTGATATCGCTCGTCCCGGAAAGAACCGGCTCATGGAGAAGCGTCCGAGTGTGACAACCACCAGCGGGTCGATCAATTCGAGCTGACGGGCGAGGAACGGCCCGCACGCCGCCAGTTCGCCGGATTCCGGGTCACGATTGTTGGGTGGCCGGCACTTGAGCATGTTGCAGATGTACACGTCATCGCGGGCGTACTGCGCTCTCGCCAGACACTCCTCGAGAAATTTCCCCGCGGCGCCGACGAAAGGCCTGCCCAGGCGGTCTTCATTGAGCCCGGGAGCTTCCCCGATGCACATGATCTCCGCGCCGGCCGGCCCTTCACCGGGGACTGCGTTTGTTCTTGTTCTCCCGAGCGGGCAGGCCCGGCAGGTGTTGATCTCCGCTGCGAGCTTCTCGATCGCCGAACGGTCGCCGCTGCTCCCACGCTGCTCATTCTCCACGCCACCGTCGCTGCCCGTCATGCCTCTACAGCCTCGGAGCGATGTGGCTGCAGCACCCATGCGAAGAGTATCCCCACAACGTAGAGGAGGAGCAGGGGACCGGCGACGAGGCTCTGGGTGAGAGGGTCCGGTGTTGGAGTCACAACTGCCGCCACGATGAATACGAGCACGATGGCATAGCGCCAGAAAGCGAGCAGCTGACGCGCTCTGACCATGCCGAGACGGGCCAGGAGAGCGATCACCATCGGCAGTTCGAACGATACCCCCACCCAGAAGATGATTCGCGTGGCGAAGTCCATGTACTGCTTGGCGCCGATCACGGGCTCGAACTGATCGCTGCCGAAGTCCAGGAGGAATCCCAACGAAGCCGGAAGGATGATCCAGTAGGCAAAGGCCATCCCTGCGAGGAGAAACAGGATCACACCCGCCAGCCCCGGGAGCAGCACGCGCTTCTCGCCCGGTGTGAGCCCGGGGACGATGAACATGACCAGCTGATAAATCCACATCGGTGAGGACAGGATGAGACCCCCGTAGAGGCCGATCTTGAAGAGCAGGCCGATCGTCTCGGTAGGGGAGAAAACGTGCGCCTTGAACTCCGGATACTCCTCCCTTGCGGGAGCCAGCAACCAGCCGGCCAGCGTCTCCCAGAAGAAGAGACAGAGGAGGGTTGTGACAACCAGCGTGATCATCGCGATGAAGATCCGGTTGCGAAGCTCCATCAGATGCTCGATGAGAGTCATCTCGCCGGGATGACCGGGCGGCTCCAGTGCCCGTGGTGTCTGCGTCGAGGCCTCGGTCGCCATCGCTAGAAGACCAGGGGCTCACCGTCGGGCGCCTCTGCACGGTCGCCCGCGTGACCTGAGGCCGTGGAAGAGTCGCCCGCGGGACGCGGTATGGTGGGCCCAGCCCTCTCCATGCCGGTCTCGGCGGATTCTCTTCCGGCCCGGCCCAATTGCTCTGTCCGGGACCCATCTTCTGACCCAGCGGTTGCGTTCCCTTTCACCTGGAGAGCGGATGAGGTGTCGCGGAGGGACGAGTCAACGTCGTTCTGGAGCGAAGCGCGGCTGGTTTCGAGCTCCGTCTGGAGCTTGTTCTGCTCCTCGCGGATGCTCGCGCTCGTCGTCTCGATCTCGTCGCGAAGACCGCGATACTGCTCGTCGATGTAGTCAAGCTCCTCGCTGAATTCGTCCCGGACGGCCCGTGCGTACTTCTGCAGAGTCCTGACGGCCTTGCCGATCTGGTAGGCGACGGCAGGCATCCGTTGAGGGCCGACCACCACGAGCATGAGGACGAAGACGAGCAGGATCTCCTGGTAGCCGATGCCGAGGAACTCCACGTTCTCCCCTCACGGGCGGAAGCCCGGACGGACGCCGGAGTGAGCTAGTCCTCGACCCCGTGCTCCTTCAGATAGTCTACGGCGTCTCGGACGGTGGTGATCTTCTCGGCGTCCTCGTCCGGGATCTCGAAGTCCCCGAGCTCAGACGAGAACTCCTCCTCGAGGGACATGATCAGTTCCACAAGGTCGAGTGAGTCGGCGTTGAGATCGTCCACGAAGGACGCGGCGATCTTAACCTCATCCTCCTCAACACCGAGTTGTTCGACGACGATGGCCCGCACGCGTTCGTAGACACTTGCCACTTCTATTCTCCTGAAGACTCGCTCTCTTGGTTTGTAGCAGGGGCGGCCGTTACGGGCCGTCGCCCTGCCGCTAGCTTTGCACTGACGGTGCGCAATACACCGTTTACGAATCCGGGAGAGGTTTCACCCCCGTACCGGTGCGCCAATTCGACGGCCTCGTTTACGACAGCCGCCACCGGCGCCGAAGTATCGGTTAGGAGTTCCCATATTGCAAGTCTGAGGATATTGCGATCGACGATCGCCATTGTGTCGAGAGCGTATCGCGGCGCTGCTTCGGCGATGAGCGAGTCGGCGGCGCCACCCGTTTCTCCGACACCCCTCACCATCTCCCGTGCGAAGCCTTCGGCTCCCTTCCTCAGCTGCCGGGGGTCCTCCTCCTTGAGCTGAGCGACCCGCCTGTCCAGAGCCGCCACCGTGCTTCGCCCCGACGTCTCCGACTCGTATAGCGACTCGAGAGCAAGGTACCGTGCACGCCGCCTCGCGTGTTCCTTCACGACATCACCATCCCGCCGTCGACGTTGATGCACTGACCGGTGATATAGGCTGCTCCGTCGCCGGCGAGGAAGGCGACGAGTGGCGCGACCTCCGCCGGAGTTGCGAGGCGGCCGAGAGGAATCGTTGCGAGGACAGATTCGACTTGCCTCTCCGTCATCGCAGCCGTGATGTCGGTCTCGATGAACCCCGGTGCAACCGCGTTGACCGTGATGCTGCGGGACGACACCTCTCGGGCCACCGCCCGAGTGAAGCCGATGAGACCTGCTTTGGCTGCGGCGTAGTTCGCCTGTCCGGCATTGCCCATGAGGCCGACAACGCTTGTCACGTTGATGATCCGGCCTCGCCTCGCCCGAAGCATCGGGCGGAGGGCTGCTCTGGTGACCAGAAAGGCGCCCTTCAGGTCGGTCTGGTGGACCTCATCCCAGTCCTCTTCGCTCATCCTCATGAGGAGCGCGTCGCGGGTGATCCCTGCGTTGTTGACGAGGATGTCCAGCCCGCCGAGTGCGTCGACCGTCTGCTTGACCAGGGTGGCGGCGGCTTCCGGGTCGGATACGTCGCCCTCGAGGGCAAGCGCCTCACCGCCGCCCGACTTTATCTCGTCCGCCACCTCGCCGGCGAGCGCGGAGTTCGTTCGGTAGTTGACGGCGACGCGAGCTCCGTTTGCAGCGAGTTCCAGGCAGATGGCGCGGCCGATCCCGCGTGAGCCGCCGGTGACGAGGGCGGCCCGGTCCGCGAGGCTCGTCACTGGCTCAGTCCTCCAGCTCGACGGCTACCTTCGCGGCGTCGTTGACGTTGATGCACGTTGCCTTGCGGACCATGCGCTTGATGATCGCGCTGAGAACCCGACCCGGTCCGAACTCGACAAAGGTGTCGACCCCCTCGCCCGCGAGGAAGTCGACCGTGTTTCTCCACTGGACCGGCCGGCAGATCTGATCGACGAGTTCGTTTCGGATTGCGACGTCCTGATCGATCGGGGTTGCGGTGCAGTTTGCAACGATAGGTATCGAGGGCGTTTCGATTACGACGGAGGCTACGGGCGCCACCAGACCCTCGGCTGCCGGACGCATGAGAGAGCTGTGGAACGCTCCGGAGACGCCGAGAGGGATCACCTTCGCGGCGCCTCGCGCCTTTGCATAGTCGAGCGCGCGAACGACGGCCTCGCGCCGGCCCCCGATCACGATCTGGCCCGGTGCGTTGATGTTGCAGACTTCTGCGCCCGCCTCGCGGCACACGTCCTCGCAGTCGGCGATTTCGAGGCCCAGAACGGCCGCCATCGTGCCGGGGTTCTTGTCCCCCGCCTTTTGCATCAGCTCGCCTCGTGCCCGCAGGAGACGAACGGCTTCCGCGAAGCCGAGCGCGCCTGCCGCGACCAGGGCCGAGTACTCGCCGAGGGAGTGGCCGGCGACATAGGCCGGGCGTCTCCGGAGGGAGGGCGATTCCTGAAGCGCCACCCGGAGCATTGCGAGGCTCGTGATCGCGATGGCCGGCTGGGTGTTCCTCGTCTGCTGGAGCTCCTCCTCCGGTCCTTCAAAGCAGATACGGCTGAGTGCAAACCCAAGGATCTCGTCGCCGAGGTCGAACAGCTGCCGGGCCGCCGGATACTGATCGTAGAGATCCTTGCCCATGCCGACCGACTGAGCGCCCTGGCCCGGAAAAACGAAGGCCCGGCTCGCGGCCTGCGGTTCGAGGAGAGCTTCCGCCAGGTTCACGGGCTCCCCGGCTAGATCTCGCCGTCGTCGCCCTCCACCGCCAGCACTTCCCTCCCGCGGTAGGTTCCGCAGATCGGGCAGGCTCGGTGAGCCAGTCTCGGTGACTGGCAATTCGGGCATTCCACTATGTGAGGCATCCGCATCGCCAGATGACTTCGGCGCTTGCCCTGCCTGGACTTCGGGTACTTGCGTTTCGGTAGGGGTGGCATTCCCCGGCTCCTTCACGTGACTATCCCCGAGGCCTCTTCAGTGCTGCCAGAGCTGCCCACCGCGGGTCAGCCGGGGAGCGATCGCATTCACATGGGCTGACGCTGAGGTCTGATCCGCAGACCGGGCAGAGGCCCGGACAATCAGCCCGGCAGAGCGGCTGTAGTGCCGCTGCCGCCTCGCTATATTGCCGCACGGCCTCTGTAATGTCGATGATGTGATCCGTGGAGATGAGGAACGCCTCCGGATCGTCGGGCGGAGGCGTCCTCCGTCCATCGAACAAGTCCACCTGCTGGTGAAAGACCTCTTCGAAGCGGACCTCCTGTGGATACGAGAAGGGCACAAGACAGCGGCTGCACGAGGCGTCCACCGTCAGGTCTACGCGGGCGCCGACGAGAACTCCGCCGGGAGTCCTGAGCAGCTCCACCTCACCGCCGTGTACGGGGTTCTCAGGAGGGAGCCGGTACCGGCGAACTCCCCCGGTCGGCTCCTGAAGCAGGGTGGCAACGTTGAATCGCATCACGACCCTCTGAGTGAGTATAGGCTCGCTTCTGCCCGGCCGCTCACCGCTTTCAGGGCAGCGTTGCATAAGTCTTTGCTCCGCATCCACGATGTCCCGGTTGGCGCCCGACCCCCCTGTCCGAGGGCTTGTCGCCCCGGCTTCCGCCCGCGTAGGGTTTGTGTTTGGGTTAGCCCTCTGCGGCGGTGTCAATGACGGAAATAGGTGACCTCCTTCGTTTGCAGAGCCTGGACTCTGAGATCGCGGCTGCGGACGGGCGCCTGGCGGATCTCGATGCAAGCCTCGCGCACAGCGAGGAAATGGAGACGGCCGAAGCTCGTCTTCGGACCGAGGAGTCCGCGGAGCAGGCACTCGGCCGGGAGCAACGAAAGCTCGAGACTGCGATCGAGGACCTCACTGCCCGGATCGCTCCGGATGAAAAGCGCTTGTACGACGGATCGGTCACGAACCCGAAGGAGCTGACTGCGATCGGGCAGGAGATCGAGCATCTGAAAGGGCGCCGCGAGGCCCTGGAAGACGAGCTCCTTCAGCTGCTTGAGCGAAGTGACGCGGCCGCCGCGGCGACGGGCGAGGCGCGGACCGTTCACGACGAGGCGAGCCGCCGGCGCTCGACCGAACTCGCCGCCCTTGGCGAGGAGCGCGAGACGCTGCGGACCCGTCGGGCTGAGCTGGAACTGAAGCGTGAGGTCGCCCGGGCCGAGATCAAGCCGGTAACACTGGCTCGCTACGATCGACTTCTCGACCGGAAGGGCGGCATCGCGGTCGCTGCCGTGCGGGGCGGCGCCTGCCAGGGTTGCCGCGTCGCTC
>CAZHMF010000043.1:0-8156 GCA_964533605.1 uncultured Anaerolineaceae bacterium
CCGCGCAGTCAGCGGCGCCTCCCAATGGACCAGCCGCCCATGTGCACGCGGCCCTCGAGGGCGCGGCCCGGCCTGCCGGCAATTCAGGTGGGGGAGGTACGCGACCTGAGGCCACCTGGGTCCTTGCATTCCTGCTCCGGATCATACACACTGCCTGAGAATAGCGCGGTGTGTCTGCAACGCAGACATCAGCTCTCCGCGATCGATTTCACCCAGCTTCGCGAAAGGGACCCTCCATGGCAGCTGCCCCATCCACCGAACCTGGCCTCGACCTCTCCTGGCTCAACCTCGACGACGACTGGGGGGTACAGGCCACCCCCGGACGCAAAGGCCTCACTCTCGATGACCTGAACGTCAACGGTTACGGGGATGTAGCGGCCGAAGCCGGAAGCCCCGTCATGCGAATGCGCGGTGCCTTCCCGGACATCCGCTCCCCTCGCCACGGCCGTCAGTACAAGACGAAGGCGGACGTCTGGAGCGAGTCGGCCCGCCTTCTCTACGAAGAGGCCATGCAGCGCCAGTGGGAGTCGGCCGTCGACATCCCCTGGGAAGAGGTCAAGGACGTCCCGGACGACATCGAGATGGCGCAATGCACGCTTTGCACCTTCCTCACGCAGGTGGAATTCATAGCCGGCGACCTTCCCGGTCGTTTCATGGGACAGGTTCACCCCGACCAGTTCGAGGTCCAGCTCTTCCTCGGCTCACAGCTTATGGACGAGTCGCGCCACGAGGACGTCTTCCGGAAGCGCGCCCTCGTCAACGGCGGCGGCCTCGTGGACGCCGGCTTTGGAGCCTCCCAGCTCCTCACCGCCGACGACTTCACGGAGATGACCGCCCGCCTCCACCTCATCGGTGAAGGCTTCGTGCAGACCATCTTCCGGATGGGCGAGCTGATCGCCCAGAACGAAGCCGAGAAGCGCATCTACCGCCTCGCCGCGCAGGACGAGTCACGTCACCTCGCCTTCGGCGTCACCCACCTCAAGTACCTCATGGACGTCGAGCCGGAACGCAAGGAAGAGCTGCACCACTACCTCGACGTCCAGGAAGGCGCTCTCGGCGCCTCCCAGGGCAGTCTCACAACGAACCCCTCCACGGCCGAGGCCATCGCTATCCTCGCCGGCGGCGGGATCGACAAGATCGACGAGGGCTTCCAGAAGGTCCTCCTCATGCGCAAAAAGCAGATCAAGGAATACATGCACAGGCTCGAAGTCATCGGGCTCGGCGACCGCCGCGACCGCATGGCGCCGGCGATGAAGGTCTTCCTGGAGGAGTAAAGCAAGGGTGGAGCTGAAAGAAGGGACGCGGATCCGGACCCGCGAAGAGGGCTGGCCGCAGGATTTGGTGGAGAAGTTCGAATCCTCGGACTTCACGGACAGGCAGGTCAGGTCGCTGCTTGCGCTACACCTGAGCGGTGAGCGCGCGGGAAGATTCCTCGAAGCGGCGACGAGTAACCCCATGATCAGCAAGCTCGACCTCGGCTGGGCGATGCCCACGACCGAGCTCGGGATGCGCGCGAAGCCCGGCGAGCACGGCCTCGGGATGGTCGAGATCAATATCGGCACTTACGGTCACGTTCCCGACCGCTGGCCCTACCAGAACGACACCCCGCTGGGGTCCCATCCGACCCCCGGCTCCTACATGCCCGGCCCCTACCACGTCTACGAAAAGAGCGAGGTCTGGGCGGAGGGGGTCGACGCTCTCTACGACGAAGCAATCCGCAACCGCTGGGTTCCCGCGGTCGACATCGACTGGGCCGCTCTTCAGAAGCAGCCGGAGGAGCTCGAGCGCGCGATCTGCCAGATCTGCACCCATTTCGCCGAGACCGGCCTTACCGAGTCGAAACTCCTCGCCAGCTGGGAGGAGAAGATCGCCTACGGCTTCCACGACGTGAAGAACTTCGTCTCGACCCAGGTCTTCGATGCGGGCCGCAAAGTCGAAGTGCTTCGAAAGCGCGCCCTCTCGAACGGCGGCGGCCTCCTCCAGAGCAATCTCGGGACGATGTACCGCGCCTGGTTCGGCGCCCTCAAGCCGACCGAATGGCTGGTCGCAATCGACGTCGTCTACAAGGCCTATGAGGTCACCGCCTTCGAGGTCCTGGCCGAGGTCTGCCCGCTGGAAGTCGACCGGGACATCTTCGGCCGGCTGGCCGAGGACTCGCGGCGTCACTTCGAATTCGGCGTACGCCACCTGCGCTGGTACCTCCAGCATCACCCGGATGCGCGGGAGTTCCTCTTCCACTTCCTCAATCGCTCCGAAGGTGCGCTGGCCATCGAAATGATGCACAGCCGCGCGACACCCGAGGCCTTCGCAGTGCTCTTCGCAGGCGGCCTGGAGAACATCTCCGCCGGCGTCGAGAAGGTCACCGACCTGCGCCGGGCCCAGATGCGCCGCTACATCGAAGCGCTGGACTCCTGCTCCTACGACCGCCTCCCGCAGATCAACGTCGACCTCATGGCGCTCTCCCGCACTGGTGGTCTCGTCAACCCCGAGCCGGAGGGTGGCGAAAACGGAGCCTCAGCCGAGAGTCCGAACGAGTCCGGAACCGAGAGCACAGCTGCAGCGGGGAACGACTGATGGCATCCGTCCAATTCCCCTCACTTCAGTGGTTCAAAGAGCTCAATCGCCTGGTTACCGAGGGCGACGTTTTCCGCAAGCGCGGCAGCGGTCAGGCCGACACGCGGATGGGTGTGAAGGTCGGAGATGAAGTCTACGTCGTCGCCTTCGAGGCCTTCGAGGTGTCGGAGCCCCGGCAGATCGATGAGTCCGCGCTCCCCGAGCTGGACTTCTACCTCGAGCAGACTCCCGAAGAGTGGAAGGCGATGCTCGTCAACATCAAGGAGCACGGCCGCGCCGAGGGCATGTTCACCCTGAACTCACTCGACGCCATCGCCGACGACGGTTTCGCGAAGTCGAACGCCGACTACCGCGACGGCGACGCACGGGACGCCTTCTACCGGTTCAACCAGACGCTACAGGACTACTTCGACACGTCCTCGGAGCTCGAAACAGTCTTCTAACCGGCGGAGGGTCGAAGCCGGGCCAAGGAAGGGGCGGTGGGCTGGCCGCCCCTTCCGTCTGTCCGGAACCGGCGCCCGGTGCACCGCGCCTCGCGCCCCGCGCACGAAGTAGGCGGATCCCATGGCGCGATCGCCCGTTCCGCGCCACAATCCTCCCCACACGGAGGCCTCAGCATGAAGTTCCAGTTCACCCCCGAGCAGGATCAGTTCCGAGCCGAGCTTCGGGAGTTCCTCGCCGCCGAGGTGCCGGCGTCGCGCGCAACCGGCGGACAGGACCGTGAATTCAGCAAGAAGCTCGCCGCCCGCGGCTGGATCGGCATCGCCTGGCCGCAGGAGTACGGCGGTGGCGGCCGGGGCGCGATCGACCAGATGATCTACAACGAGGAGATGATCCTCGCGAACGCACCGCGCGGCTATCATTTCACGGCGGAACGCCAGGTCGGGCCGTCGGTCATCCTCCACGGCACCGAGGAACAGAAGCGCGAATGGCTGCCTAAGATCATGAACGCCGACGCCAGCTTCGCCCTCGGTCTGTCGGAGCCGGGCGCCGGCTCCGACCTCGCAGCGGTTGTCACCCGGGCCCAGCGGGACGGCGACGAATACGTCATCAACGGCCAGAAGATCTGGACCTCGAACGCGCATCAGGCGGATGCCGTCTGGCTCGTCACGCGGACCGACCCGGACGCCCCGAAGCACCGCGGCATCAGCTGCATGCTGGTCGATCTCGACACCCCGGGGATCACCGTCCGGCCGCTCATCGACCTCACCTACGAACACCACTTCAACGAGGTCTTCTTCGAGGATGTACGCGTCCCCGTCGACCGGAGGGTCGGGGAGGAGAACCGCGGCTGGTATATCCTCGCCGAGCACCTCGATTTCGAGCGTTCCGGGATCGAGCGCCTGATCGACCTCCAGTGGATGTTCGACGCTCTGATCGCCGAGGCGCGGAGACGCGCCGCCGGGGGCACGCTGCCGCGCACACTACGCTCAGAGATCGCCCAATGTGCCCTCGAGCGCGAGATCGGCCGGCTTCTCTGCTACCGCGTGGCCTGGATGCAGAGCGCCGGACTGGCGCCAAACGCCGAGGCGTCTGAGGCGAAGGCGTTCGGCACCGAGTGGTCGCAACGCCTGGCGGCTCTCTCGCTGAAGCTGTTCGGCATGGAGGGCGGCGGGACGTCCGAGGGTTCCCTCCCGGCGCGGCTCCAGACCGGCTACCGCGGCGCCGTCTCCCGGACGATCGCCGCCGGAACGTCAGAGATCCAGCGCAACATCATCGCGACGCGAGGATTGGGGCTGCCCCGGTCGTAGGGGGCAGACGGTCCCGGCCACACGCCCCGATGACGGCCGTCATACCCGGATCCCACCGATCCTCCCAACATCTCCTCCATGACCACCACACGCCACCAGCCCGTCTACAACGGTACCCAGGACCTCTACCGCGACCGCTGGCAATGGGACTCCGTCCACTGGGGCACGCACTGCGTCGACTGCTACCCCGGCAACTGCCCCATGCGGGTCTTCGTCCGCAACGGGATCGTCTGGCGCGAAGAGCAGGCCGCCACCTTCGACACCATCGAACAGGGCGTGCCCGACTTCAATCCGATGGGCTGCCAGAAGGGCGCCGCCTGGAGCCAGATGCTCTACGGCCCCGAACGCCTCCTCTACCCCCTCAAGCGGGCGGGCGAACGCGGCGAGGGCCGTTGGAACCGCGTCTCCTGGGACGACGCGCTCACCGACATTGCGGACGCCATCGTCGATGCCATCGAGGAATCCGGCCCCGAGTCGGTTGCCCACGAGGGCTCGCCTCAGTTCATCACAGGTCCCCCGAGCAGCAAGTTCTTCAGCACCCTCGGCGGCACAGGGCTCGACGTTCAGGCCTCGATCAACGACTTCGCCATCGGCCTCTACGAGACGTTTGGCAAGTTCAGCCCGACCTCCTCGGCCGACGAGTGGTTCCTCTCCGAGCTCGTGCTCATCTGGCACATGAACCCCGTCTACACGCGGATCCCCTTCTATCACTTCATCGCTGAGGCGCGGTACAACGGCGCCGAGGTCATCAATATCTCGCCCGACGTGAACCCTTCGCACATGCACGCCGACCTCCAGGTCCCAGTGCACGGTGCCTCCGACGCCGCTCTCGGCCTCGCCATGGTGCAGGTCATGTTCGAGGAGGACATCGCCCACTGGGACTTCCTCCGCGAACAGACCGACCTCGGCTTCCTCGTGCGCTCCGACACGAAGCGTTACCTCCGCCAGCCCGACGTCGAAGGCGAAGGCCGGGAGGACCAGCTCTACCAGTGGGTTCGCGGAACCGGCCTCCACAGGGCCGACCGCGGCCGTATGCACCTCGACGGCCTCGAGATCGCCCTCGAGGGACGCTACGAGGTCGACCTTGCCGATGGCTCGAAGGTCGAGGCCCAGCCCGTTTACGCCCTCCTGCGCGAGCACCTCGACGCCAACTTCACGCCCGAGAAGCAGGAGGAGATCAGCGGCGTCCATCCCGACACGGTCCGACTCATAGCCCGCAAGGCTGCCGCGAAGCGGACGAACATCATGCTCGGCTACAACGCCTGCAAGTTCTATCACGGCGACCTCATCGAGCGCGCCATGTGCCTCGTCCTCGCCGCCAGCGGCAACTGGGGGCGCAAGGGCAGCGGCATCCGCTGCTGGGCCGCGGGGCTGCACGAGGGCCAGGGCATCGCCCTCGGCAAGCCGGGTCCCGGCGCCGCCAACACGGAGATCGTCCTCGCCGCCCGCGACGCAG
Organism: uncultured Anaerolineaceae bacterium; assembly: GCA_964533605.1. Taxonomy (GTDB): domain Bacteria; phylum Chloroflexota; class Dehalococcoidia; order Tepidiformales; family Tepidiformaceae; genus DASCML01. The sequence continues at coordinate 5,782 of CAZHMF010000043.1, forward strand.
CGATGGACCAGATGAAGGCCACCGATCCCACGATGACCACCGAGATCGCCTCGCGGCGGCTCGGCCAGCTCGCGGCCTCCCGCCACCAGGGCCGCCAGGGCACGGCCGGAGCAGCCTCGACGGTGCCCGCCTTCTGGTGGTACTGGCACGGCGGCTACAAAGACCGCTGGACCCGGCGGGAGTGGGGCGACGAGTCGCTCCCCCGCGACTTCGAGGACTACTTCAACGAGGCGCTCGAAAACGGCTGGTGGGAGGGGCTCGCCCACCCACGCCCGGAGAAACCGCCGCAGGTGCTCATCGAGTGCGGCGGCAACATGCTCCGCCGGACGCGGGGCGGCAAGACCGCCCTCCTCCCGAACCTCTGGTCGAAGCTGAAGATGATCGTCTCCATCGATTTCCGGATCAATGAGACCGGCCTCCAATCGGACTTCGTTCTCCCCGCCGCCCAGCACTACGAGAAGATCGGGTTCCACATCGCCACCCCCCACCTCATGAACCTCACCTTCTGCGACAAAGCCGCCGACCCGCCCGGGGAGGCGAAGAACGAGTTCGCGATCTACCACGCACTCCTCGTCAAGGTCGCCGAGCGGGCCGCCGCCCGCGGGCTGGCAGAGTACCAATCGGAGGCAGGAGCCGTCCGCCAATACGCCCAGCTGCCCGACCGCTTCGCCATGGAGGGAATGACACTCGACGAGGAATGGCTCGCCGACGAACAGATCCGCGACTCCGCGCTGGCCGGCACGCTCCCTGCCGGCACCAATCTCCAGACCTTCCGCGAGAAGGGGTTCGTCCGGGCGATCGACTGGGGCCTCTCCCCGGTCGCCCTCGCCCAGGCGTCGCCGATCAGGCCGGACGAGGTCCACGTCCCCTTCCGGGACCACACCGAGGGCGGCGACCCCTTCCCCACCTACGCCCGGCGCGCTCAGTTCTATATCGATCACCCCTGGTTCATGGAGGCGGGCGAGGCGCTGCCGACCTACAAGCCCAACCCGAAGATGGGCGGCGACTACCCGCTCCACATGACCTCCGGCCACAACCGCTGGAGCGTTCACTCCATGAACCAGGGCACCCGCGTCATCCTCGACACCCACCGCGGCGAGCCTCACGTCGTCGTGAACACGGACGACGCCGCCGCCCGCGGCGTGGCCGACGACGACCTCGTGCGGGTCTTCAACGACCTGGCGTCGTTCACCGTACACGCGAAGGTGGCGCCCCACGTGCGGCCCGGCCAGGTCGTCTCCTACAACGGTTGGTCCGGCTTCCAGTACCTCGCCTGGGACGGCGCGAACGAGATCGAGCCTGGCATGGTCAAGTGGATCGGGTTCGCCGGCGGCTACGGGCACCTGCAGCACCTGACTGTCGAGTGGCAGCCGGTACCGGCAGACCGCTGGGTCCCCTGCGACTTCGAGAGGGCCGGGTGACGAGCCATCGCGGCGCCGCCGTCCGCAGCAAGGCGGCTCCCGGATCCGGTCCCGGCAGGCTGAGGCATCCGGCGTGAACCGGCGCGAGGACCCCCGCCCGAACATCGTCCTCATCAACTGTGACGACCTCGGCTACGGCGACCTCGGCTGCTACGGCTCGACGGTCAACAGCACGCCGGCCCTGGACCGCATGGCCGCCGAGGGAATGCGTTTCACCGACTTCTACATGGCCTCGCCGGTCTGCTCTCCCTCACGCGCCTCGATGCTCACCGGATGCTATCCGACGCGTATCGGGTTCGGTGCACTGGGCGGCCTCCCGGTGCTGTTCCCGGGACACGAACTCGGCCTGAACCCATCCGAGATCACGATCGCCACGCTCCTCCGCGACGCCGGCTACGCCACCAAGCTGGTGGGCAAGTGGCACTGTGGCGACCAGCCCGAGTTCCTGCCCACACGGCACGGCTTCGACAGCTACTTCGGGCTCCCTTACAGCAACGACATGGGCCGCCAGCACTGGCCCGATCACCTCCCATCCCTCGCAGAGCTGCTGAGGCGGCGCGGCCTCGCTCTGCCGCTTGAGGAGTATCCGCCGTTGCCGCTCATGCTCGACGAAGAGGTGATCGAGGCCCAACCCGATCAGGCCGCCCTTACCGAGCGCTACCTCCAGGAGTCGCTCCGCTTCATCCGCGAGAACCGGACCCGGCCGTTCTTCCTCTACTTCGCCCACATGTACGTGCACCTCCCGATCTACGTCCAGGATCGGTTCCTCAACGAGAGCGCGAACGGCAAATACGGCGCGGCTGTGTCGTGCATCGACTGGGCCACCGACGTTCTTCTCCACGAACTCGCCCGTCTCGGGCTCGACAGCAACACCGTTGTCATTTTCACCAGCGACAACGGAGCCCTGGAGCGCGAGCACGGCGGCAGCAACCTTCCCCTGAGGGGCTCGAAAGG
>CAZHMF010000043.1:8256-13154 GCA_964533605.1 uncultured Anaerolineaceae bacterium
TCCCGGGGCAGCATCGAGGCGGTCCGCGCGGGTCGCTGGAAGCTGCACGTCCGAAAGGGATCTGAGGAGGTCCTGGAGCTCTACGACCTCGAGGTCGACATAGGAGAGGCGGCAGACGTCGCGGGTAAGCATCCGGGAATAATCGCGGAACTGCAGGAACGCATCGATACTGCTCGCAGGGACCTCGGCGACGAAGGACTGGGTCTCGAGGGCGAGGGCGTGCGCCCCATCGGCCGCGCCCTGACCCCCCAGCCGCTGGTCACGTTCGACCCCGGCCATCCCTACTACATGGCCGAGTACGACCTGTCCGACAGAGGCTGAGCCGGCCGGCGCGATCGATGCTTCCAAGAGCATTCAACCGGCCGGTTGGACGGTGCGCAACGGTGCGCATCGGATGAAGTCAGGACATCGATACGACCGATAGAAATCAAGCAGGTCCCTAAGGAGAGGATTCTCTATTGTTGGCGCCAACAGTCCGAGGGCCGTGAGTCCACGGCCACGAACAGGGAAGGATGCGATGATCATAGGCGTACCTGCAGAGTCCGATCGGACGGACCGGCGCGTCTCTATCGTGCCGGCGGTCGTCAGCGCGCTGCAGCGCACGGGTGCTGAAGTGCTCGTCGAGCCGGGAGCCGGCGCAGCCGCCGGATTCCCCGACGAGGCCTACGTGGCGGCGGGGGCGAAGGTTGCGGAGGGAAGAGACCAGGTCTTCAGCTCGTCCGACATCCTCGTCCGCGTCCACGGGCTGGGAGGGGGTGGCGCCGATCTTGCCTCGCTGCGCGAGGGTCAGGTCTTGATCGGGCTGCTCAACCCGCTCGGCAAACCGGAGGATGCGCGAGCCCTTGCGGAGAAAGGGGCCACGAGTTTCGCGCTCGAACTCCTTCCGCGGATCAGCCGGGCCCAGTCGATGGACGCCCTGACCTCGATGGCGACCGTCGCCGGCTACAAAGCCGTTCTCCTGGCTGCCGGCATGGTGAACAAGATGTACCCGCTCATGATGACAGCCGCGGGAACGGTGACGCCTGCACGCGTCTTCGTCCTCGGCGCCGGCGTGGCCGGCCTCCAGGCCATCGCCACCGCCAACCGCCTCGGCGCCGTCGTTCAGGCGTATGACATCCGGCCGGCTGTGAAGGAGCAGGTCGAAAGCCTCGGCGCCCGGTTCGTCGAGCTCCCGATCGAGGCCGAGGACGCAGAGGACAGCGACGGATACGCCCAGGCGATGGACGAGGACTTCTACCGGCGTCAGCGTGAACTGATCGCGGATGTCGTCTCTCAGAGTGACGTCGTCATCAGCACGGCTCTCGTCCCCGGACGTCCGGCTCCCCTCCTCGTCACCGAGGAGGCGGTCCACCGCATGCGTCCCGGCGCGGTCATCTTCGACCTCGCCGCGGAAACGGGCGGGAACTGCGCCCTGACGGTCCCCGGCGAAACAATCGACGTCAATGGAGTGACGATCGCCGGGCCCACCGACCTCGCCGCATCGATACCGGGCGACGCCAGCTCAATGTACGCCCGCAACATCACGTCCTTCCTCGGAGGCCTCGTGAAGGACGGGGAGATCAACATCAACCTCGAAGATGAAGTCCTCAGCGGGACGCTGCTTACCCGCGAGGGGCAGGTCGTCAACGAGCGCGTGAAAGAGCTGCTGGGCTCATCTCAGGGGTCCGCGGCCGGCACCGAGTCGGGAAAGGAGTAGGAAGCGATGGAGATACTGCTGAACACACCCTGGAGTGCGCTCTCCGCCGCGGCCGAAGCGGTAGAGTCGGAGAGTACCTTCGCAGTCTTCGTCGCAGCGCTCACGATCTTCGTCCTCGCTCTGTTCGTGGGCTTCGAAGTCATCTCTAAAGTGCCGCCGCTGCTCCACACACCGCTGATGTCCGGCGCCAACGCGATCTCCGGCATCACGCTGGTGGGAACGCTCGTCACGTCGGGTGCGCAGCTCACACCCTTCACCACGACCCTGGGATTCATCGCGGTTGCGATGGCCACTGCCAACGTCGTGGGAGGCTTCCTCGTAACGCACAGGATGCTGGGAATGTTCCAAAGGAAGGGCGACCGTGTCTGAAGACCTGATCAATCTTTTCTACCTTCTCGCCGCGGTCCTCTTCATCTGGGCCATCAGAGACATGTCCAATCCGCGCACCGCGGTGCGCGGCAACATGGTCGGCTCCGCCGGCATGTTCATCGCGATCGTCACTACTCTAACTGATAAGCGTATTATCAGCTTTGAGACAATCATTGCCGGACTGGTCGTCGGAGCCCTTGTCGGGGCCGTGATGGCCTACCGATCGCCGATGACGTCCATCCCCCAGGTGGTCGCCGTGTTCAACGGTTTCGGCGGCGGGGCCTCGGCACTCGCCGTCGGCGCCGCCCTCGAGGAAGCAATCAAGGGTGGCTTCGTCGAGGGGATCGACCTCCAATTCACGCTCGCCGCCGCGGCCTCGGGCATCATCGGAGGTGTATCGCTCACCGGCAGCGCCGTCGCCTTCCTGAAACTCCAGGGCTGGATGACGGAGAAACCGGTGCTCATCAGAGGGCGCCACGTGATGAACGCCGCCCTCGCTCTCATCTGCGTGGGGCTGGCAGTCTGGCTCGTCGTCTCCGGCGAGCAGGCCGGCGTCGAGGAGCGGCTCGTGGACGGTGAGTTGACCCTTCACACCGTCATGTCCTCCGTCCCCTTCTGGATCCTCGTGGGGGTCTCAGCGCTCCTTGGAATCATGCTCGTGGTCCCCATCGGCGGCGCGGATATGCCCGTCGTGATCTCGCTCCTCAACGCCTACTCGGGGCTCGCCGCAGCCGGACATGGCTGGGTCCTCAACAACAGCGTCCTCATCATCGCCGGCTCACTCGTCGGGGCGGCCGGGTTCATCCTCACGGCCCTGATGTCGAAGGCCATGAACAGATCGTTGCCGAACATCATGTTCGCCGGGGTCGGGGCAGAGGTTTCTTCCGAAGCGGAGAGCGACGACATCTACGCCGGACGCGTCAAGTCCGCATCTCCCGATGAGGTCGCGATGCTCATGGACAACGCACGCCGGGTCGTAATCGCACCCGGATACGGCATGGCCGTTGCTCAGGCGCAGCACGCCGTCAAAGACCTCGCGGAGGCACTCGAAGCGAGAGGGACCGAGGTTCTCTTCGCTATCCATCCGGTGGCCGGACGGATGCCGGGCCATATGAACGTGCTCCTCGCCGAGGCGGGGATCTCCTACGAGAACCTCAAGGAGATGGACGAGATCAATCCGATCTTCCGCCAGACCGACGTCGTCCTCGTGATCGGCGCGAACGACGTCGTCAACCCGATGGCGCGGGAGGCAGATCCGGCGATCCCGATCGCCGGAATGCCGATCCTCAACGTGGATGAGGCACGGACCGTGGTGATCATCAAGCGCAGCCTCTCGCCCGGCTTCGCCGGCATCGCCAACCCGCTCTTCGCCGCCGACAACACTCTGATGCTGTTCGGCGACGCGCGTCAGATGGCGATGGAGATGAACGCCGCTCTGGCCGAGGTGTAGAAGCGCGCGGGGCTGGTGGTGTGGGGTGCGCCCGCTGGTCGCGCGCCGGGTCGGACTCCACACCGGCAACCGCCGAGGCCGGGACGAGCGTGACGCAGAACGCGAAACGCAGGACCAAGGTGGCGGGGGAGGGGCGGCGGGACCCTACCAGGTATGCTCCGCCTCGTGCGGCGGGTAGGCAGTCCGCAGCGCATCGTCCCAGCGCTCCATGATCTTATGGTCGGCCGGGCCGATCAGACCCGCGCGCACGGATTCGGACGTTGACAGACGCCCCCAGGCGAGCTGAGCGAGGACGTCGGGGGTGAGCACGAAGTCGGGGGCCGAGTCCGTCCTCTGGACGATCCCGCCTTCGAGACCAGTCATCAGCTCCCAGCGGCCAGCGTTCCAGGGACAGAGGTCGTCCTTCAGTTCGAAGCGGAGAACCGACTCGACCGGGTAGGGACGCTGCGCCAGGGCGTCGTCCACGCTCACGAGGCGGGCCATGATCCCGTCGCGCACCCGTATGTTGAGGAGCCGCGGCTCCAACAGCATCTCCCTCAGAGGATCGTCGACAGGCGCGTTCGGCCAGCAGATCTCGCGGACGTTGTCGTAGGCAGCAAGCGCGGTCCAGATCGCCCGGTGGGCCTCCGGCGTGATCCCAAACAGGTCCTGGATCGTCATGATCATCGGCGACACCGACCGGTCGGCCTCGGGGCCCGGGCCGGTCGTGATGATCACGTAGCCGAGAGCCGTGCCCTCTTCCTCATAGAGGAGGACCGTGCGCTTGAAGCTGGGAGGCGGCTCGTCGACAGGCCCGGCGTCCCACATCGCCCGCCCCCGGTGCATGAGCGCGTTCCGGTCGGCCCGGTAGCGCCGGTAGACATCGACGAGCGTTCCGAAGTCGTCCTCGACCGTCACCTCGCGCAGCCGGCCCGGCACCTCGAGATCGTGAGCCCAGACGATGTCGCGAGGCTCGATCCGGTAGGTGCGCCGCTCCGTGATCTGACCGTAACCGAACCGCCGGTAGATGGCCGCCTTGGCGGGGTGTAGGGCCGCCTGAGCCTGTTTCCGCTCCTCGTGAATGGACTCGAAGTGATACTGGATGATCTTGCGGATGAATCCGCGCCGCCGGTAGGCCGGGTGCGTGCTCACCCACGTGACGCCCGCCACCGGGACAGGATTTCCATTGAAGCGGATGGTCAGCGGCCAGGCAGCGTAAGTCGACGCCAGATCACCGTCGACGAAGGCACAGAGGGTCCACTCGGGCGGCATCCCGGTAAACATGCTGACGGGCAGACCCATCTGCCGGGCGGTATTGAACGCAACGGCCGGCATCTCCTCGGATCGGGCGGGGCGGAACTCGATTTCTGGCATCCGCGAAGTATGGCACAAAGGCTCAGTGTT
>CAZHMF010000043.1:13254-15771 GCA_964533605.1 uncultured Anaerolineaceae bacterium
GTGCTCAGTGCTCGGCTCGGGATCCCCAACCGCCACCTCCCGGCGTCTCGATGCGTACGCGCTCGCCCGCCCGTACGCGCAGGCTCTCGTGGCCGCGGAGCGACTCCTCGCCTCCATCCTCGCGCAGGAGTGTGTTGCGTCCGGGCAGGCCGGCGGCGCCGCCGGCCTGCCCGTAGGGACCCATGATGCGCCGGTCTCCGACAACGCTCACATCCGCGCCGACGAGAAACTCGACCTCCTTCACGACGCCGTCGCCCCCCGAGTGCCGGCCCGGTCCCCCACTCTCCTCCCGAAGCTCGAAGCGACGGATGCGCACGGGATGAGATCGCTCGAGGGATTCCAGGGGCGTGTTCGCCGTGTTCGTCATGTGGGTCTGAACGCCGCTCTCGCCGGGGCCCTCCGGCCCGCCGCCGGCCCCTCCCGGGATCGTCTCGTAGTACGCGAACGGAGTGCCGTCCGCCCGCATGCCGCCCCAGGTGAAGTTGCTCATGCTCCCCGCGCTCGCCGCCGGGATGGCCTCGGGCAGGGCCTCTGCCAGCGCCCGCAGGACCACGTCCGTGATTCGCTGCGATGTCTCCACGTTGCCGGCGGAGACCGCCCGCTGAGGGCGCGCGTTGACGATCGTTCGCTCGGGGAGTTTCAGCGTGATCGGCCGGAAGTTGCCTTCGTTCGAAGGCGCCTCTGCCGGGAGGAGACAGCGCACGCAGTAGGCCACGGCCGACTTCGTAACCGCCGCCACGGCGTTCAGCGACGCGGCCTGTTCGGGTGAGCTGCCGCTGAAGTCGGCCGTCAGCGAGCTCCCCTCTACCCGCAGGCGGACGCGGACCGGAAGGAGCTCACCCGAGGGCGACTCGACGGCGTCGTCCGCCGTGTACTCGCCGTCCGGGACCCGCGCGAGGGCCGCCCGGGTGAGCCGCTCGGAGTAGTCCTGGAGCTCCCGCATGGCGTTGAGAACCGCCTCCGCGCCGCGCGTCTCGAAGAGGCCGAGGAGTCGCCGTTCTCCGGTACGCAACGCCGCGAGCTGGGCTTCGAAGTCCCCCCGCCGTTCGTCGGGCGTGCGGACGTTCCGGAGGATGAGGGACATGAGCTCGTCGTTCGGCCGTCCCGCCGCCTGGAGCTTCAACGGCGGGATGATCATCCCCTCCTGGTAGAGCTCGGTGGCGACGGGCATCGAGCCCGCCGACATTCCGCCGACGTCCGCGTGATGGGCGCGGTCGGACGCGAAGGCGACCACCTCTCCGTTCCAGAAGACCGGCGCCACGAGGGAGATGTCGGGCAGGTGAGTGCCGCCGAGATAGGGATCGTTGACGATGGCGATATCGCCCGGCGCCCAGGGAGCGAGGACCCCCACTGCTCTCACAGCCTCAGGCATCGCTCCCAGATGGACCGGGATGTGAGCTGCCTGGGCAACCATCTCGCCGCCGGCGTCGAAGACCGCGCAGGAGTAGTCCCTCCGCTCGCGGATGTTCGGCGAGTGGGCCGTGAGCCCCAGGGTGATACCCATCTCCTCGGCGACGGAGGCGAGGAGGGCGTTCCAGACCGTCAGCTCTGCCGGCGAGAGGCTCATCCGTCCGCCTCCAGGACGAGGTTGAGGAAGTCATCCACCCGGCCGCTCCAGGAGGTGGGGACGAAGGTGGCAGCGTCCTCCTGGACGACGACCGCCGGGCCGCGGATCTCCTGGCCCGGTGTCAGCTCCTCGCGACGGTAGAGCGTCGCCCGCTGCTCCCGCCCGCCGGGTGCGGCCAGGATGATGGGGACGGGAGCCGCGGGGTCGCCCACCGGCGCGGTGGGCACCGGAGCGGGCCTCGACCTGCCGGAGGCGCGGGCCCGCAGTGCAACGAGCTCGACGGGAGTACCCGGCGTGCGGTATCCGTACTGGCGTTCGTGCGCCTCCTCGAAGGCGCTCCCGATCGCTCGCGGCGCGGCTTCGGGCAGGTCGACCCTGAGCTCGTGCGCCTGCCCCTCGTAACGGACATCGGCATGCCAGCTCAGAAGTTCCGGCTCCTGTCCCGTCGCGTCCCGGAAACGGGATGCCGCCTCCGCAGCCACCTCCCGGGCCAGAGCAGCGAGCGCCCGGGTGGGCTCATTGCCGCCGTCATCGAAGCGGAGGAGAGCGCCGCGGCTCGCCTCCACGGCTTCCGGGGCACAGGCCATCCCGAGCGCCGAAAGGACCCCCGGGTAGCGGGGCACGAGGACGCGGGAGATGCCGGTCGCCTCCGCGACCGCACAGGCGTGCAAGGCCCCGGCACCACCGAATGCGACGAGCGTGAAATCGCGCGGATCGAAGCCCCGCTCGAGGCTCACCCGCCGGACAGCCCGGGCCATGTTCGCGTCAACCACCGCCACCACCGCGGCGGCCGCCTCCTCCGGCGTGCGTCCCAGCAGCGCGAGGGCGGCTCGTGCCCGCTCGACGTCCAGCTGCAGGGTCCCGGCGAGCGGCTGCTCGGAGCGGAGACGGCCGAGGACGAGGTTCGCGTCGGACACGGCCGGGCGGGTTCCCTTCCCGTAGCAGGCGGG
>CAZHMF010000043.1:15871-18434 GCA_964533605.1 uncultured Anaerolineaceae bacterium
CGCTCAGCGGACATCTCCGGGCCGGCGAGGCCGCCCGCGGAGTGGATGAGGCGCAGTGAGCGGATCTCGCCGGCAAGCGTCGACACATAGCGCCGCATCCCCGGGCGGAGAAAGGCGTTGATCGCCGTCGTGCTCGCCCGCTCGTACTCGCGGTGCTCGGGATTCACCTCGTGCGACGCGCAGGCATCGAGACCGGCCTCCCGGAGGGCGGCGACGAGCCTTCGCTCCGGCTCGGGGTTGAGGAAGGAGAAGAGGAGCGAAACGGCGAAGGCCTCGGCCCCGGAGTCCCTCGCCGCCGCTACGACGCGCTCGACCTCGTCGTGGGTCAGCGGGATTACCTCCCGCCCCTCGGCATCCAGCCGCTCGCGCACCGGGATCACGTGGCCGCGAGCGACGACGTGGGGCGGGCGGTGGGGCTCGAGTGAGTAGAGCTGGGGCCGCGTCTGACGCCGGATGACGAGGAGGTCGCGGAAGCCTTCGTTCGTTATCAGAACGGTCTGCGGCCCCCGTCGCTCCAGGAGGGCGTTCGTGGCAACCGTGCTGCCGTGGACGACCTGGGACGTCCGGGCGCCGGCGAGCCCTTCGAGGACGGCGATCTCGGGCCGGGCCGGCGTCGAGGGGCGCTTCCATATCCGGACGCCGTCATCCGTGAGGGCAACGAAGTCGGTGAAGGTGCCGCCGACGTCGACGCCGACCAGCTGTGGGGACTCCCCAGCGGTGCCGTGCGCGCTCATCCGCGTCTTCCACCGCGGCATGGCCCGCATGAATGCGGCGTTCTGCACCCGCCATTCCGGCTCCTTCGCACTCCGGGACACATCCGAACGATTGTACGGTGGCGATCCCTCTTCCCGCCCCCTCTGGCCCCTGCTCCCCTACGATGACCCCACCCCCAGAGGAGGTTCGCCCATGCCTGAGCTCAACGGAGGACAGCTGGTCGCCCACCAGCTCAAGCTGGCAGGTGTCGACACCGCGTTCGGAGTCGTCGCCGGGCCGATGATCGAGGTGATGGCCGGCATGGAGGAGGCCGGCATCAAGGTCGTGAACTGCCGCCACGAGCTTTCCGCCTGTTTCATGGCCTCCGCCTGGGGCTACATCAATCGCAAGCCCGGCGTCGTCGTGGCCGGCTCGGGGCCGGCCGTTACGAACTGCGTCACCGGCCTCCACGTCGCGACCGAGAGCGGAATGCCCCTCGTCGTCCTCGGCGGCTCCGTCCACGCGCGCACACGCGGCCTCGGGGGCTTCCAGGAGGCGGACCAGCTCGCCCTCACCCGCTCCGCCGCCAAGTGGACGGCGGCCGTCGACAGCACAGAGCGCATCCCCGAGTACGTGCACCTCGCGCTCGGCAAGGCCCTGGCCGGCCGGCCCGGCGGCGTCTACGTTGATTTCCCGGGAGACCTCGTCTCCCGCCGGGTGGATCCCGAGGGGGCCGCCTTCAGGCGCGAGCCGCTTCTCCAGACCGCACCCCATCCGGACCCGGCCGGGATCGACGCTATCGCGCGCATGCTCTCCACCGCCCGGCGGCCGCTCCTGCTCATCGGCAAGGGAGCCGCCTGGTCGGATGCCGGGCTCGAGCTGGTCCGGCTCGTCGAGCGCGGCATCCCCTTCGTGGCCTCTCCGATGGGCCGGGGAGTGGTCCCCGACCACCATCCTCTGGCGGCCAACGCCGCCCGCTCGGCCGCCCTGGCCGGCGCCGACGTGGTCCTCATGGTCGGGGGCCGCTTCAACTGGATCTTCCAGTTCGGCCGGTCACCCCGCTTCGCTGAAGGGGCCCGTCTCGCCCAGATCGACGTCGTGGCGGAGGAGTTCGCGTCGGCGGCCGACCTCGAGGTGGGAGTGGTGGCGGATGCAGCTGTGGCGGTCGGGGCGCTCAACGAGACCCTCGGCGAAAGCGACTTCAGCGCCCAGACAGAGGAGTGGCGGGCTCACCTGGCGGATGGGAAGGTGAAGAACGAAGCGGCGATCGCCGAGCAGCTGTCATCTGACCGGAGTCCCATCAATCACTACCGCCTGGTGCGCGAGGTTCGCGACGCCGTAAGTCGGGAGACGGCGATTGCGGTCGACAGTGAGCTGACGATGGCCGTGGCACGTGCAGTCCTGCCCGGCCACCAGCCCCGCCTCTGGCTCAACTCGGGAACGACCGGATGCATGGGTACGGGCGTGCCCTACGCGATCGGAGCAAAGCTGGCACGGCCGGATCAACCGTCCGTCGCTCTTGTCGGCGACTACGCCTTCGGCGCCGCCTGTGCGGAGGTGGAGACGGCGACCAGAGTCGGAGCGCCGGTGGTGTTCATCGTCTCCAACAACGGCGGGATCGCCGGCCATTCGATCCAGGACCGTTTCTTCCGGCCCGAGGCGCCCCCTGTCGCGGCCCTGCTCCAGGTCGACTACGAGAAGCTGGGCGAGATGGTCGGCGGTTACGGGCGGAAGGTAACGGAGCCCGACGAGATCGGCCCCGCGATCCGAGAAGCCCTGGCGGCGGACACGGTGGCGGTGGTGAATGTGATCACGGACCCGAAGGGAGGGCGGCGGGGGACGGGCTATCTGGGGTAGCGGGCGCGGCTCC
>CAZHMF010000044.1:0-13933 GCA_964533605.1 uncultured Anaerolineaceae bacterium
CGTGAGGGCGGCCGCACCGTCGGCGCCGGCGTCGTCACCAAGATCATTCAATAGCCGAACGGCCTACACCCGGGGGTCCCGCCGGCGGCGGGGCTCGGGGAGGGGAACATGGCAAAGGGCAAAGGGGACCGGATCATCGTCACCCTCGCGTGTGCGGAATGCCGGGAACGAAACTATACGACTCAGAAGAACCGTAGAAACGACGCCGACCGGATCGAGCTCAGGAAGTTCTGCTCCCGCTGCCGCAGCCATCAGGTCCATCGGGAAACCAGGTAGACAATGGCCAAAACAGCCCGCCGCCGGATGCCGCGCTCGCGTAGAGCACAGGCACGGCAAACCTCGGAAAGCACGACTCCGGCGCCGGCGCCGGACGAACCCGCGGTGCCACCGGGCAGTTCCCGTTCCCTCGCGGCAGGGCTCGCACCGGGGCGGCGACGAAACCCGTTCGGTTTTCTCCGTCGCCTTGAACCGCGCTTCGTAACCGATATCATCGGCGAGCTTCGCAAGGTGACATGGCCCACGCTTTCTGAGACGCGGTACCTCACCGTCGTGGTGGCAATCGTCTCACTCGCGGTGGGACTCCTGCTGGGCGGTCTGGACCTCGTGTTCGGATGGGTCATCGAGAGGCTCTTCTTCTAGCAGCGGGCCGGTGCCACAGGACGCCGAATAACTGGGAGGCCGGTACGCAATATGGCAGACGAAATCGAAAACATCACTGACGCAGTTGAACAGCCCCCGGCCGAGGAGCACTCGCCGGAGGAGGCTGCAGCTGAGAAAAAGCCCAAGACCAAGCCCAAGCGCCGCCGCCGGTCCCGCGATGAGGACTTCGCCGCCGATATCCAGCTGAGCGACGACGAGATAAACGCACCGGATCGCCGCTGGTATTTCGTCCATACCTACAGCGGACACGAAAACAAGGTGCGTCACGCCATCAAGAGCACCGTGGACCAGATGGATGCAACGGATCGCGTCTTCCACGTGGTCGTGCCCACCGAGGACGAGATCGAGATCCGCGATGGACAGCGCCGCACGGTCAAACGCAAGCTCTACCCGGGATACGTCCTCGTCCAGACCATCGAACTCCGGCCCGGCGACAAGGACTCTGACGAAGCCTGGCACCTGATCCGGAACACCAGCGGCGTAACCGGCTTTGTCAGCGCCGACGAGGGTGGCGCCGAGCGACGTCCCGTTCCGCTCTCCCCCGAGGAGGTCGCCCACATTCTGCGCGCCATGCGCATGGAGCAGCCACGCGTTCGTGTTGCCTTCGAATCCGGCCAGAACGTGCGGATCGTGGACGGACCGTTCGAAGATTTCATCGGCACGGTCGACGACATCAATACGGAAAAAGGCAAGGTCCGCGTCCTCGTGAACATGTTCGGCCGCGAGACACCTGTGGAACTGGACTTCCTCCAGGTCGAGAAGCTCTAGCTCGACCGTGCACCGGGAAGCCTGCCCGCCCGGGGCCGACTCCTCTGAACGCACTGACTCTCGTGCAAGGTGTGAGAGAAGACCCGGAAACGACCTTCGCCTCCGCGGAAGCCCACCCGCCCGGGTGCCCGCCTGAGTTCGACGGTCGCCCGGATTGTGCTGAGAAGCGGTCCGATACGCCGGGATCCACTGCCCCGATGCTAAGATTCCGTCACTTCGCCATCGCGGGCCACTACAGCTCACGAATTCAGAGAGCAGGGCCAGGGGAGGACATCGATGACCAGACCGCTCGAAGGGATCACAATCCTCGACTTCACTCGCTACCAGCAGGGGCCCTACGCGACGGTGATGCTCTCGGACCTCGGAGCCGACGTGATCAAGGTGGAAGAGCGGACCAACGGTGACCTCGGGCGCAGCCTGGGACTTCAGCCCGACGGCTGGTGCACATACTTCGAAGCACACAACCGCAACAAGCGCTCCCTCACTCTCGACGTCCGCACCAAGGCGGGCCGGGATGTGATTTACCGCCTGGTAGAGAAGGCGGACGTCGTCGCGGACAACTTCAGGCCCGGCGTCATGAAGCGCCTCGGCCTCGACTGGGACTCGCTGTCCCCAATCAATCCCCGGATCATCACCGCAAGCGCTTCTGGCTTCGGATCCGAAGGGCCGAAGGCAACCCGGCCCTCGTTCGACATCATCGGTCAGGCAGTCGGCGGCCTCATGGTGCTCGAAGGTGGCGGGCCGGGGGAGCAGCCCCACTCGGTGGGGGCCGGGCTCGCCGACCAGGTCGGCGCGATGGTCTTCGCGCTCGGGATCTCCACCGCAATCATCGCGCGCGAGCTCCACGGAGTCGGTCAGCATGTGGACGTGTCCCTCCTCGGCTCGCAGATCGCCCTTCAGGGATTACCGATCCTGGGATTCCTGAGGACAGGTGAGCAGGGACCGAGCCGCCAGCGCCAGAACCCCCTTTTCACTTACCTCCCCTGCGCGAACGATGAGTACCTCGCCCTCGGCATCCTCGACCCGAAGTGGTGGCCGGGCCTCTGCTCCGTCCTCGGCCGCGACGATCTCGCCGCCGACGAGAGGTTCACCACCCCGTTCGACCGTTTCTGGAACAGCGAGGCTCTCCTGGCGGAACTCGACACCGCGTTCCGAACCCGATCGCGTGCTGAGTGGATGGCGCTACTCGACGAAGCGGACATCCCCCACGGTCCGGTGAACGACTACGCATCCATGGCCGAGGAGCCGCAGGTCAAAGCCAACAAGTACATCACCACCCTCGAACATCCGACGTTCGGGGAAGTGAGAGTCGTTGGGACACCGATTCGCATGTCCCAGCACGAGACCGGACCTCAGAGCAACGCACCGGAGTTGGGACAGCACACCGAGGAGATCCTCCTCGATGCCGGCTACGGATGGGATGAGATCGAGAAGCTGAAGGACGAGCGGATCATCTGAACGCGCGCCGCTGCTCAGACGGTACTGACGCCACCGGTGCTGTGACCGTCCTCGACATCCTGAAGGAAGGTCTTGAGGACCCGAACGAACTTTTCGCTCCGGTACAGAGGAGCACCACGGCCCACGTCACGGAACGTGATGCTTCGCGCGCCTGTCACCTCCGCCCTCAGGACTTCGAACGCCGACTGCGCCGGATCGTCCTCGCCGCCGCAGATCATGACGGGCATGGTCAGGCTCTCCCCCAGCCTTTCTGCAAGATCGGCCCGCTCGCGGAGAGCACGCGCGGCCCCCAGCCAGCCATCGACACTCGCCGCCGCCGCACGCGCGAGCAAGGCGGACGCCAACCTCGGATCGCGTAGCGACCGCGCCCGGTCGCGTCCCAGAGCCCTCGTGCCCCGTTGCCTGACGAGTTCCTCGAGTCCCTCGAGCTCCGCCCTCACCGTCGCTGCCTCGGGGGCGAAGCGGTCACTCGCAAACGCGGGAGAGGTGTCGACAAGGCAGAGAGCGGCAACGCGCTCCGGCTGGTTCACTGCGAATTGAAGAGCGACGGCGCCTCCAAGGCCCAGGCCGACCAGGGCAGCGAGTTCCGCCCCGAGGTAATCGAGCAGCACTCCGAGGTCGCCCTCGAATAGCCCGAGGTCGTACGCCTCAACGCCCTCCGGAGCAGCGCTGAGACCGTGACCGCGAAGATCGGGCGCCACCAGATGGTAGTTACGCTGGAGTCCCTGCATCACGGGAAACCAGTCGCGAGACTCGCCACCGTGGTCGTGCAGAAAGACGACCGGCGGCGCCTCGGGATCTCCCATCTCCTCGTAGTTGAAAGCCAAACCGTCCCGCTCGAAGCGACCCATCGTACGAGTCTACCGGTCCGGCCCTCTATACTCGCAGACATGACCTCCGAAACCTCCGTCCTTGTCTTTTCCGACTTCGTCTGACCGTGGTGCTACGTCGGTCTCGTCGAGATCGGAAAGCTCTCGAGCGAATTCGCGCTTGACGTCCAGTGGGCGCCGTTCCTCCTCGACCCCACCACCCCTCCCGAGGGCAAGCCACGTAAGGCGATGACAAGCCCCGGCGATGGGCCTACACCGCTGGAAGAGCGCGGCACGACCCTGGGGATCAAGTTCTCCCGCGGCCGGACGCTTACTTCCAGTTCGATCCTTGCCCTGGAGGCAGCAGATTTTCTCGCCGAGCACCCGAAAAGGGACGCTTTCCACAGGGCGATGTTCGAGGCCTATTTCAGAGACCTGAGCGACATCGGCAAAGTCGACACGATCGTCGGCGTGGCGGAGCATGCCGGGATTGACGGCGGCCCCCTCCGGGCTTCGCTCGAAGCCCGCGACCGCGAGGAATCGGTTCAGCAGTCGCTGGTCCTCGCGCAGCAACTGGGAGTGACCGCGGTGCCCACATTCGTGATCGATGAGCGTTAC
Source organism: uncultured Anaerolineaceae bacterium (assembly GCA_964533605.1). Taxonomy (GTDB): domain Bacteria; phylum Chloroflexota; class Dehalococcoidia; order Tepidiformales; family Tepidiformaceae; genus DASCML01. The sequence continues at coordinate 4,314 of CAZHMF010000044.1, forward strand.
ATGATCAGGGGAGCACAGGACTACGCGGTCTTCAAGGACGTTCTCCAGCGCCTCGGCAAGAAGCCCATCACGGGGGAAGCTTGAGCGGACTTCGTTCCCTCCCTACCCGGGGAGAAGTCGACGGGCCTCAAGCTGATGGCGGCCTCGCAACCGGGCCTTAACCGAGTGGTATAAGCTGTGGCGATGTCAAACGAACCGGTTGGAGTCCTGGTTATCGGTGCCGGCGCCTCCGGGGCCGCATTCGCCTGGAGCATCGCCGACACCGGCATGAGCGTCCTCTGCCTCGAGCAGGGGCCGTGGACGCACCAGAAGGATTACCCGAGCAACTTCCTCGACTGGGAGACGCGGGCCATGGGCGAGTTCGCCCCAAGCCCCAATGTGCGCGGACTTGCCGCCGACTACCCGGTCAACGAAGAGAACACGCCGATCAGCCCGCTCATGTTCAACGCCGTCGGCGGGAGTACCATCCTCTGGGCTGCTCATTTCCCCCGGTTTACGCCCCGCGACTTCCGTGTGCGGACGGAAGACGGCGTGGCCGATGATTGGCCGCTCGACTATGAAACGCTCGACCCGTTCTTCGCCATCAACGATCGCATGATGGGCGTGTCCGGCATGGCCGGTGACCCCGCCTACCCTTACCACGAGCCACCCCTCCCGCCGCTTCCCCTGGGGAAGAGCGGGAACACCCTCGCTCGTGGGTTCGAGAAGCTGGGCTGGCACTGGTGGCCGTCTGATAGCGCCATCACCTCCCGGCCCTACGAGGGCCGCGAGAAATGCATCAATCTCGGCCCCTGCATCACCGGCTGCTCCCAGGGGGCGAAAGCAAGCACCGACATCACTTACTGGCCGGTCGCCCAGCGAAAGGGCGTTCAGATCCGCACCAACTGCCGCGTCCGGGAGATCACGCTGCGCGAAGACGGGCTGGCCGGCGGCGTCCTCTACTACGACGAGAAGGGCACGCTCCAGGAGCAGAAAGCGGACATCGTCGTCCTCGCCTGCAATGGCGTTGGTACCCCGCGCCTCCTCCTGAACTCCAGGAGTGAGCGCTTCCCCGATGGACTCGCCAACAGCAGCGGGCTTGTCGGCAAGAACCTGATGTTCCACCCCTACGCCATGATTATGGGCATCTTTGACGAGGAGCTCGAAGGACACCACGGACCCGCCGGCTGCTCGCTCTGGAGCCATGAGTTCTACAAGACGGACCGTTCTCGCGGCTTCCTTCGCGGCTATTCACTCGAAGCCGTACGGGGGGTCGCCCCCGTCCAGTCGGCTCTGCTCGGCGCGATGAGCGGGCGCATTCCCTGGGGCGCCGGCCATCATGAGGCGTACGCGAGACTCTTCAGCCATACCGTTGGATTCGTCGCGATCACAGAGGATCTTCCCGACGAATCCAACACGGTCACACTCGATCCGGAGCTCAAGGACAGCAGTGGGATTCCGGCGCCGAAGGTAACCTACGCCCTCAGCGACGACAGCAAGAAGATCCTCGCCCACGCGGCGGAGCGCGGTCAGGAGGTGCTCCGGGCAGCCGGCGCGGTCGAGACGTTTGCCGATCCCCTGATGCAGACCGCCGGCTGGCACCTCATGGGGACCGCCCGCATGGGAACCGACCCGCAGACCTCGGTAGTTGACGAGATCGGTCGGGCCCACGACGTGAAGAACCTCTTCATCATCGATGGGAGCATCTTCGTAACCGCCGCAGCGGTGAACCCGACGTCCACCATCCAGGCGCTGGCTCTCTACGTCGCCGATTCAATCAAGAAGAACGTGGAGAACCTCCTTGACTGACCACCCGAGCCCGCAGCCCGCTCTTCGCGATCCCGGTTTCATGAGCGCTTTCCTCGATCTCGTGATCCCGCCCAGCAAGGACGGCCGGCTGCCCGGCGCCGGAGACCTGGATCTCCTCGACACCATCGCAACCGGCGCGGAATCCGATGCGATGCTCGGCCCGGTCGTCCACGCTGGTCTCGATGCCGTGCGCGCGGCGGCACTGGAGACGGACCAGTCCGGCCTCCCGGGCCTTTCGCCGGAGGCCAGACTGGAAGTCCTCCAGGGTCAGCTGGCGGTCCACGGGATGCTCATGTTCGCGATCGCCCGGTTTCTCTATCCCGCCTACTACCAGCATCCGCGAGTGCTCGAAGGCCTCGGCCAGCCGCCCCGCCCGCCGTTTCCCGAGGGATTCGAAGTCGAGGAGACGGACCCGGCCCTTCTGGAGTTGCTGCACGGACGGGCGGTGCAATCGCCGACATAGTGTGCCTCATACCCGCTGAGCCCTCCGAGAGGGACGCCGGCGCGGTGCGGACTCCGTTCTTTCGACCTGCCGGAGCCGCCGAGCCTCGGTCGGCCTCTCCGCTTCTCGCCCGAACACGGCCCTTTTGCCCCCGGCGCTACCCGGCCTGGCGCGCCACAGTGTCCGCCGCCGCCTTTGCGGCCTCGGGATCACCGAGATAGAACGAGCGCTCCGCAGACAGGTTCGCGCCGAGCTCGTAGACGAGCGGGATACCCGTCGGGATGTTGAGCTGCGGGATGTCTTCGTCCGAGATCCCATCCAACAGCTTGACCAACGCCCGAAGGCTGTTTCCGTGAGCGCCGATCAGTACCTGTCTCCCATCTCGCAGGTCGGGCACCACGGCGTCGTACCAGTAGGGGAGCATCCGCGCGACAACGTCGGCGAGGCACTCGGTCGCCGGGATGAGTTCGGGCGCGAGGTCCCTGTACCGGCGCTCGAAGCGTGGATGACGTTCGTCGTCCGCCTCCAGGGGGGGAGGCGGAGTGTCATATCCGCGGCGCCACGAGAAGACCTGGTCGGAGCCGTAGCGTTCCGAAGTCTCCTTCTTGTTCAGCCCCTGGAGGGCTCCGTAGTGGCGCTCGTTGAGTCGCCAGGACCGGCGCACAGGGATCCAGTGGAGATCCATGACGTCCAGTGCGATCTCGACGCTCTTCACAGCCCGCCGCAGAAGCGAAGTATGCACCACGTCGAATGTGTAGTCGCCGTCGCGCATCAGTTCGCCGGCGGTACGAGCCTCGGCCACGCCGCGTTCGGTCAACGGCACATCGGTCCACCCGGTGAATCGGTTCTCCCGGTTCCAGGTGCTCTCGCCGTGACGAAGCAGCACGAGCCGGTAGTTCACGGGTTCAGACCTCGGGGACGGGAGCCCTGGCGGGCCGACTCCACTCGACCCGGACAAGTGCCCCAAGAGAGAGCAGCACGGCGGCTCCCAGAAGGACCCCGTTGCTCGCCGCCAGGCCATCCCTCAGTCCGGCCTTCTCGTCCTCCGCGTCGAGCCAGATGTCGAATCCGGTCAGCACAAGAATGCCGGCGACGACGACCAGCGCCGGGAGGAGTGCACTCCACTCTCGTCTTGCGAGCAGGATGCCGAACGCCAATCCGCCGACCACGAGCAGCGGAACGGTGACCGGCACAACCCAGTCCCTGTGGGTTTCCCAGCTGGCGCGGGTCTGGAACGTCAACGCCACCATGGCGAGCGCAGCGAGGGTGGCGACGGCCAGGGGAAACCAGCGATCGAACAGCTCCCGTCGTGTCGACGACGCCGCTCCCGGCCGGTTCCTCAAGTCGTGAAGGGATGCCCCCGTCTTCTCTTCTTCAACCGGCGCCGGCGATTCGAAGTCCGCCATCTGCTTCCTCCCAATGCCTCTTGCGACGGAGTATGACCTGCTTGAGCCGAAGGTGCAGCCCCTTGAACCGGGCAGGTCGACGCGCCGGGGGAGGATAACTAGGCTGGCCTGATGGAGCCGCGCGACAGCACACCCGCGGGAATAGCACTGGTGGACCTGGCTGATGAGACAGAACAGAGGCCCGCGCAGCGATGCGCTCAGCTCAGCGAGAGGGAGGATGTCCGCTGCCTCATCATCGCGGGCGGCGGAGACGCCGACGGAACGGGTGCCGCCGAGCTGCTCGGCCTGCCGGTTCCCGTCCTCTTCGCCCTGGAGGGCAGTGCTCGGGGAGGAGCGCTCGAGCTCGCCGTTGCCGCCGACATTCGCATTGCGGACGCCGGTGGGACCCTCGAGATCCCTGAGGAAGGGTCCCGTCCCTGGTTCGAGTCCCGCCTCGCTCATCTGGCGGACTCGGAGTTGCCGTCGCTCCGAGGGAGAGCCGTCCCGGCTGCGGAACTCCTCCGCGCGGGACTGGTGAGCGCAGTCGCCACGAACGCCCGCATCGAGGCGCTGAGGCTGGCCGGCGTCATCGCGACGAGAGGCCCGATCGCCGAAGAACTGGGCAAGGAAGCGCTCTGGCGGGGGCTCGAAATGCCTCTCGCCCAGGCCCTTCGTTTCGAGACCGATTTGACCTTGCTTCTCCAGACAACCAAAGATCGAGCGGAGGGGGTTCGCGCCTTTATCGAAAAGCGCGAGCCCACCTTCAAGGGGGATTGAGATGATCGTGATGCTCGAGCCCGTGGAGGCCTGGTCCCTGATGATGCTCGTCTCGGCCGTCACTATCGACAGCACAGACGTTTCCGAAGAGGGCAAGGAGGCGATTCGTCTCTGGCGAGCAAACTGGGATGAGGGTTCGCCCGAGATGGAAAAACTCACGGATGACGTTAACGTGGCATTGAACACTCACCTCGACGCCAAGCTGCTCCGGCGTATCAAGTCCCGGGGCCGGTACGAGACGGCGAGGAGCTGACATGCAGGTTCGATTCACCGACGACGAACTGATGGAGGCGGTCACCGTCATCATCAACCGGATGGCCGACGAGGCCGGGCTTGCTCCGAAAGACAGGGCCCTCATCAAGCGCTGGAAGTCATCGAGACTGAAGCTGGGAAGCGAGGACTTTCAGGATCTGGTGCGGAAGGCGAACGAAGACTTCGAGCGCACCCGCCAACGCCGCGAGCGAAGTCAGATCCGAAAGCCGGACTGGCGAACCTGAACCGCCCTCCACGTGGTTTGCTTACGGGCGGCGGGGACCAGCTGTCCCAACTCGTAGGACACCGCTGCGGGCGGCCTATCCGGCGAGTTCGAGCTTGAGTTCCGGGGATTGCTCCAGCAGACGCCGCCCACGTACAGCCAGACCTGAGATCGTGCTGCTGTCCCGGCCATCGAGCTTCGCCCCGAGCTGCGACAGGCTGGCACCTCGGTCCTTGAGGGCTGCGACGGTCACCGCCCGTGCGTCCCGAACGAGTCCTCCTCTCGATCGGCCCGAGATCTCCTCCTCGGTCACGCCGAAGTATCCGGCAACGGCTTGCATGACTTCAGCATCGCTCAACCGGCCCCCACCGTCCCCCTGCCTGACGAGCTCTGCGTCGAGTCGCGAGGGCTCCAGGCAGCGGGCCTGCTGAAGGCTGACGGCGAGGCACACAGCTCCCCGGAGAACTCTCATGGAGCAAACATCCATGCTGGCGATCCGCTCGATGGCCCAGCCCGGGAGCTGACAGCGAAGGTCGGAGCTCGCAGCCCGGATGAATCCCTCACGCTCATCCTGCTCCAGACATCCGACCTCGATGGAGGGACCGGCCTGGAGCCGCGATCGCAGTCTGTCTGGAAGGGCGAGGCGCCCCGGATGAACCTCGCTGGCGGCGACCACAACGCCTCCGGCGAAACCCACTGCATCCATCGTCCGGATCAGCTCGTCGCCGGTGCCCCGCTTTCCCTCGAGGTACTGAATATCGTCGATGAGAAGTAGCCGTACGTCTCGGAGGGTGCTCTGAAACTCGTCGGCGAAGCCGCCCCTGACCGCACTTACGTAGCCGTTCGTGAACTGCTCGGCGCTCAAGCAGGCAACCGCCCAGCCCGCACGACAGGCCTCGGCGCCGGTGGCATGGAGCAAGTGCGTCTTGCCGGTCCCGGGCCGGCCCCAAACGACGGCCGGGGTCGCGGCCATGCCTCCCTGAGTCAGCCCTGTGCATGTAGCCACTGCTACGCGATTAGCGACGCCGACGTGAAAAGTGTCGAACCGGTGAGTGGGGCAGAGTTCACCGACACGGGGGGCCACCGGTCCGCGAGCAACCGGCGTGAGAGGGGAGTCGGCGGAGCCGGGGGCGACGAACTCGACGGCCAGAGCCCGGTCCGCCACTTCTTCCACGGCCCTCCGGACCACCACCTTGAACTGTTCGCTGAGATGGTTCGCCGCGAACGTCGATCGAGCTTCAACGACGAGCGTCGTCGCACCAGCCACCAACAGCCGGGTTCCACGGAGCCAGGTCTCGAAGTTGGCCGGACTAACATCGAGCTCGAGCCTCCCCAGAACCGCATGCCAGAGGCGTGCGAGATCCCGCTGGGAACCGGGTGCCGGGCGCCGTTCTGAAGACACGGAGATCCGGTCCACAGAAGTGGGTTTCACAATCATTAACCGTTCCTGGAAACGCTCCCCCGAGCGGCCCCCCGGGCGACTGTCCGAGGCCGCGGCTGATCGTTCGCGTGCAGCCACGCTACCACCTGATCGGCGTTCTGCAATGCTCTTATGTACCTCGGCACACGACCTCGCCAGAGTTTCACGGGTCGGCGCCGTTATGTGGGTCGCCCGGGCTCAAGACGGCGCAGATCGGGCAACTGGCACTCTCGACATGAGAGTGCTAAACTCGCCTCTTGCGAAGTTCAATTGACAACAGGAGGACTCTGTCCGCATGGCAGCAAAGGCAAAAGCCAAGACTCAGCTGATTCCCCTCGCTGACCGCATAGTCATCACCCCGCTCAAGCAGGAAGAGGTGACGGCCAGTGGTTTGGTGATTCCGGACACGGCGAAGGAGAAACCGCAGCAGGGTGAGGTGATCGCCGTCGGTCCAGGCCGGATGGACGACAGTGGGAAGAGGGTGCCGATCGACCTGGCATCCGGCGACCGGATTCTCTACGCGAAGTACACGGGCACCGAGATCAAGCTCGACGGCTCCGACTACATCGTTCTCAACGAGAAGGACATCCTCGCCAAGCTGGTCGTCTAGTCCAACACGGCCCCCGGGAGTCAACCCCGGCGCCGGCCGGCTCAGGAGAATCAATGGTTGCCAAGTCACTCCTCTTCGACGAGACCGCGCGCCGAAGCCTGAAGGAAGGCGTTGACGCGCTCGCCGATGCGGTCAAGGTCACTCTCGGCCCGCGCGGCCGCAACGTCGTGATCGCCAAGAAGTTTGGTGCGCCCACCATCACCAAGGACGGCGTCACTGTCGCCCGCGAGATCGAGTTGAACGATCCCTTCGAGAACATGGGGGCACAGCTCGCCAAACAGGTCGCCACCAAGACCAACGACATCGCCGGCGACGGCACTACGACCGCGACGGTCCTCGCCCAGGCGATCGCCCGTGGCGGCCTCAAGGTGGTTGCCAGCGGCGCCAACCCGATGGCCATCAAGCGCGGTCTCGAACGCGGCCTCGCCGCCGCCGTCAATGACCTGCGCGAGCAGGCCCGGCCCGTCCTCACCAAAGATCAGATCGCCCACGTCGCCGCCATCTCCGGCAACGACGAACAGATCGGTGACCTCGTCGCCGACGTCATGGAAAAGGTGGGCAAGGACGGCGTCATCACCGTCGAAGAGTCGCGGGGCATCAAGTTCGAGACTGAGTTCGTAGACGGACTTCAGCTCGACAGGGGCTTCGTCTCGCCCTACTTCGTCACCAACACCGACCGCATGGAAGCCGTGATCGAGAACCCCCACATCCTCATCACGGATAAGAAGATCACCGCCGTCCAGGACGTCCTTCCAGCCCTCGAGAACATGCTCCAGGTCACGAAGGACATAGTGATCATCTGCGACGACATCGAGGGCGAGGCGCTCGCCACGATGGTCGTCAACAAGCTCCGCGGCACGATGAACATCCTCGCCGTCAAAGCTCCCGGTTTCGGCGATAGGCGCAAGGCGATGCTGGAAGACATCGCCATCCTCACCGGCGGCCAGTTCATCACCGAAGACCTCGGCCGGAAGCTCGAGTCGGTCACGATCGCAGATCTCGGCCGCGCGCGGCGAGTGACGTCCAACAAGGATGACACCACCATCATCGAAGGACTCGGTACCGACGAGGCGATTCAGGCCCGAATCAAGCAGATCAAGGCCCAGATCGACGACGTCACATCCGACTTCGACCGCGAGAAGCTCCAGGAGCGTCTCGCGAAGCTTGCAGGCGGCGTCGCCGTCCTCAAGGTCGGGGCCGCCACCGAGGTCGAGATGAAGGAGAAGAAGCAACGGGTCGAGGACGCTCTCAGCGCCACTCGTGCTGCCGTCGACGAGGGCGTCGTGCCCGGCGGCGGAGTTGCACTCATCCGCGCTCAGGCAGCACTCGACGCATTGGTAACGGCCAAGTCCACCACGGACGACGAACGGATGGGCATCACCCTTCTCCGCGAAGCCCTCGAAGAGCCGACCTGGCTGATCGCGGACAATGCGGGTCTCGAAGGGTCCGTCATCGTCAACCGCATCCAACACAACACGGAAGTGACGGAGGGATGGGACGCCCAGCAGGACCGTTGGGGCGACATGTTCGAGCTGGGAATCGTCGATCCGGTCAAGGTCACCCGCTCCGCACTGGAGAACGCGGTCAGCATTTCTGCACTGATCCTCACCACCGAAACAGTGGTGGCGGAGATCCCGCAGCCGGCCGCCGCACCCCCCCCACCGCCTGAGGACTATTAGTCAGGGCGGTCAGGTTTAGCAGCGAAGGGGGCCCGCACGGGCCCTCTTCTTTCGTCTGGCCTTGCTCACCGTCCGGCCGCGACTAATCGCTCGGCTCGGACCCCCTTGGAAGCGTGACGACGAAGGTAGTGCCCCCATCGTCACTGCTCTCGCCCGCCAGTGATCCGCCGTGCGCCTCGACCACCGGCCTGCATACGAACAGACCAAGTCCGGCGCCGAAAGCCTCGCCGAGCGACGGGCCGGCCTCCAGACGCATCATCGTGGCCTCGAGATCTGCGCTCGTCACCCCTGCGCTCGCATCTTCGACCCGAATCTCGACCGACTCTTCGTGGGGACGCACTTTGACACGGATCGGCGCCTGCCCGTAGTCCAGCAGATAGCGCACCAGACTCCTGACTACCATCCGCATCCTCGGACCATCCACCAGCGCGAGGAGATCGCTGCGATCCGGAGACTCCCGGTAGACAACGCTTCCCGCCCGGTAGTAGGCAGCGTCCCGCAGAGCTTCGTCGACAACATCTCCCACTCGGGTCCAATCGCGAGAGACCTCGACCCGCCCATCGGAAACCCGGGCGAACTCGACGAGTTCATCGACGCCCAGCGTCACTCGATGGCGAACCTCGAAGATCTCGGACACGAGGCCATCCAGATCGTGACGGCCGGCGTCTTTCAGCTCGGAGGCAAGCACGAAAGCGGCGACCTCCAGCGAGGTGAGAGGGTTCCTTACGTCATGGGCAAGACGCCCGGCGACGTCGAGGAGGGACCAGCTCCGCGGTCCCGGACTATCGCTGGCAGACAGTGGACGCTCCCCCCCGCCCGGCGACGGCATGAGATTCTCACCCACCGCGCCGGGATCTCCTTCTTCCGCTGCAGAGCCGCCTGCGAGTTCGGCCCCCGTGGCAGCCTCGGTGAAGTGACCCGGGGGCGGCGTCGCCGGAGGAGGGCTCGCCTCGGCGGGACGAGAGACACCCGGAGTGGGCTTTGAAGACGGCCTCAGGCGTCCCGTGCGGCGAATTGGCCGGGCTCTCGGCCTGGGTCCGCTCA
>CAZHMF010000044.1:14033-18352 GCA_964533605.1 uncultured Anaerolineaceae bacterium
GGCCTCAGGCGTCCCGTGCGGCGAATTGGCCGGGCTCTCGGCCTGGGTCCGCTCAAAGTGCGAAACAAGTCGGCCAACCCTTCTCGCCCCGGCCCGGTCGGACCGGGGTCGGAGTCCTGCATCCACATGGAGTTCTCTGTGTCGCGTCCGACCGCGATCTCCCTCCCGGAATCGTCACCGGTGGGAGGCATCTGAGCGCTCACCTTGCCCTCTCTCAGGAGGATATCGGGGGCTCCCGCCCGTACAATCCCCCTCACCTCGTACCGGCTTCCGGACGCTCAGCGTAGCATCCGTGCACGGACGCCTTTCGCTCCGGAAGCATGGCCAGCGCCCTTTCCTTCCCCGCCTCTACCAGATCTCACCCCCCCCGCAACCAGACTACACCTGCGCCACGCAGCAACGTCTGCCGATGGGCCGGGGGTTCAGTGGAACAGGGCCCGATAGGAGTTGCTGACCCCGAACTGTTCGATCACCGCCCTATGTTCCTCGAGAATCTTCCGGCCGTCGGGGCGGGTGGGCTCCACGTACGCGGCGCTCTTTCCCCGCTCCAGAGCGAGCCCCTCCAGGTCGAGATCGGGATCGTCGAAGTAGACGTGCAGCCTCATTCCGCCAATCGCCGCCTCGCGCTCCGCCTGCCTGTAGACCCGGAAGAGCTGAAGCCGTTCGAGAAAGCAACCCGTCACCTCATCGAAGCAACGGACGGCAGCCTCATCCGGCGGTTCGAGCGGCAGAGCACTCCCGCCCGGGATGCGCCAGACGGCACCCTCCCGACCCTCGCCGGCGTCCCGCACGAGGAGAACCCGCCCCCAACGGTCCAGGGCAATGACAAGCACTTCGTCTCCGCCGGCAGGATCCACTCGGGGACTCTACCGGAGCAGCGCGCGCAGACCCTTCAGCGACAGCCACGCAGCGAGGCCCGCGGCGAGGATCAGCGGCCACAACCGCACAGGGTCGGACACCCCCACGAATCTGGCCTGACCATCGACGAGTTCGATGTAACCGACGGGCCTGGTCGACGCGCCACCGCCCCCACCCGCTCCAGAGCCGTCTTCTTCATCTCCACCGCCCCCGGCGCCACCACCAAAGCCCCAGCGCGCACGCGCGACCGGGATCACCGTCACTCCGTCGGCCGTGACGGGCTCGCCGAAGACGGCCGCAGCGCCCGCGCGAGCACCCACCCGATCGGCGATCCGCTTCAGGAAGACGTCAGCAGGTGAGCCGATCGCGTCCTCTGCTGCTTCGAGAGTGTCTTCAAAGCCTTCGATCTCAGACATCTGGTCCCTCCGCGATGCTCCGCGACGGGTCGCCCCATCGCCACCACTAGGTACGATAGCAGCATGGCGGGCCTCTCACTGGTCTCAATCCTCACGCTGGGCTGTAAGCTCAATCTTGCCGACTCCGGGTCGATTGGCCGGGAGCTCTCGGAAGCCGGGTTTCGAGTGACGGAACACCTCTGCGAAGCCGACGCGATAGTTGTCAACACCTGCACAGTGACCACCATGGCAGACCAGAAATCGCGCAAGCTCATTCGAGCAGCGCGGCGGCTATCGCCGCAGGCACTGCTCGCGGTGACCGGGTGCTTTCCGGAATCGGCCGGCGAGAGCATCCTTCGCAGTCTCGGCGCCGATGTAGTCGGAGGCACCGGCAGGAGCAAGAGAGGCATGGTCGTCGAGCGCCTCGTCGAGCACCTCCACAGCCTTCCTGAACGACGCCACGGCCGTCTCACGTCCCCTCCCCCCGCGCGGCGAGGCCGTGCCTTCGTTGAAGCCCAGGCAGGATGCAACGATGTTTGCGCCTTCTGCATTATCCCGCGTACGCGGGGCCGCGAGCTCTCTCGGCCGGCGGAAGACGTGTGTGCGGAGGTCAACAGAGCGGCTTCGGCCGGCGCTTGCGAAGCCGTCATCACCGGAACCCAGCTGGGCGCCTGGGGGCGCGACCTGAACTTGGGCACCGGCGGCCCGGAGAGGTTGATCTCCGCCCTGCTCGAAGGCACGGAGATCCCCCGCCTGCGGTTCAGCTCCCTGCAGCCACAGGACATCACCGCGGACCTGCTCGGACTCTGGAGCGATCCCCGATTGATGCCCCACTTCCACCTCGCCCTCCAGTCGGGAAGCGACAGTGTCCTCACTGCCATGAGGCGCCGCTACAGCGCCCACGACTTTCTGCTCGCGGCCGACCGCATCCAGGCAGCGGTCCCGGGCGCTGCCATCACAACCGACGTCATCGCCGGATTCCCGGGGGAGACAGACAGCGATTTCAGGGCAACGGTGAAGCTCTGCCGAGAGGTCGGGTTCGCCCGAATCCACGCGTTCCCCTTCTCCTCTCGCGATGGCACCCTCGCCGCTGGCCTGGCGGGTGCCGTCGACCAGCGCGTCAAGAAGGCGCGAATGGCCACGCTGGCGGGCCTCCGAGCCGAGCTGGCAGCAGGCTTCCGGGATCGGTTCATCGGCACCGAGAGACCCGTCCTCTGGGAACGCCCCGGCGAACGCCGAGAACCGCGGCAAGCCTCTCGCGTCGAGGGTTACACCGACAACTACATTCGCGTCTCGAGCCACGAGGCGGCGGCCCTGGCCAACCGGATCACGCCCGCACGTCTCGTCGCAACAGAGGGAGAGATCGTCCTCGCCGAGCCGCTGCCGGCGTAAAGGAAGGAACCGGGGAATGAGCGAGAGCCAGGAACGAACGCCCGACCCGCCTCCGGTCGAAGCCGAGCCCGTCCCGATCTCGGAACTTGCCTGGGCGATCGAAGCCATGCTGTTCGCGTCCGGACAGCCGCAGACGGTACCCGCACTGGCGCGAGCAGCGGGCGTCGGCCCGGCCGCCATTCGGACGGCACTCGACCAGCTCGCGGGCGACTACGAGGCGCGGGGGCTGCGCCTGGTCAAGGACGGCGCCGGCCTCTACGAGATCGCACATGCTCCGGAGTACACGGCCTGCATCGAGCGATTGCTCGGTGCCGCCCCCTCTCAGCGCCTGTCCCCGGCCGCGCTGGAGACGCTCGCAATCATCGCCTGGCGCCAACCGTGCACGCGTGCGCAGGTCGAGGCAATTCGCGGCGTCAACTCGGACAAGCTGATCGCCTCACTAGAGGGGAGAGGCTTCCTGGAGATCTCGGGCAGGGCGGAGACACCGGGCCGGCCGCGGCTCTACCGGACGACCCTCCAGTTCTTCGAGCACTTTGGCCTCGAAGGTCCCGAAGACCTGCCTCCTCTGCTCGAAGAGGAACCGCCGGAGAACGTCGAAGTCTGATGGCCCGCGACAGATCCACGATCGTCGCCGGAACCGTCCTGTTTACGTTCGAACTCCCCGCATCCACCCTCAAGGAGAGGCGCTCAATCGTCCGCCCGCTGATCGAGCGGATGCGCTCGCGGTTCAACGCTGCAGTCGTCGACGCCGGCCCGGACACGCCTCAACGAGCCACCCTCGCCGCCGCCTGTCTGTCGACCGACGGCGCTCACGTTCAGAGCCAGCTCCAGGCACTGATCAACTTCGTCGAGAAGGCTCGCACGGACGCTGTGCTGGTCGATATTGAGACTGATCGGTTCGTGGTATGAGGCCCCCCCCGTCGCGCGAGGGGTCGCACTAGTCCAGAAGCACTTCGTAGGCCTCTCGCAGCACATCGAGCGAGAGGTCGAGCGGTCCCAGGCAGAGGCGCCCGTTCACCGAGGTATGCCCGAGTTTCACCGCCGGCAGGGAGTGCGTAGCGGCAGCGTCGATCAGCGCCTGTTCATAGCGTTCGCCCGGGCGAACGCTTACCAGGATCCGCCCCTCCGCCTCGCCGAACAGCGCTGCGTCGAGCCTGCCTCCCACCCGCTCACCGCCCTCGAAGCCGGTGCTGCCCAGCAGACAGCTCTCAGCGACAGTCACGGCGAGCCCTCCTTCGCTGCAATCGTGGGCACTGAGCAACAGTCCCTCGGCGTGCAGTGCCAGCACCAGCGACTGCAACGCTGCCTCGGCCTCCAGGTCCACCTCCGGCATCCCGCCGACCTTGCCATGGACGGCCTCGAGATACTCGCTTCCAGCCAGTGATGACACGGGCTGCTCGAATTCGCCGCCGAGGAGGAACACGGTTGAGCCGGGGCGCGTGAAGCCGGCCTGGAGATGGTGATCGATATCTTCGAGCAGTCCGAGCATCCCGATCACCGGTGTAGGGTAAACCGCGTGTCCTCCGGCTTCGTTGTAGAGGCTCACGTTGCCGCTGACGACGGGGGTTCCGAACCGCTCGCAGGCCCGGGAAATGCCGCGGACGGACTGCTCGAGCTGGAAGTACACGTCCGCCTTCCGAGGATCGCCGAAGTTGAGGCAATCCGTGACGGCTA
>CAZHMF010000045.1:0-15091 GCA_964533605.1 uncultured Anaerolineaceae bacterium
CGCGCCGACACGGCCCCGCCCCCCCCTGCCACGGCGCGCGGCGCCGCGCCGCGGGCGCCCCCCGGCGCGCCCGGGGCCGGAGCCGGCCGGGTTCGGGAAACCACCCCACCGATGCCGAAGTGTCGCGTGTGTGGTCTTCGCCGGAGAACGACGAGCGGAGGCGGCGGGCCGTTGAGCTCGCAACGGGGCGGGGAGTGGAGGCTGTGAACATCGCTCTTGCCTACGTGCTCTGCCAGCCATTTCCGACTTTTCCCCTGATCGGTCCCCGCACGCTGGCAGAGACGAAGAGCAGCATCAACGCTCTGTCCGTCCGCCTGGCGCCGGAGGAGCTGGCCTGGCTGGACCTCCGCTAGAGATGCGGCCGGGCCGCCTCCGCGGGAGACGGTCGGGCGATGCCGGGCCTGCCGGCGAAACCTGTCTGAAACATGGATGCAATCTGTCCGAAATGCCGGCCGGTCATGCTGAGCCCGCGGACGGCCGTCCTTCTTCGCCGTCCGCAGGAGGGGAAGCAATGGATAACGGTGACATCGCCTGGTTGCTGACGAGCTCCGCTCTGGTGCTGTTCATGACACCCGGCCTGGCGCTGTTCTACGGGGGCATGGTGCGGGCGAAGAACGTGCTCGGGATGCTCATGAAGAACTACATCTCGATGGGTGTAATAACGGTCGTCTGGATTGTCGTCGGCTACACGCTGGCTTTCGGTGACGATGTGGGGAGCGTGGTCGGTGATCTCGGCCACTTCGCTCTGCGAGGCGTGGAGTACGACAGCAACGAGATCCACGGATACACGGTTCCCGATTCGCTGTTCATGGCGTTTCAGATGATGTTCGCCATCATTACGCCTGCTCTCATCGCCGGCGCCATCGCCGAGCGGATGAAGTTCACTGCGTGGGTGGCCTTCATCGTCATCTGGTCCGTGGTGGTGTACTCGCCGATGGCGCACTGGGTCTGGGGAGGTGGGTTCATCGCCGAGGACATCAAGGCGGCCGACTTTGCCGGAGGGCTGGTGGTCCACATCAACGCCGGCGCGGCGGCCCTTGCGGTTGTCCTCGTCCTCGGTCCCCGGGCCGGCTGGCGGCGGACGGTGATCCGCCCTCACAGCCTGCCGCTGACACTTCTCGGCGCTGGGATGTTGTGGTTCGGCTGGTTCGGCTTCAACGCCGGCTCCGCGCTCGCCGCCAACGGCGCTGCCGCAAATGCCTTCGTGACGACGCAGGTGGCGGCGGCCGTGGCGGCCGCCACCTGGGCGTTCATGGAGCACCTGAGGAGCGGAACCGCGACCACCCTGGGAGTCGCGTCCGGCGCCGTTGCCGGCCTCGTGGCAATCACGCCGGCAGCCGGGTTCGTGGGTCCGGTCGGCGCGGTTGTGATCGGGCTGGCCGCCGGTGTCATCTGCTACCTTGCTCTCCAGGTCAAATTCCGGTTCAACTTCGACGACTCCCTGGACGTCGTGGCGGTTCATCTCGTCGGCGGGATCCTCGGGGCGCTCCTGCTCGGGCTCCTCGCGCAGGAATCGATCGGCGGCATCGGGGGAAGCATCGAACAGCTGGGTAGGCAGGCCCTGTCGGTCGTTGTGGCTCTCGTCTATTCATTTGTGGTTTCGTATGGCATCGCCTACGGGCTCGACCTCCTGATCGGCATTCGGGTCGAGGAGGAGGACGAGCGGCGCGGCCTCGACCTCACGCTCCACGATGAGCAGTCCTACGTGCTCGCTGAATAATCCCCGCGGGGAGGTGATTGAAAGATGAAGATGGTAGTCGCATATATCAACCCGTTTAAGCTCGATGAGCTGCGAGATGCTCTCAAGGAGGCCGGCGTCTCCGGCCTCTCCGCGGCCAACATCCAGGGGTTCGGTCGTCAGGCCGGGCACACCGAGACCTACCGTGGTGCCGAGTACGAAGTGGACTTTGTGCCGAAGGTGCGAATCGAGGTGCTGGTCGACGACGAACTCGCGCCGGGCGTCATCTCGACCATCGAGTCCACCGCCCGCACCGGCTCTATCGGTGACGGGAAGATCGCCGTGCTGCCCGTTGAGGACGTCATCCGAATCCGAACGGGTGAGCGCGGGAACGACGCTCTCTGACCGGCGACCCGTCGGCCGACCTGATCAGGCCTTACCAGGGGGCGCGGAGGGCCGCCGCCGCTCCGCGCCTCCTGGCGGGGTCCGGGGTCTCCGCACTGTCCCTCTGCGGCACCCTCAGCGACGCACTGGATGAGTCGCTGAGAGGAGTCTTTGCGGCCGGCCGGCCGGGCGGTGTCGCGGTGGTCGCGGTGGGTGGATACGGCCGCCGGGAGCAGTGCAGGCACTCCGATCTCGACGTGATGCTCCTCGTCGCCCGCAGGAGCGCGTCCGACGAAGCCAAGGATCTGCTCTATCCGCTCTGGGACAGCGGCCTGAAAGTTGGGCACTCGGTTCGCACGCCGGACCAGGCGATCGAGGCTCTGGACACACTGGAAAACCTGACTGCGCTGATCGACTCCCGTCTCGTGGCGGGTGACGCGGAGCTCTTTGGGGGATTCCGCGGCAGGCTCGCCGACGCGGTCGCACGGCGCAGACGGGCGCTCGCTGCGGGCCTCCGGACCCGACGTGCGGACCTGACCGCACGCGAGCCGTGGCAGCTTCAGGAGCCGGACCTGAAGACCGGGCGCGGTGGGCTGCGGGCACTCAACGCGGTGCACTGGCTCAACGCCTCCTCGGCCCTTGCCGACGGCCGGCCGGAGGATGCTCTGCCCCCCGAGTTGATAGAGGCGAGGGAGACGCTCCTCGCGACCCGCCACGCGTTACACGCTCTGGGAGAACGTCCGAACGACCGCTACCTGCGGCCGTTGGTCCGCCGTGCAACGGACTGGCTGGGGGAGGATCCGCTGTCCTGGGGCCGGCGCCTCCTCGCCGCCATGAGGCGTGTGGATGCGGCCGAGGCTTCGATGCTCGGGTCGGCGCCGGACGGCCGGCGCCCGGGAAGCGTTACCCGTGTTCTCTCCAGCCTTGTTCCCTGGTCCGGGCGCGCTGGCGGGGACGACCGCGAGCCCGCCGACCCTTCAGCCGATCCCGCTATGTCAGATCTGGATCGGCTCTTCAGAGCGATCGAAGGGGCCGGGGGCGAGAGCCTGGAGCCTCTTCCGGAGAGCGAGTGGGCCGCCCGTCTGATCCCTGAGTGGGACCACCTGCGCTGTCTGCCCCACGAAGCACTGTTCCACAGCCACCCGGTTGACATTCACGCCTGGAGGACCGTTGAGGAGGTGGCTTTTGCGATGCGGGAGGACAGCGAACGAACGGGAACAGTGGAGGCTGCCGAGCAGGCCGGCGACCGCCGACAGCTCCTGCTTGCGGCACTACTGCACGACATGGGCAAGGGCCACGAAGGCGATCACAGCCAGGTTGGAGCCGTCATCGCCGAGAGGGTGGCCGCCCGAGCAGGTCTCGACCCCGAGACCGGATGGAGGCTCGCCCAGGCCGTGAGACACCATCTCCTCATTCCGAATGTCGCGACCCGACGCGACATCGCGGACGCCAAGGTGATACGTGAGACGGCAGCGACCGTCAGAGACGCGCGAATGCTCCACCTCCTCTACGTGCTCTCCGTCGCGGATTCGCGGGCAAGTGGCCCCGACGTATGGAGCCCCTGGCGGGCCCAGCTCATGAGGACCCTCTACCTTCGAGTGCTCAGTCTCTTGCAGTCGCAGCACCCGGCGGGCCAGACCGCCACCACCCTTCAACAGGAGATTGAGACAACTCTGGCGGGGACGTTCGACCGCACGGAAGTGCGGGCACACCTGGAAGGCCTCCCGGCTAACTACGTGCTGAGCATGTCTCCCGACGTGGTCGGCACCCACATGAGGTTGATCTTTCAGGCTTCCGGGGGGACGGCGGTCGACCACGACCTCGCCGGTCAGGTCGACCGCCTGACGGTGGTGACACCCGACCGGCCGGGGATCCTTGCCCTCGTGGCGGGAACGCTCGCGGTTCACAACGTGAACGTCCTAGGGGGGACTGCCTTCACGCGGGGTGACGGTGTGGCGATCGAGGTCTTCTACGTCGGGGATGCCCTCGGCCACGGGATCGATGAGCGCCGCTGGGGGAGGGTCATGGGAGCCATACCGGAGGCGCTCGACGGCCGCCTCGATGTCGAAGGACGGCTCGCGGAGACGCGCCGAGCGTACCGCACAGCGGCGGCGCGGTTGCCGATCGAGTCCTCCGTGATCGTCGACAACGTGGCTTCTGAGGCTTATTCGATAGTGGAGGTCAACACGAGCGACCGGCTCGGGCTCCTCTACTCCATCACCCAGGCGCTGCGCGGCGTGGGACTGAATATCCACCTGGCGAAGGTCGACACGATCGGTCCGGAGGTGGTCGATGCATTCTACGTTCAGACGGCGGGCGGAGGACGGCTCGAGGGAGCGAGCGACGTGGAGGCGGTGAAAGAGGCGGTCTTGGCCGCCGTGCGCGCACTCGACGCACCGCCCTGACGATCGCCTGTGGCTCGAAAGCCGGGGGCGGTGCGCCGCGCCGGATCAATCCCTCGCTTCGTATGCCACCTCGCCCCCGACGAACGTCATCGCCACCGGAATCTGGCGCACCTCGGGTGGGGGAACGCGGGAGATGTCTTCGCCGAGGACGACGAGGTCGGCGAGCTTTCCGGGCTCGATGCTTCCCTTGATGTTCTCCTCGAAGGAGGCGTAGGCGCCGTTAACGGTGTGCATTCGGATAGCCGTCGTCAGGTCGACCCTCTCGTCTGCGCCGCAGACCTGGCCACCGCTCGTCGCGCGCGTCATCGCCTGCTCGATTCCGAAGAGAGGAGCGAAATCCGTGACCGGCGAATCCGAACCTCCGGCGACCACGACGCCGGCCTCGATGAGACTCCGGGCCGGGAACATCGTGTCGGCCCGGTGCTGGCCGTAGTTGGCGATATACCCGTCACCGAACTCCCAGAAGAAGGCGGGCTGCATCGAAGGGACTATGCCCTGCTCTTTGACCCGCTTCCGAAGGTCCGGCGGGCAGATGCCGCAGTGGTCAATCCGGTGCCGCAGTCCTTCCCGCGGGAACTCTGCCTGCGCTCGCGCGAGCGCGTTGAGAGTCTGTTCGATGGCTTTGTCGCCGACGGCGTGGACTGTGCACTGGAAGCCCTGACGGTGTGCCCGGCCGAGGAGGTCGTCCAGGTCGTCCTGGGACCAGTAGAGGATCCCAAAGTCGTCGCTGTTCGAGCTGTAGGGCTCGCGCGTGGCGGCGGTCGGACCGCTTGACGATCCGTCCGTCATCACCTTGAAGGCGCCGAGCCGCAGGCGCTCGTCGCCGAACCCGGTGTGGAGGCCGCTGTTGAGCATCGGCACCAGGGGGTGTTCGTGGCTGTTGACCGTCGTGAACCCGTAGAGGCGGACCTGGATCAGTCCTTCGTCGACGAGATCCTGGCAGGGCTGGAATGGTGGCCCGACCAGCCCACCGGCGTCATGGACGCTTGTGCCGCCGGCGGCCAGGTAGGCGCTGTTCGCGGTCAGAAGGGCCTCGCGTAGCTCGTCGCGAGTGAGGGCCGAGACGCGCTGGATCGGCATCTGGGCACGCTCGAAGCAGACACCGGTGATGCGCCCGCCGGTCCTCTCGTAGCGTCCCCCGTCGGGATCGGGCTCCTGGTCGGAGAGACCGGCGAGCGCGAGGGCTTTCGAATTGACGGAGCAGATGTGGCCGCAGGTTCGCGTGAAGATCACGGGGTGGTCGGGCGCGACTGGATCCCAGTCGGACCGGTTCGGCTGCCTGCCTTCGGCGAGGCGCGTCTGGTCGTAGCCGCGGCCCCGGATCCACGTCCCCGGCGGCTGGTTCTGGGCTCGCCGGCGCACCGCTTCCTGGAGTGCGGCGATGGACTGCATCCCGGGCGCCTTGCAGTCGATCGCAGTGGCGGCGGCCCCCGTGAAGGGGAAGTGGGCGTGTCCGTCGATGAACCCCGGAAGCAGAGCACGGCCCTCGAGATCGACGACCCTTGTGCCGGCCCCTGCCAGGGCTCTGATATCGCCGCTGCTGCCGACCGCGAGGATGCGGCCGTCCGCCACGGCGACTGCTTCCGCGATGGTGTTGCGGGCGTCGACCGTGTGGACGGGACCGCCGGCGAAGATTGTGTCCGGATCCGAAGGCATGGCTGCTCCACCCCACGTGTTCAGTGGGGGAAGAGTAGCAGGCCAACGGCGACCGGGTTGATGCCCGGAACTCGGCACCCGGCACTCGAAACCCGGAACCCGGCCCTCGGCACCCTCACATCTCCACTACACTTCCCCAATCTCCTTCGGAGGTCTCTTCATGCCTGCGCCACAGCCGGGAACGCCGGAATGGAACGATTGGATCGGCCTGGTGGACGAGCCGGTGTTCGACCCGGAGCGGCCGATCGTCGACCCCCACCACCATCTCTGGGAGCGACCTGCCTGGACGTACGGTCTCTCCGAGCTGCTCGAAGACACGGGGGCGGGCCACAACGTTGTCAAGACCGTGTTCGTCGAGTGCCGGTCCGCCTACCGTGAGAACGGCCCCGAGCATCTGCGGCCCGTTGGCGAGACGGAGTACGTGCAAGCGGCCGCTGCCGCGAGCGCAGAGAGGGGCGGGGCCCGGATCGCGGGAATCGTTGCACATGCCGATCTCACCCTCGGCGCCGGCCTGAACGACGTGCTCGACGCCCACGAGGAAGCGGGCAGGGGCCTTTTCAGAGGCATCCGCCACGCGGGTGCCCACGCCGAGCACCCCGAGATCCTGGCGATACCGGGCAGAGCACCGGAAGGCCTCTACTCCGATCCGGCGTTTCGCGCGGGGGTCAGGGCTCTCGGCGCTCGCAACCTCACGTACGAGACCTGGCACTACCATTACCAGAACCAGGAGTTCCTCGAACTCGCCCGGGCTGTCCCCGACACGACGATCATCCTCGACCACTTCGGCACGCCGCTGGGGGTCGGCCCGTACGAAGCTCAGAAGGGGGAAATCTTCGCCGCCTGGAAGGACGACATAGCCCAGATCGCGAAGGTCCCGAACGTCTATGCGAAGCTCGGCGGGCTCGCGATGCCCGATATCGGGAACGGGTGGCATCTTCGCGACCGGCCGGCGAACTCCGACGAGTTCGTGGCCGCGGTGGCACCCCACTACCTCCACACAATAGAGTGCTTCGGACCGGAGCGTTGCATGCTCGAAAGCAACTTCCCGGTTGACAAGCTGTCGATAGGATATCGGGCCATCTGGAACGGAATGAAGAGGATTCTCGAGCCGTTTTCCGAGGAGGAGAAGGATGCAATGTGCAGCCGTACGGCGGAGGCCGTCTACCGTATTTGACTCTTAGTTCTGAATTCGCCGGTCCACAGGCCGGGGTGACCTTCCATCGTCCCCGTGGCATGATCTCGGGCGTGCGCCCACCGGCTCATAGTTCTGAGGCAGGTAAGGAGAGACTCATCATGAAGAGGTTTGCGGGCAGGCGCCGCCTGCTCGGGATACTGGCGTTGCCTTCACTGGTCATCGCCGGCGCCCTGGTGGCTGCAGCCTGCGGTGACGACGACGACGGCGGCTTCGATGCCGTCGAGCTGAAGATCGGGGCGGTGCTTCCGGAGACCGGAGCACTTGGTCCGCTCGGAGTCCCGATCATCGAGGGCGTCAAGCTGGCGGCTGAGGACATCAACGCTGCGGGCGGGAACGTGGTCGTTTCGTTCGCCGACTCGGGCACCAATCCGGACACCGCTACCGAGGCGGTCAACAGGCTCCTCGGCGAGGGCAACGAGGTCATCATCGGCGCTGCCGCGTCCGGCGTGACACAGGCTTTCATCCAGACGCTCCACGATCAGAAGATCGCCCAGTGCTCGGCGTCGGCTACCTCGCCATCGTTCAGCACCCAGGACAATGCGGACTACTTCTTCCGCACCGTTCCCCCGGATGAGGCGGTCTCGCCGATCATCGCGGACGAGGTGGTCGCCGACGGCGGCACGCGCGTCGCGATCGTTGCCCGGGCCGACGACTACGGAAACGCGCTTGCGGACCTCGTTGCGGCTTCCCTGGACGATCTCGGGGCAGAGCACGAGACATTCCTCTACGATCCGGCGGCGACGACCTTCGATTCGGAGGTCACGGCCGTCACCAACTATGCTCCCGACGCAATCGTCAACATCGGGTTCTTCTTCGATGGCACGAACATCATCCGCGGCCTCATCGAGGCCGGGTTCTCGGCCGACATCCAGTACGGCGCGGACGGGCTCTTCCTCCCGAGCCTTCCGGACGAAGTCGATCCGAACAACTCCAACGTTCTCGATGGGATGAAGGTGATCGGTGCCTCCGGAAGCAAGGAATTCAACGACCGCCTGACGGGGATCACGAACGGCAACCTCATCTACGGTGGTCAGGGCTATGACTGCGTCGTCCTGCTTGCCCTTGCCGCCCAGGTGGCCGGTGGCACGGACGGCGATGCCATGATCGAAGCCGTCAGTGACCTCACGACCGGAGGCGAAGAGTGCAGCTCCTACGCGGATTGCGCGGCCAAGATCGCCGATGGGAAGGACGTCGACTACGTCGGCGGGCCGGCGGGCCCAATGAACCTGGACGCTGTCGGTGACCCGACCGTCGCCACATATGCGGTGGCCGAGTGGCAGGACGGCGCCCTGGTACCGGTCAGCTCCCAGCAGATCGACCTCTCGGAGGTCGGCAACTAGAGCGCTGACGACACTGGGCGCAGAAAAGAGGGGGGACCGGCAGGTCCCCCTTCTTTGCAACCCCGTTGAGAACTCAGCTGCCGCGGCGGAGGGTCCCGAGATAGAGTTGGACCACGCGGTCGTCGTGGAGGAGATCGCGTCCTGCGCCCTCATGGGCGTTTCGTCCCTGCTCCAGCACGTAGGCGCGATTGGCGATCTGAAGACAGCGACGCGCGTTCTGTTCCACCATGAGGATCGAGACGCCCGCCCGATTCACGGCGAGGACGTGTTCGAAGACGAGATCCTGGTAGGCCGGGGCGAGGCCGGCCGATGGCTCGTCGAGGAGCAGGACCTCCGGATCCATCATCAGGGCGCGAGCCATCGCCACCATCTGCCGTTCGCCCCCGGAAAGGGCGCCGGCGCGCTGCCCCTGCCGCTCCCCGAGGAGCGGGAACAGCTCCGTCACGAAGTCGAACCGTTCGGCCCAGGCGCCGGGCCGCAGGAAGAGGCCCATCTCGAGGTTCTCCCTGACCGTGAGCCTCGGGAAGACGTTGTCCGTCTGCGGGACATAGCCGACACCGACGGCCACGAGTTCGTGCGTCTTCTTGTTTGTGATCTCCTCACTGCGGAGAACGACTCTCCCCTCCCATACCGCCACGAGGCCGAAGATAGCCTTGATGAGCGTGGATTTCCCGGCACCGTTCGGACCGATGATGCCCACGAGTTCACCGCGGCCGAGTTCGATGGAGCAGCCATTCAGGATGGGAACGCCGGGGACGTACCCGGCCCGGAGCGAGCTGGCGGCGAGGATCGATCCCTGCTCGTTCACGGGCTCTCCCCGACGGCTCCCTGGATGAGCTCGCTCGGCCTCCCCAGGTAGGCTTCGATTACGTCTTCATTCTTCGAGACTGCGTCCGGGACGCCCTCAGCGAGGACCCGACCCTGCGCCATCACGACGATCCAGTCGCTGATTCCCATGACAACGTCCATGTCGTGTTCGACGAAGACGACCGTCACTCCTTCGGCCTTGAGGCCTCTGATGTGATCGAGGAGCGACTCCGTGAGGGCCGGATTCACACCCGCCGTCGGCTCGTCGAGCATGATGAGGCGCGGCTCCGTCATCAATGCCCGCGCCATTTCGAGCAGCTTCCGCTGCCCGCCCGAGAGTGTGCCGGCGTATTCATCGCTCATATGAGCGATTCCGAAGTCTTCGAGGAGTGCCTCGGCTCGCCGGTGCACTGCCTCTTCGCGCGGAAGCCAGCGCCAGCGGAGGAGGGCCTGGTCGATCCGCTCCCCGCTCTGGGCCTGGGCGCCGAGCATCATGTTTTCCAGAACCGTCAGCTTCGCGAGGGTCTTGGTGAGCTGGAAGGTGCGCACCATTCCCGCATGCGCGATGCGATGGGCGCCGCGCCCGTTCAGCCGTCGGCCGTCATACGACCACTCACCGGCGTTGGGCCTGTCAAAACCGGTGAGGACGTTGAAGAGAGTGGTCTTCCCGGCGCCGTTGGGACCGATGATCGCTGTGATGGCGCCGCGCTGGAACTCGAGGTGATCGACGTCTACGGCCCGGATGCCCCCGAACGACCTCTGGACCCCGTCGACGACGAGGATAGGGTCCGGCTTCGGGATGCCGGGAAGCGGAGACACTCCTTCGAGCGTGCTGGCGGCCGCCGGCTCAGCCATCGAGCTGTAACTCCTCGCGGTTCCCGAAGATCCCCTGTGGCCGGTAGGTGATCAGCAGGATCAGCCCCAGCCCGGTCAGGGAAATGCTGATCGCGCCCTCGGATCCGTCCAGGAAGCCGAGGAATCCCGGAAGCCACTCCTGGGATGCGAGCTCGCGAGTGAAGGACTCAGTTGCCTCGCGGAGGAACCAGAACAGCACCGCACCTACGACCGGCCCGGCCGTCGTCGCCGTCCCGCCGAGGATGAGCGCGGCGTAGGCGAAGAAGGTCACCTGGGGCTCGAAGTTCTCCGAGCCCACGCCGGACTGTTGGATGGCATCGACAACCCCCGCAAGACCGCCGATCAATCCCCCTATGATGAGGGCCTGCATCTTGTAGCTGACTGTGTTCTTGCCGAGACTGCGGACTGCCTCTTCGTCCTCGCGGATTGCTCGCACGACACGCCCCCAGGGGCTGCGGATGAGCAACAGTACGAGCAACGCACAGAGAGCCACGAGGATCCAGGCAACGATGAGGAGCCAGATCTGGGTGTCGGTATAGCTGAATGTGCCGATTCCATAGCGGCCGTCCGGGATCGGGCTCAGGTCATAGAAGTCCCCCGCAACGGCCTGGAGGCCGAACGGGCCGCCGGTGAGGTCTGTGGCGTGCGAGGAGCGGATGAGGATCCGCAGGATCTCCGCCGCGGCGATCGTGGTAATCGCGAAATAGTCCGAGCGGAGCCTGAGCGTCGGGATGCCCAACGCCAGGGCGAAGGCCACGCAGAGCACCAGCCCGAAGGGTATGCCGACCCAGAGCGGGCCTCCCCAGGTGGCCACCATGATCGCCATGCCGTAGGCCCCGAGCATCATGAACCCGACCTGGCCGAAGTTCACGAGCCCCGCATACCCGAAGTGGAGGTTCAGGCCGATGGCCGCGAGGGCGAAGATCGCAGCCTGGGGGCCGAGGCCGGACCGGAAGGCGTTCCCGATGATGACATCGAACTCCATCTAGCCGACGCGCTCCTTCCGTCCGAGAAGGCCCTGGGGCCTGAAGAGGAGCGCCAGGATAAGCACTCCCAGAGCAAACACGAACTTGATCTCAGAGCTGAACCAGATGGTGCTGATCTCGGTTGCCAGTCCGATAAGGAGCCCACCGGCCATCGCGCCGTAGGCCGTGCCCAGTCCGCCCAGGACTACGGCCGCGAACATGAGCAGCAGAAGCCGGAACCCCATCAGCCAGTCGATCGATTCCACCGACCCGAGGAAGATTCCGCCCAGCGCCGCCAACGCCGCACCGATGATCCAGACGACCAGCGTCACCCGGTCGACGTCGATTCCCGACGACTCAGCCAGGTCGGTGTCATCCGCGACCGCCCGCATCGCCTTCCCGATCCGCGTGCGCTGGAGGATGAAGGCGGTTGCGACGAGCGAAATCGCGGCGAGGATCATGATCGTGAGGTCGCGAGGGGTGAAAGCCAGCGGCCCGAAGGTCCACTCCGACTGCAGCGCGAAGTCCTTGTATCGCGCAGGGTCCGGCCCGAAGAAAATCAGGATCAGGTGGCGCCCCAGCAGCGACAATCCGATAGTCATCAGGACGAACTGGAACTGTCCCAGTCCCCGCGCCCGCAGTGGGCGCAACACTCCCGCCTCCAGCCCTCCGCCGAGTGCGCCCGCAAGGACGATGGCGATTGGCGCCCCGACTATCAAGGGGATCGTGATCTCGTCGGAGGTGATGTACCAGGCCACGATCGCGCCGAAGGTGACGAGCTCGCCGTGAGCGAAGTTGATCAGCCCCGTGGTGCCGAAGATCAGCGAGAGCCCAACCGAGCACATCGCGATGATGAGCCCCAGTTTGAGCCCGTTCAGACCGGATTGAGCGAGCTTCTCCAGGACGTTCGGTCCGGCCGGTAGAGGCTCACCGAGGGCAAACAGAAGTGGCCTTGAGCGGCCGCTCTGGACCTCGACCTCAAGCGTCTTCCGGTCGGGGTTCCTCAACCCCACCCC
Organism: uncultured Anaerolineaceae bacterium; assembly: GCA_964533605.1. GTDB lineage: Bacteria > Chloroflexota > Dehalococcoidia > Tepidiformales > Tepidiformaceae > DASCML01. Next base: position 12,302 of record CAZHMF010000045.1, read on the forward strand.
CTCGGGCAGCGAGTCGAGGTCGATCGTGCCGCGGAAAGTGCCCGGGCCGGGAAGTGCGACCCTCCATTTCCCCTCGGCATCGGACACACCAGTTCCTATCTCGGCGTCTCCGGTCGTGGTCACCAGTATCCGGATGCCCTCGAGTGGCTGCCCCTCGAACTTAATCGTGCCGAAGAAGGCCTCCCCCTCGTCCTCCCCCTCCTGGGCGTAGGCAGTGGCGGGCAGGTAGAGGAATGCGAGCGCTGTCATCGTGACAACGAGCCCGAGAGACGCGATCGCGAGGGTGGTGCTCCAGCGGGCGCGCCGGTCCGAACTCATGGGGCCACATCGTACCCTCAGACTGCTGTCGAGGCACGAACCGGCCGGCGGCGGCACGAGCGGCCGACTCGCCGAGGTGACATGAGAGGTCCCCGCCTGTAACGCGTCCTCCGTTCGCTTCGACTAATGTTGTCGTAGCCATCGAGGAGGAGTGCCCGTGAGTTTGGGATCCGTTGCAGGTGAAGCCACGCAGAGCCGCCGGAGATTAGACACGCTCTGCGTCAATACCATCAAGACGCTTGCCATGGATATGGTTCAGAAGGCGGGGTCCGGCCATCCCGGCGCTCCGATGGGAGCGGCCCCCATGGCGATCGCGCTGTGGGACCGTCACCTCAAGCACAATCCGGCCGACCCTGCCTGGCCCGACCGCGACCGCTTTGTCCTCTCCCCCGGCCACGCATCGGCGCTTCTCTACAGTCTCCTCCACCTGACAGGCTACGCGTTGCCGCTGGGAGAGCTCGAGCGTTTCCGCCAGCTCCACAGCCTCACCCCCGGCCACCCGGAACGCGGACTCACACCCGGCGTCGAAGCAACGACGGGACCGCTCGGCTCCGGGTTCGCGACTGCGGTCGGCATGGCAATCGCCGAGCGCCACCTGGCCGCCCGTTTCAACGGGCCGGACCTGGAGATCGTCGGGCACTTCACCTACGGGATCTGCAGCGACGGGGATCTCATGGAGGGCGTCTCCTCGGAGGCTGCATCGCTTGCCGGGACATTGGGGCTCGGCAAGCTCATCTTCCTCTATGACGACAACGGGATCTCCATTGAAGGGAGCACCTCGCTGGCCTTCCGCGAGGACGTGAGCGCGAGGTTCCGAGCATACGGATGGCAGGTTCTCGATGCCGATGGGAGCGATGTCGACGCGGTGGACGAGGCAATTCGGCTGGCGCAGGCCGAGGGCTCGCGCCCTTCGCTGATCGTGGCTCGGACGGTCATCGCCGCCGGCAGTCCGAATAAGGCGGGAACGGCCGGCGCCCACGGCGCCCCGCTCGGGGAAGAGGAAGTACGGCTCACCAAAGCAGCCCTGGGGTGGCCGGAGGAATCCGCCTTCTTCGTTCCGCCCGAGGTTGCCGCCCACCTCGGCGCGGCGGTCGAGCGAGGGGAGGCCGCCCAGCGGGCCTGGGAAGAGCGACTGGAGCAATACCGGAAGGCTTACCCCGAAGCGGCGGCGTCCTGGGACCGGATGTGGTCGGGCGATACGGACGGGCTCGAGCTTCCGCTGTTCGGCGCAGGAGACGGACCGCTGGCGACTCGCGCGGCATCCGGCAAGACCCTCAACGCGATCGCCCCGACTGTGGAGGGCCTTCTCGGCGGATCCGCGGATCTGGCGCCCTCCAACAACACCAACCTCGCAGGTCTTGGCGACCTGGGGCCGGATGACTGGTCGGGCCGTAACCTTCACTTCGGCGTCCGCGAGTTCGCCATGGGCTGCATCACCAACGGCCTCTCCCTTCACGGCGGGTTGCTCCCCTACGCCGCCACATTTCTGGTGTTCTCCGACTACATGCGCGGCGCCATCCGGCTGGCGGCGCTCCAGAAGCTTCGCGAGGTCTTCGTCTTCACTCACGACAGTATCGGGGTCGGCGAGGACGGTCCGACCCACCAGCCGGTCGAGCAGGTCGCTGCGCTCCGCGCGATTCCCGGACTGACTGTGATCCGGCCCGCGGATGCGAACGAGACAGCGGCGGCGTGGGCGGTGGCTGCCGCCAGCCCGAGACCGACGGCGCTCATCCTGACCCGTCAGGGTCTTCCGGTTCTCGAGGACGCAGGCGCGGCCCGCGAAGGTGTCGCCCGGGGAGCGTACGTCGTGAGGACCGTGGACGGGGAGCCGGACGTTATCCTCATCGCCTCGGGCTCGGAGGTCTCCCTTGCCCTCGAAGCGCGGACCGCTCTCGCGGCAGAAGGTGTTCGCGGAAGAGTCGTGAGCATGCCCAGCTGGGAGCTCTTCGAGGAGCAGCCCGAGCAATACCGGGAGGAAGTCCTGCCGGGCCGTGTCCGAGCACGTGTGACGGTCGAAGCCGGAGTAACCCAGGGCTGGAGCCGCTATGCCGGTGACCTCGGGGAGACCGTGGGCATCGACCGGTTCGGCGCGTCGGCGCCTGCGGCTGCCGTCTTCGAAGAGCTCGGCCTCACCACCGGGGCGATCGTCGCGGCCGCGAAGCGGTCTCTGATCCGCGCTTCAGACGGAGCCTGAGAGGACAGCTGCGACCGGTCGCTCGAGCCGAACCGGACGGGTGCCTATCATCGTGCGGATGAAGCTGCTCTGGCTTGGCTCGAGCAACGACCTGGCCGAGGTGAGAGATCCTTCCCGCCAGGCTCCGGCGATCGCAGCTGCCGCCCTCTCGCGTGAGCTCGGCAGCGATGTTGAGCCGGTCACCCGACCCATCTGGCCGTCGCCCCGTCTCCCATCGCTCGTGCAGAAGTGGATGGAGGAGCAGGATCCCGACCTCGTCTACATGAAGTCGCGTCCCT
>CAZHMF010000045.1:15191-17703 GCA_964533605.1 uncultured Anaerolineaceae bacterium
GGGGACAGCCACCAGTGGGCACCGTAGGCCTGCTCGGCATCCCGGTACGAACAGGTGCGGGCGTAGTCGACCCAACCCTCCGGGAGGATGCGATGGTCCTCCCAGATGCCGTTGCGGAGGTAGAGCAGCCCGAAGCGCGCAAAGTCCTGGGGACTGGCGAACAGGAAGGAAGAGCCGATGAACGTCCCCGCCCGGTCGAACCGCGGCGTCGCCGTGCGCATTCCCAGCGGCTCGAACAGCTCTTCGTGCATGAATTCGAGCATTCCGCTCGCTCCCCCGCCCACAACGTCGCGGAGGACGCGGCAGACGATGTTCGTGGTGCCGCTCGAGTAGGAGAACTCGGTCCCAGGTTTGTGGATCAGTGGTTTCTGCGCTGCGAACAGTCCCGTGTCTTCCCGGCCCTCCCCCATCAGCATCGGGATCACGTCCGAAACCTCCCCATCGACATAATCCTCGTTGAATTCGAGACCGCTGCGCATGCGAAGCAGGTGGTCGAGCGTAATCGCCTTTCTCGGATCGTCCTCTTCCTGCCATTCGGGAACTGCCGCCGGCGTGCCGATATCGAGTCTGTCCTGCCGCACAAGGATTCCCGTCAGTGCATGGGTGACGCTCTTGGCCATTGACCATGAGTACTGCATGTAGAGAGCGCTCGCCCCGTGCGCGTAGCGCTCAAAAGTGATGCGCCCGCCTCTCACTATCAGGAGCGCATAGGTGACCCCACAGCCCGGCGGAAGGTCGAACAGGAAGTCGCAGAGGCTGCGGGCTCGGGCAGGGAGAGCCGGCTCGACCGTTTGTGGCCAGCTCTCTGTCGGCCACCGCACGCCCGCCGGCTGGGTGGGCAGCGGCGGCAAGGTCGGGCCGGGCGAAGTGCCGGGGCCCGTGGTCATCGAGGTGCTCCCGGGACCTGCTGACCGGATGGCGTTGCGGATTGGGCCATCAGGCTCAGCGCCCGGGTCACCTTGCTGTACACGGTCCCTTCCGGGTATTCGCCTTCGCTGTCGGGGCTACCGGCATCGCTGTCGGTGAGGATCCCGATCGTCTCCTCGATCCTGCGTACCGCCCACAGATGGAAGCGGCCTTCGCTGATCGCTTCGAGGACGTCGGGCCGCAGCGTCAGGTTCACGAGGTTCGTGGCCGGGAGGACCACGCCCTGAGTGCCCGTGAGGCCGATCTCCCGGCAGACGTCGTAGAAGCCCTCCACCTTCTCGGTCACGCCCCCGACTGCCTGAACGGCGCCGAACTGGTCGACCGAGCCAGTGCAAGCCACATCCTGCCGGATGGCCACACCTGCGAGCGACGTAAGGATGGCGACGAGTTCGGCCGAGGAAGCGCTATCCCCTTCGACCTCGTCGTAGCTCTGCTCGAACGTGAGGCTGGCGCTAAAGGCTAGCGGCGTGCGGGTCGCGAAGGTCCCCTGCAGGTATCCGGTAAGAACGAGGACGCCCTTCGTATGAATCGCTCCGCTCCGTTCCGTCTCACGCTCGATCGCGACTATTCCCCGCCGGCCGGCGCCGACTCTGCAGGTGATCCGTGTGGGCGTCCCGAAGGAGTGGCCGCCGATCGCATAGACGGCGAGCCCGTTGACCTGGCCGACCACAGACCCTGAGGTGGCCACGTTGAGCGTGCCTTCTGCGATCATGTGGCGCAGCCGGTCGGGAACGAGGGATGAGCGGACCCGTCTCGCGTCCACGGCTGCGACTACGTGGGATGCGGAGACGAGAGCCGAGCCGTCACGGTCAGCTGCCTCATTGGATTCGTGGCAGAGGTCGGCGATCAGTCCGTAGCGGGCGGTTAGCCGGTCCTGGCGTCCGGCGAGGCGGGACGAGTGGTGAAGGATCTCTTCGAGGGCGCCGGAGTCGAACTGACGGAGGGAGTGTTGGTCCGCAGTCCGCCTGACGAAGGCGACATACGAGAGCGTGTTCTCTTCGTCGGCGGGCACGTCGGGTTCGAACTCCGCCCTCACGCGGAAGAGCTCATCGAACTCGGGGTCGACCGCCGCGAGGAGAGCGAAGATGGCTCCGGTTCCGACGAGGATAACCTTCAGGTCCACAGGGACTCCTTCGGGCTGAAGACCGGCGACCGGGAACGGGATTCCTAGGTCGGCGGGGTCGTCGAATCCTGCTTCGTGCGCGTGGAGGGTGCGCTTCAGCTTGAGCCATGCGCGGCCGTCTGAGAGGAGGTCCTGGATCTGGAGAATGAGGAATCCGCCGTTGGCCCGGTGTACTGCCCCCGGGTGAATCCTTGTGAAGTCCGTGACCATGGAGCCGAAGCGATTCTCGTAGTCGATCCAGCCGAAGAGGTTTCGGTATCCGTGGTGTCGCTCGTCCACCACCGGCGCGCCGCCGGCCTCGCGGGGGGCGTGGCTGACAAAGACATTTGCCCCGTAACGGCGGAGGAGCATCTCCCTTTCCCCGTGGGCCTGGGTGAGCATCTGCGGTGGGATCTCCGCGGTCGGCGCCTCGGCGAACCTCCTGTAGCTCGCGAGATTCGTTCGGATGTCCTCCCTCACGGA
>CAZHMF010000046.1:0-2604 GCA_964533605.1 uncultured Anaerolineaceae bacterium
CTAGCTGGAACGTACCTTCTTGACGTACGGGTCTCCGCCCACAATCGTGTAGCGCTGGAAGAAACCGGGAACCGTCGCACCCTCGGGCACCAGTCCGGTCCAGTCGAGGCTGCGATTCACGGAGATCCTGACGGCCCGCTTCTCCTCGTCCAGCGTGACCCCTTGTTAACCGCGGGCCGCTTCACCTGCCGGCGAAGAACCGCGAGCTGATGGCGGAAGCACGATGATCTCGAGTTCCTTCGAGTGACCCGAGCGTACGGCGAGCAAAGCAAGCCAGGCGATAAGGCGATAGAGAATGCGACACACGAGGCTCCATCATCATCGCCCGTGCAGCGTAGTCAATCGGTCACGATCCATTATTCGGCACGGACAGGCCTATTCTCGGCTGCGCTTCCAGGCGCCCTGCGAAGGCCCGACGAACAGCCGCAACGCAGCTGCGAGCGTGACGCGTCTTCTGTCGAGGCTCAACCGGAGTAGCGCTGGAGCAGATCGTCCAGCCGCGATCGAGCGGAATCTTCGGGCGGCAGCACACGTTCTATCCAGTTGCGGACGTATTTGGCGTCCAGCTGCTCAGCCTGGACGGCCAAGAGCTGCTCGACGTCCACCCAGTCTTTCGGGCGATCATAGAGCGCCTTGAAGATAACGATGTCCTCGGCCGAAAGAACCCGCATTGCGTGGCCCATGAAATCCACCGCTTGGGCCCGCGCTGCACAGGAATCATGGAACGGATCGTAGGCGAAGAAGAGATCGATGGGAGTCCCGTCCCAGTCGATCCGAACCTGTTCTCGCTGACGCGCCTCCTGCTCCGCCTCTTCCGTGGTTTCAATCCCACCGCTGCGGAGGGCTGCGAACACGCGGGGCGTATCGCTCGCGCTCAAGAAAATGTTGACGTCGATATCGACGGTGCCGCGGGGCTCGCTCCAATAAACCAGTGCGATCGCACCGCCGAATGCGTGGGGAATAGCGGCGTGGTCGAGAAGCTCCGCCAATCCGACTATCTTCTCGTCGGGCAGCAGGCTGCCTTCAGCGTTTGGCATCGGATCCTTTGGCAGACGAGAAGCGCGGGAAGGCGAGCGGTTCCTTCCGATATGGCTGCGCCCGATGGTGCGCCACGTAGTCGGACATCCTCAGGGCTCCAACGAATGCAGTAACGCGCTCCGAAACAGTTTTCGTACGCCAGGTTCGCGCGCGAGCGGCAATGCTTTCTTGCTCGGCACCGGCACGTAGCCTTCGAACAAGTTTGTAGGAATCGTCGCTTTGCTTGCCGGCAGGGCTCCCAGTCGGTTCGAAGACCATGATGGGCCGAATCTTAGCACTCGTGGCTGGCTCTCCAGGGGGCAAGGTGCAGAAGTCCGGGGCAGTTGGCACGGGACAGCGCAAAACATCAGAGGTACGTTTTCGGCCGGGGACGGCCTTCACTCCCAGAACGTTCGCGGGGACGGTCGGCACCGGACAGCGGATCTCCTTGTTCAGGCGTTCCTCTGGGTCGGGATCGCCGTCATCGCCGCGCCGGCGTTGTCGGGTTGGCAATGGGTGACCATGGTTTCGCCGCTGTTCGTCTTCGTCTTGCTGACGCGTGTAAGCGGCATTCCGCTACTCGAGCGGCAGGCCCATCAACGCTGGGGTGATGATCCGGACTTCAGAGATTATCGTGCGAGGACTCCCGCACTGGTGCCGCGGCCGCCCTGTTGAGCGACGATTAGACCGGCGGGTGGCGACAACTAGTTTGTCGGGTTGAGAGCCCCTCGCTCCAGGACGTGGTGAACTCCGATGAGGAGGCGCCATGAAACGGGACGCGGAGGTGATGCTCCCGCAGATCCATGAGCCGGGGCGGATGGCGCAATCGGACTTCACCACGATGAACGAGCTCGCCGTGACGATCGGCGGGGCCCCGTTTCCCCACATGGCCTACCACCTGGTCTTCACGTACTCGAACGTGGAGGCGGTCCAGGTCTGCTATTCGAAGACCTTCGAAGCGCTGGCCGAGGGCTTCGAAGCTGCCCTCTGGGAGCTCGGCGGCGGGACGAAGGTCGACATCATTCCCCTGCGGGACGAGCCCTTCGAGAAGGCGGCATTCGACCGCAGGCGCCGCCTCGTGGCTAACGGTGCCGAGGTGTTCGTGGAGTCCCCCGAGGATCTGATAGTCAGGAAGCTGTGGTCGGCGAGGGAATCCTTCTCCGCCCGCCAACTGGCCGACGTGCGGCTCCTTTTCTCGGCCGTACCGGACCTCGACGGGGAGTATCTCGATGCTTGGATTCAACAGCTCGGCCTCGAACCCGTCCTGGAAGCCAGTCGCGAAGCAGGACTCGACGCCTGAAGCCGAGGCCGGGTTTTGGCCCGCTGGCGGTCGATGGAGCCGGTCGAGCGTTCGGAGACGTGGCTTCGCTGGTGCGCGGACCTTCGCGAGGCGCGGATGGCGGGACTTCGTTACCAACACCCGAACGCTTCCGAGGTGGAACTGCTTGCTCTCTGGATGGAGGAAGCCTACCGCGACTCCGTGGATCCGGGCTCCTCGCACGCGCCTGTGAGATCATCCGGGCACGGGATGCGACCGGCGATCGCTGACCTCGGAGGCGCAAACGTTGCAGCGATTGCGCCGGACCC
>CAZHMF010000046.1:2704-17313 GCA_964533605.1 uncultured Anaerolineaceae bacterium
TTCGGGGCTGCTTGCGGCCCCGGCTACGCCGGCAACCGGATCAACCTGAGCGAGGACTCGCCGCGGCCCCAGGACTCGCCGACACGTGATCTCTCACCCTCCCCCGAATCGGACTTTGAAGAGGTGATCAGGTTCGCGGTTGCGCCGGTGATCTCGCCACGTGAGACCTTCGGATCTCACTACCACGAACTCGTCGACTACCTCGGCGAGAAGCTCGGTATGCCCGCGGAACTCGTGCAAGGCAAGACATACGCTGAGATCAACGACCTTGTGCGGGCCGAAGAAGTCACTTTCGCCCTGGTCTGCACTAATCCCTACCTCCAGGGCAAGCAGGATTTCGGAATGGAACTGCTCGCTGCCCCGGTTGTAGAGGAAAAGTCGACCTACTACTCCTACGTAATTGTGCGTGAGGACTCCGAATTCGAGTCACTTTCCGACCTTCGGGGCGCCACCTTCGCATTCTCGGATCCGCTCTCCAACTCCGGCCGGCTGGCTCCCGTCTACAACCTCGCACTGCTGGGCGAGACTCCCGACTCGTTCTTCAGCCGAACCATCTTTACCTATGCGCACGACAACTCCATAAGGGCCGTTACCAGTGGCCTCGTAGATGCGGCCGCCGTCGATAGCCTCGTCTACGAGTACTGGCAGGCCGAGGGGTCCGATTTTGTCAAGGGAACCAGGGTGATCGAGAAATGGGGACCGTACGGGATCAACCCACTCGTCGTGTCTCCGAGTTTGCCCCCCGTGCTCAAAGAAAGGCTGCGCATGACCCTGATTCAGATGGACGAGGACCCGAGAGGACGGGCGATCCTGGACTCGCTGCGGATCGACCGCTTCATCGTGCCGGACGAATCCATCTACGAGTCAGTTCGGACCATGAGGGGATTCCTGGCGAACGCCGACTACGAGCAGTGAGGGCGGTATGAGCCTGCAGACCAAGATCGCTGCGGCGATGGTCAGCCTGATCCTGATTCTCGGACTTGCCGGTACGCTCCACGCACGGGTGACTCTGGAGCGCCAGCTTCGCGGTGAGCTCCTGCAGCGGGGGACAGCTTCAGCGAGCAATATCGCATCAGGTAGCGAGGGCGCCCTGATCACCAACGATGTCTTTTCGGTCTATGAGACGATCAACGCGGCGGTGGTCAACGATCAGGACATCCGCTACGTGTTCGTGACCGAGAGATCCGGCGGGGTGGTTGCAAAGACGTTCACGGGCAACCTGCCGGCGGGTCTGGCCGAGGCGAATCCTCCAGCCGAAGGTGAATCGGTGTCGGCCGTTCGCCTCCAAACCGACGAGGGGCCGGTCCAGGATATTGCCTATCCGGTCCTCGGAGGGCAGCTCGGCATTGTTCGGGTCGGTCTATCGGAGACGAGGCTGTTGTCTCGTGTCAACAACTTCACGTATCAGCTTCTCGGACTTACTGCGGTCGTGACGGCGCTCGCGCTGGTGGTCTCGGCCACACTGGCGGTGTTTCTCACGCGGCCCCTCGCACGGCTCGCCGCTGCGGCCCGGGCGGTCGGCAGCGGTGATCTCACCCAACAGGTTCCGACGGGTGGTGGCGACGAGGTGGGCCGGCTCGCCGCCGCGTTCAACACCATGACCGTCGATCTCTCACGCTCCCAGATCGAGATCGAGCAGTCCAATCGCCAGATCTTGCGCAGGAGCCAGGAACTGGCCGCGCTCAATGCCGTAGCCATGAGCACAAGCCGATCTCTCGATCTCAACACCGTGATGGAGGCCGCTCTCGACAACGTAGTGCCGCTGATGGGCGCCGACGCAGGCGGGATTCTTCTCCCCGACGAACGGGGGGAGCGGCTGATCTACCGCGCCCACAGAGGGCTCTCGGATGAGTTCGTAAGTGCCGTCTCAGGGATCCAAGTTGGGGACGGCATTGCGGGCCGGGCCGTGGCCGAGGGAGAGGCGATCGTGGTTGAGGACCTCGCAACAGATGAGCGAGTAGGCCCGGAGGCGGTGCGCGCGAGTGGTCTCCATGCATTCGTGAGCATCCCCCTCCGAGCTGGTGACCAGACTCTGGGCGCGATGAACGTCGGTCGGCGGGACGCCGCTCCCTTTGCGTCCGAGGACGTGGGGCTGCTAATGAGCATCGGAAACCAGGTTGGCGTGGCGGTTCAGAACGCAAGACTCTGGGATGAACTTCAGGAGAAGGAGCACGCGCATGCCGAATTGCTCAAGAAGATAATCTCCGTCCAGGAAGAAGAGAGACAACGAGTGGCCCGCGAACTACACGACGAGACCGCCCAGGAGTTGACTGCTCTGCTCATGGGACTGGGCACGCTTCAGGGCAGCAATGCTGCGGTTCCGCCGGCCGTCGCGAGGACGGTGGACACAGTCAAGCAGTTTGCCAGTCGCGCTCTCGATGACACGAGACAGCTGATCCTCGATCTCCGACCTCCTGTACTCGATGACATGGGCCTCGCCTCGGCCGTCCGGCAGCATGCGGAAAGCCACCTGCGTCCGCTCGGCGTCTCGTTCAGTGTGAGGGTGGTAGGCATCGAGCAGCGACTCCCCTCGCCGCTCGAGGTGGCCCTCTTCCGAATCCTTCAGGAGGCAATCAACAACTGTGCGCGCCACGCCGGCGCGAGCCGCGTGGAGGTTCTCATAGAGTGTGCCGACGGTGTCATCCGGGCAGCTGTCGAAGATGACGGGCGGGGCTTCAACGTTTGGAGCCTCCAGGACGGGAGGAGGGAGACCCCTCCGCTCGGTATCCTTGGGATGCGCGAGCGGGCCTCGCTACTGGGGGGAGAGCTGATGATAGACAGCGTACCCGGCCAGGGCACACAGGTATCGGTGACGGTGCCCCTGGGTCGATTCACATGAGCAAACCGATCAGCGTGCTCATCGCGGAGGACCACGCGATCGTGCGCCAGGGGGTGAGGCTGCTGCTCGACAACCAGCCCGATATGGAGGTTGCAGGAGAGGCGGCCAACGGCAGCGAGGCTGTGGAACTCGTGGAGAAGCTCCGACCGGATGTCGTGGTTATGGACCTTGCCATGCCCGGTATGAACGGGCTTGAGGCAACGCGGTCCATAAGGAAGCGCTTTCCCGGCACTCAGATCGTCGCCCTGACGGTCCATGACAGTGACGAGCACTTCTTTCAAATGATTGATGCGGGTGCAGCGGGGTACATTCTCAAAGGTGCCGACCCGTCCGTGCTGCTCGAGGGGATCCGGGTTGCCCACAGGGGGGATGTGTTCCTCTACCCTCCGCTCACGACGAAGCTGGTCAGGGACTACCTCGGAAGGACGGGAGGCGAAGACGCCGCGACTCGCTACAACGAACTCACGGAGCGTGAGCGTGAGGTCCTACGCCTCATTGCGGAAGGCCACACCAACCAGGAGATCGCAGAGCTTCTCTTCATCAGCCCGAGCACCGTCCAGACGCATCGCACCCACGTCATGGAGAAACTCGGGTTGCACCGGCGGTCCGAATTGATCGAATACGCCTTTCGCCACGGGTTCCTGGACCTCCGCCCATAGCTGTTTCGCTCCCTGGACGAAGGCCCACGGCCGGTACCGGCTGATGCTCCGACCGCTTCGGTGGTCAGACTCTCTGAAGGGTGACCGGCGTGTCGTAGAAGGACGCGCTTCCTCCTATCGGATCTGTGAGGCAGGTGGTCTCCATGCCTTCATCGAGGAGCATCACGGCATTGGGGCAGAGTCCCTTGCCTCGCCGCTCGTCGCCCGGCACTCGCTGCCCGTTGACAACGACCTCCGCCGAACCGTAGGCCCAGTGTCCGTAATGCCAGGAGACGGCCACCACACCAGGCCTGAGCCCTTCGCAGGTCTTTACCTTCCCTGCGACGAGACGCCGGCCATGCGGCCCGAGTTCCCACACGCCATCTTTGTTGGTCGCCGAGACCAGCTTCACGTTGTCGTCGTCGATTAGGCCGAGGCGGTCTGCGTCGGTCCTGTTAATGAGAACGTAGTTCTCCGGTTCAAGCGCAAGCTGCGCCCAGTAGTTGGTAGCCGTACGGCTGTGGCCGCCGAATATGTACTTGTAGGTTATGAGGTTGAGCTCGTCTGCGGTCACCTCCACCGGGCTGCCGGTGCTGTGGCGTGGTAGTTCGTAGCGGGGAAGACCGTCCCAGCGCTCACCCGTTATCGAGTCTTTCACCTGGGCCACACGATCGGCAAAGATGTTCCACGACCCACGCCATCGGTGATGCAGGAGATCGCCTTCGTGAGCGTTCTCTGCGGCCTCGAAACGCCCGCCCCGACCGAGCAGATAGACGGTCCGTAGCCAGTGCTCTTCGCCGACGGCAGCGCGCCATTTGGCCTCATCGAAGACAGACGCCGGAAGATGGGAGCGAGCGGAGCGGAAGATCTGCAATTCCCCATCGGACGCCTCGGGGAGAGCGTCCGATCCATCGCCCTTGTCACCGAACGCAAGGTTGGCTGCGAGGCGCAGGTACCAGTCTTCGGGCCGGTCGAAGTTTCCGCCCTCGCCAAAGCCGCCGTTGCCGTACCCGGGGAGCCCCAGCTCCTTGCCGATCGCGATGCAGATGGCCTCGAAAGAGATCGGCATCATTTCGCCGGCGACTTCGACAGTTTCCGGGATCGGTGCGACCACGGGCTGGCGGAACTTCGAGGTCTTCGTAAGGGTTGACGGCGGTGTATGCGGGGTGCCCCAACGCTCGAGGTAGGTGAGATCAGGGAAGACGTAATCCGCGAACATCGAGGTCTCGCCGATTACGATGTCATCTACGAAGAAGAGGGGGATCTTTGTGATGTCGCGGAGGATTTCCGCCTGCGGGACCGCCCCCGGACAGGAAAGAGCCGGCGTTCCTTTATGGAGGAAGAGGGCCTTAATCGGGTAGGGATAGCCGGCTCCCGCCGCCGGGATCACCTCCTGATAGACGTTGCTCGTGAGCGGAAACCAGGGGCGTGAAGCGGGATAGCCGGTGAAGAGTGTCGTCCCCTCGTCGTACGTCCAACCTTCCCGGGTGAGATTGACGCCGAAGCCATTCAACTTGCCCGGGTGCAGGTCGGAAAGGAGGTAGGGACCGCCGGACTTGCTTCCATCTTCGTGCCAGTGCCCACCTCCGGCGGCGAGTCCCCCTCGATGGTTTGTGTTCCCGAGGAGGATGTTGAGCGTGATGAGGGCGCGGGCAGAGTGGTAGCCGTTGGCGTGCTGGACGGGGCCGCGGTAGAACTCGACAGCGGCCTTCTTCCCGTGATTCGTGAGCTCGTACGCGAGCTCGACGATGTCGTCGACCGACACATCGGGCCCACAGATCTGAGCGTACTGCTCCAGCGTCTTCTCGGCCGCCCGTTCCTTCAACAGCGTGAAGGCAGACTTGACGGCAACCCCTTTGATGACGCTATCCACGTCCAGCTCGCCATGATCCGCTTCCGAGCTCAGCGCCGGGCCTGAGGCCGTCATCACAACACGGGCGGAAGGGTCATCCGAGGCGCCACGTAGACCTGCGTCCTCAGGGCGGAGGAAGGCCATCGTGTCGAGACGCACAAGATGCGTGGCATCACTCGCCGTCGTCTCACCGCGCGCTTCCGCGGCTGCGATGCTCGGGCTCTCGAGGTAGGAACGATCGAAGCGCTCGTTTTCGATTATCCACCGAACCATCGCCATGGCCAGCGCTCCGTCTGCTCCCGGCTTGACCGGGATCCATCGCCAGGCTTTCGCAGCAGTCGTCGAGAGGCGAGGGTCCACGACCGCGAACTTGAATCCTCGCTCGACCATCCCCGACGTCATCATCTCCACCATCGGCATTGGACCGAAGCTCGCGTCGAAGGGCGAGGAGCCGAAGAAGATCACGAACTCGCTGGCTGTGAGGTCCGGCTTCATATGCTCTGCCGACTTGCCTGTCGCCGGATCGCGCGTGGACTCCTTGTGAGCGATGTGGTGCGACTGCTCGCAGATCGACGTGTGCTCAAACCAATTGACGGAGCCAAAAGAGTTTTTGAGGAAGCGCTTGCCGAATTCCTTGCGGCCGTGCTCGATGCGCCCGGCGAGGAGGACGAACTGGTTGTTCTTCGGACCAAGGTCAGGGTGGTCGGGGTCGATTAGCACGTCGAGGTGATCAGCATGCTTCTGCTTGAATTCGTCGAGGCTCAGCTCGCCCTTGCCCAGCGCTGCCACATCGGCCGCAAGCTCGCTGGCAAGAGCGGCATCGCGGACGGCGAATGACTCCTTCAAGCCCGGGACAGTCCCTTCGCCGAAGAGATCACCGCCGTTGACGATCTCCGCGATCGCCTGGCTGAAGTCAATGGTTTGCCACTCGCCGCTACCCCGCGGCCCGACCCGCTTGAGGACCTTGCGGATGCGATAGGGATCGTAGAGCGTCTGGATCCCTGCCTGTCCCTTGGGGCAGAGCTTCCCGTCAGCCCGCGCCGCCGCCTCGAGCGGAACGCTCATATCCAGATGGGGGAAGAAAGTCTGGGGCCCGTAGGGGCTCCCGCCCAGTTTCACAGCTGTCCCATCGCTCACCGTCGCGCGAAGCGTACAAGCGTTGTGACACTGCAGGCAGACGCTGTAGATCCCGTGCTCGGGCTGGGCGAAGCCTATCTGAGGCGAAAGCTCGAAGTCGGACCCCCGGTCCGGAGCCCAGCTGCCGAGGACCCAGGGGTTCGTGCTCGCGACGATCGCCGTGCCCCCCAGAAATGCCGACGTCTTGACGAAGTCACGTCTGGTGATCCCAGGTCCGTCGGGACTCTTCTGCTTGCTCATGCTCCCACCTCTTCCTGTTCGTAGATCGGTAGTAGTTCAAAGGCGACGCTGAATGCCAGGACGACCGCTGCAATGAGTCCGATCGTTGAGAGCCACTCCCAGACGCTCGGGAAGTAATCAAAGAGGAGCCGAGAGTCGACGAAAGCTGTGTCGAGGCCCGGGATCTCGGGCAGAACAAGGCCGGGGATAACGATGTCCAGGCGGACGCAGACGATGCCGATCACGGTCGAGAGTCCAGCAAACCCAAGCCAGCTTGTGGAGTCCCGCTTAGCCCCGACGGCGAACAGCACGAGCGGAAGGACCATGGCAAGCCCGACCTGGCCGCCCCAGAAGACGAATGCGTAGGGGCCCGTAGCTACTGCCTGCCAGGCCTCTCGGTGCTCCGGGCCGCCCGCGTAGAGCGTCGTGATGGCGTCAAAGATGAGAAGCAGGATGTCGATCCCGATGAAGAGGCCGAGCAACCGCCCGAGACTTTGTACGAGTTCACCATGCTCTTCGTCCCGCTTGCCGAGGAACGCATATATGAAGAGCACGAGTGCCGTCCCCGAGACGAGAGCAGAGACGAGGAAGATGATGGGCATGATGCCGCCGGCCCAGTACGGTCGGGCGACCAGGACGGCGAAGATCGACCCTGTGCCGCCGTGCACGCCGATAGCCACCGGAATGCCCACGATCCCGAGCGCCATCAGCCAGCGCTCAGTTGTCCGGTCTTCCCGTTCCAGTCCTGCGGCGCCCGGCTCGTACCCGAGCGCCAGGATCTGATAGAGGGTGCCCCGAGCCCCTCCGGTCTTTTCCGCGAGGGTGGCCAGGTCGGAACGCATGAGCAGCCAGAGCTCCGCCAGGATCAGTGCGCCGTAGACGACATAGAGCCAGCCCTCAATCGTCATCACGGATGTCCAGTGCGGGGTCGTGTACATCTCCCAGGCGCGAAGCGGGTGGCCCAGGTCGACCCAGACGAACATCAGAGCTGCTCCCAGGCTGAACAAGGCCGAGAGCAACGCGAGCCTCCCGATCCGCTCGTACTGGCGCATGTTGAAGACGTAGATGAGCGTCGAGAGGAGGAACGATCCTGCCGACAGGCCGACGAAATAGATGTAGATGGCAACCCAGAGTCCCCAGGGGAGTGAGGAGGTGAGCGCCGTCACCTTCATGCCGTTGATGAGCCGGTAGCCGAGCACCGAAACGCCGACAGCGGCCAGCAGGCCAAGGACGACGTAGTAGGCCACGTGAACCGTCTTCTTGTTGGCGACGTCGTGAACAGTCATCGCTTTCCCTCCTCCCGCTAGGTCAGGTAGTAGACCTTTGGCTCTGTGCCAAGGTGTTCTTTGAGGCGCATCGTGTGGCCGCTGCGAAGCAGCTCGCTGACCAGGCTTTTGGGGTCATTGTGATCGCCAAAATAGGTGGCGCCGCCGACGCAAGTTGTGACGCAGGCAGGCAACATTCCGGCGTTCAGACGGTGAAGGCAGAACTGGCACTTGCGAGCGTTGCCGACGGGCGAGCCGGTTCCGTTCCGGTACCACTGCTTGCCGTACTCGGGAGACGGGGCTTTCTCGTAGGGCTGCTTGCCCGGCGTTCCGTCGCTGTAGTTGATGCCGAAGTCGAAGTAGCGAGCCCCGTAGGGGCAGGCGGCCAGGCAGTAGCGGCAGCCGATGCACTTCTCATAGTCGATGACGACGATGCCGTCTTCCTGTTTCCACGTAGCCCCGACCGGGCAGACCTGGGTGCAGGGGGGATGTTCACAGTGCATGCAGGGACGGGGCAGGAACTGCTGCGTGACGTTGGGATACTCACCTACCTCCTCGTGAGTCACGGGGCGGTACACGACCCCGGGCGGGAGGTGGTTCTCCGCCTTGCAGGCCACGCTGCAAGCCGAACACCCGATGCACTTGCGGAGGTCAATCACCATCGTCCACTTCCGCTGATCGGCTGGTTTCTCCATGGCTCGCGCGAGATCCGCCTGCATCCGGACCCGAATGTTGTCTGTACGGGGCGGTTTCACTGCTGCCGGCCCGGGGGCTCCCGCTGCCCCCGCCGGCGGGGCCTGCCTGAAAGATGCCCTCATGCGTCTTCACCTTCTCTCGTCTGTGCGCTCGTGATGCAGTTCACAAATCAATCCTGACGGTGCGCAGGAAGACGATCATGATGGACAGCTCGGCGGGTCCGTAGGATTCTCGGCCGACAAAAGCACGATTCTCTCTCGCTAATCCATACGACCCCGGTACGGCTACGGAGGCGATCGTCCGAATTCGCGGCGCTCGGTGCACAGTCCGGTTCGGACAGCGCGTCCGTGATGTCGCACGGGCGCCGGCGCGTTCGCACGGAAGTTGGGGAGGAGTGCGGGGACGAGCCCAGCTACGCTACGAACCCGGAATGGGTCCGCGCCGGAGTCGATGATTTCCACGACCCGGAAATCGTCGATTTACTTGATGGGCCGGTGATTGGAAACGCCTCGGCGCGGTGGTGCAATGGCGCTGGGCGACTGCATGTGTACGTGCCCGAGGTGGTGATTATGTCTCCGTGAGCGGCCTGCGGCCCTTCGCCCGCGTCTTCAGGTCGGGGGCCGGGGTGCCGGACGGCCGCGTGGTGAAGGCGAGGACGTTCGCAGTGTGTGCAGCGAGTCCCAGAAGGAATGTGACACACACGAACGCGCCTCCGGCCATTACCACGAATCCGATCGGCTCGATCAGGCTCCAGCTGCCTAGAGCCGAAGCATAGTAGGCGAAGGCGGTGAGCGCCGCGATTGCCACGACTCCCGACAGAGCGGCGGCGAGGCTCAATCGCGTGATTCGGAGAAGTAGATAGTCGCCGCTTTGCATCGGCAGCCTCCCGGGCGGTTGGTCATTGTTTGGCAGCATGAGCATGAACTGTCCGGGAGGCTGCGGTAAGGGCCCTTCGTGCCGAGTTTATGGGGCCTGGCGGGTCAGGTTGCCTCGAATTGTGCCGGCCGGGGACACCTCGAGGTAGCCCGCCCGCACGGCCGCCGCGCCCGTGCTGAGGAGACGCCTGGCTACTCGAGCCCGAAGAGCCGCGCGGCGTTCCAGTAGAGCCACTTCTCCTTGACGGAATCCTTGAGCGGCAGGTCGAGGTAGGCCTGCACCATCGGCGCGTAGCGCTCACCGAGCGTCGAGGGAGACATGGCGGCCAGGATCTTGTCCTGCACCAGGGTGTTTCCGAACTGCATGAACATCTCCCACCCGGAGCCCTTCACGGCGAAGTACTTCGGGTGGTGGGCCGCCGTGTCGCAGTAGAGATTCGGATGCCGGCGCAGCAGCGCCACCATTTCGTTGATCCAGGGCCAGCCGGCGAGCCCGGCGATGAATGGTGTTTCCGGGAAATCACTGCATATCTGATCGAGATGTTTCGGATGGCCCAGGTCGTAGGGACGATCG
This sequence comes from uncultured Anaerolineaceae bacterium, assembly GCA_964533605.1. GTDB lineage: Bacteria > Chloroflexota > Dehalococcoidia > Tepidiformales > Tepidiformaceae > DASCML01. The sequence goes on from CAZHMF010000046.1 coordinate 12,800, forward strand.
GTCGCGTAGGTCATCGTCGAGTAGAGCCGCACCGGCAACCCCAGCTCCGCAGCCTTCGTGTAGAGCGGATAGTAGCGCCGGTCGCTGGCCGGAATCCGCTCCTCCATCGGGTTCACCATCAACCCGTGCAGTCCCTCCTCGCGGATGAGCCGCTCGAATTCGCGGACAGCCATCATCCCGTCGAACGGGCTGACGCGAACGAGGCCCATGAAGAGGTCCGGGCGGGTGCGGACGGCGTTGACGACCACGGGGTTGGGGGAGGCCACGAACGCCTTCACCACGCCCGCACCCTCCATGTCCTCGCAAAACTCCTCGAAGGTCAGCTGGAGCGGCCCGCCTTCGTCCGAAGTGTCGCGCCGGCCCCCGAAGATCCGTTCGTAGTTCGCCATGCCGTAGCCCGGAACGGTCTGCGGCTCCTTGCCCGCCCAGGTGAGCCCCGAACCGCGGGGCGCCTCCGGGAGCGGGGGCGGCGCCCACTGCTTGATCGCAGAGGCGGGAGGGCTGCACTCGAAATCGATGACACGAACCATGGAAACTCTCCTGACTCGAGGTCCACCGCGGAATCCGGCGACGAGCCTCGCGGCGCGACCGATGCTGGCATCGGCCCGAACCGCGGTCAATCGAGGGGCACGATAGTTGGCCACCAATCCCGGGGCTCGGTCCCCCTCCTCAGCGGACCAACTTCCCCGGGAGTGAGTCTTTGAGCACTATGAGCCGTGGAGAGGAGGTCCTCATGGCGGGACCCTGGCGGCCGGAGGGTCTGCGCATCGTGGAGCTCGGGAGCGGGATCTCGGCTGCCTTCGCAGCCCGCCTGCTGGCCGACTGGGGTGCGGACGTTATCAAGATCGAGGACCCCGGTGGCGACGCTGCCCGCCGGGCCGGGCCCTTCCCCGGCGATCGTCCGCACCCGGAGCACAGCGGCCTCTTCCTCTATCTCAACTTCAACAAGCGCGGGGTCACGCTCGATGCGTCGACAGAAGACGGAAGGAACACTCTGAAGGCGCTGCTCGCGGATGCCGATGCCGTAATCGAGAACCTCGGCTCCGGGGCATTCGATGCCCTGACCCGCGGGCTTCCCCTGGCCGAGCGGCTCGTCGTCTGCTCGATCAGCCCCTACGGTCAGGACGGCCCGAAGGCCGGCTACCTCGGGTCCGAGATCAGCGCCTACGCCTCCGGCGGCCTCATGTATATGACCGGCAGCGACGACCGGCCCCCCGTCAAACACGGGTTCAACCAGGCCGCCCACCTCTCCGGCGTGAACGCAGCAGCCGCCACCCTCGCCGCGGTCAGGCTCGCGCGAGAGACCGGGGCCGGCCCCCGGATCGACATCTCCGAACAGGAGACGGTCGCAATGACCATCTTTCCCGCGCTAACCGTCTACTCCCACACGGGCGCCGATGTGAAGCGGGCGCCGGTGACTCTGCCGAGGCTTGCGACTTCGCAGGCGATGGAGGCGGAGGACGGCTGGATCATGCCCTCCGATGCCGGCATCGACGTCTGGTGGGAGACCTTCGCAGGGTTCGTCGGCCGCCCGGAGCTGCTCGAGGAGCCGTTCGCCGCCCCTGAATCCCGGCACCAGAACGAGAATGCGATCGACGATGTCGTCGCCCCGGCATTTCGGGCGCGCACGAAGGACGAGATCTTTCACGGCGGCCAGGAACGAGGGCTGACGCTGAGCTCGATCCAGACGCCGGAGGAGATCGCCCGCTGCCCGCATCTCGCCGAGCGAGGGTACTTCGTGGTTCAGAACCATCCCTCCGCCGGCCCGATCCGGATGCCGGGGATGGTGCCCCTGACCGGCGGCCTCGTTGATCGCACGCCGTCGCGGCCCGCACCGCTCGCCGGCCAGCACAACACCGAGGTGCTCCGGGCACTCGCGAACTCGCAGGCAGAGGCCGATCCTCCCGACCCGGCGCCTCACGCCAGGATCGGAGGGGCGAGGGCGAAGCTGCCGCTCGAAGGCGTACGCATTCTGGAGCTCGGGATGGTGTTCGTGCTCCCCCTGGCGATCACACCGCTGGCGGCCCTCGGCGCGGACGTCATCAAGGTCGAGTCCGCCGCCCGCCCCGACAGCGTGCGCTCAGGCCCGATGCCCGACAATGAGCCCCGGCCCGGGGCTCACAATCACGCCGGGAACTTCCACCTCCTCAACCGGAACAAACGGGGCATAACAATCGATCTGACCAACGAGAGGGGCAGGGAGCTGCTCCTCGAGCTGGTCAGGATCAGCGATGTGGTTGCAGAGAATTTCACCCCCCGCGTCCTCCGCAATCTCGGCCTGGACTACGAGCAACTTCGGAAGGTGAACCCAGAGATCATTCTTCTGTCCTCCAGCGGGTTCGGGCAGACCGGACCGTGGCGCAACTATAAGGCTTACGGGCCAACCACTGAGTCGGTGGATGGCTTGATGCATCTCACCGGCTATCCCGACGGGCCGCCGACGCGCGGCGGAGCAGGAGGATTCGGCGTCGCCTTCACCGATGTCGCCGGCGCCTACTACGGCACCTACTCGATCCTCGCCGCACTGGAGTACCGGGAGCGAACGGGAAGAGGTCTCCGGTTGGACCTCTCCCACTACGAGGCCGGCGTGGCAACGCTTCCCGAAGCAGTACTGGACTTCACGATGAACGGGCGGGTGCAAGCCCGGGCCGGGAATCGAGTCCCCGAGCGAGCTCCCCAGGGCGCCTATCGATGCAAGGGCGAGGATGAGTGGATCGCCATCTCCGTGGCCTCCGACGACCAGTTCAGGAGGCTGGCAGAGATTCTCCGGCTCGAAGGTCCGGTCGCCGCGAAGTTCGCAACCCTCGAGCGCCGCCGGCTCGGCCACGATCTCCTCGATCAGCTGATCGGCACGGCCACCCGCAGATGGCCGGCGCCTGCCCTCGAGACGGCCCTGCAAGCGGCACGCGTCGAGGCGGCGCACCTCCTCAGCCCGAGGGGAGTGTGGCTTGACCGAGACTTGAGGGCTCGAGGGTTCGGCGAATTGGTCCCCGCCCCGGCCGGTTCACCGGAGATCGGCGTCCGCGCATTCCCACGAGCCGCCTGGCGCATGACCGGGGTGACCTCGACGACACGGCTGCCGGCACCTGACTTCGGAGAGCACACCCGCGAGGTCCTGACGGAACTGCTGGGGCTCGGGTCCGCCGAGATGGACGAACTCGAACGCGAAGGAGTCATCGCCGTTGCGCCCCGCGAGGGGCTTGTCTCCGCTCGCCGGCTCGACCTCGAGGGGCTGCTCCTCGACCGGCGCCTGCAGACCGTCGACCCTGACTTCCGCTCCCGGCTCGAGGAGCAGTTTGGGCCGGCCGGGCACGCGTGACGTCGAACCGGGGGCGGGGCGCGCCTAGAATCGACGGACCACCCGGAGGAGCAATCGTTTGTCCGAACTGAGATTCGCCAAGATCAACTTCCTCGTCCGAGACGGTCAGGCCGCCTTCGACTACGCGCTCAATGTACTGGGGGCCAAAGTCGTGGCGGAGCCGCACGAGATGCCGATCGGCTCGGTCAGTCAGGTCGATCTCCACGGCCTCGTGATGGAGTTCATCCAGCCGCCGCGCGGGAGTCGCATGGACGGGATGATCGACCGGCGCGGGGAGGGCATGGACTCCGTCGGGTTCGCGACCGACGACGTCCCCGGCGCCGTCAAGGCGATCGAGGGGCGGGGCGGACGCTTCGCGCAGACCGGCGATGCGGGACTCGCGAACACGGCCTGGCTCCATCCCAGGAACCCGCTCTCACTGTCCATCGAACTGTTCAACTCGGAGCTTTCGGGTTCCCCGGAGCAGACGTAACGGAAAGCCGGCGACGCCTCGGGCCCGCCTCGCGTCCCGATGAGCAGCCCCACGCGGCGGTGGGTTCAGCCCCCGAGGCGCAAGAGCCCGGCAGCCGTATCCCCGAGTATGGCGATCCGGTCGCCGTCGCTCAGGCCCGGCGTGGCGAGGACATGATCGACGGCAGTCGAGGTCCAGGGGAACGGGTGGTCGGTACCGAGGACAACCCGGCCCGCGCCCACCTCGGCGACCAGATGCCTGAGCCCTTCGGGCGTGAAGACCAACGAGTCGAAGTAGAGCTGCCGAAGATACTCGGTCGGCTTCCTCGCGGTCTTTCTCGCCAGCGCCGGAAAGGTGGTCAGCACGGCGTCCGATCGGGCAGCGTAGGACGGGAGGTAGCCGCCGCCATGGGCGGCGAGGATCTTGACCCCCGGGTGCAGGTCGAGTGTGCCTTCGAAGATGAGATGGGAGAGGGCGATCGTGGTCTCCAGTGGATTGCCGATGGTGTTCTCGAGCATGCCGTTCCCCTTCAGGCGGCTCCGCAGCTCTGCCGTACCCTGCGGATGGATGAACACCAGGGCACCAAGGTCCTCGGCCTTCGCCCAGAAAGGCTCGAACCTCGGGTCGGACAGCTCTTCGCCGTTGACCCTCCCGCCGATGAGAGTGCCGCGAAGGTTGTAGCGGTGGACGGTCTCGTCGAGCTGTGCGGCGGCAAGCTCCGGATGCTGCAGGGCGACGGGCCCC
>CAZHMF010000047.1:0-11537 GCA_964533605.1 uncultured Anaerolineaceae bacterium
GCACGACTCATAATCGTGAGGTCGAGAGTTCGAGTCTCTCCCCTGCTACCAGGTCTATCGTCGCCCCGGGTGGCGGGTGACTATCGAGCGCCACCAGTCGCTGTCCTGGGGATGCACGAGGAGGCTGCGGAGCCTCGCGAAGAGGACTCGCCGTGCCGCTTCTCGATCTGCTCCCGCGGGGGCACGCCAGGCGGCTTGCATCAGCGGATCGAGTTCCGATACCACGTGTGTGGCAAGATCCCTGGCGATCGGGTAGAGGCGGCCGCCGCTGGCGGGGTCATCGACGTTCATCCGCGTGTGTGATGGTTGGGAACCGGTACCAGTTACCCGCCGCCCGGCCTCCGCCGTCGCCGCGTTTAGAGCCGCCTCCAGTCCTCGCCTGGCGAGCTCACGGGCCTGGTTGTAGACGCCGACTGCCGGCACAGCAACGCCAATGGCGGTAGCGACGGCACTCGCAGCTCTGGCGGCGACGGTCCGCGCACTGAGATAAGCCTGGAATGCCGCTCCCAACGTTGGGGATGCATGGTTCACGATCATGAGGATGATTCGGTCTCCCGAAGTGATCCGTCCCGGCTCCGGCTCTTTCATGACCTCGCCGATGAGCAGATGGAGGATGCTCAGGGCCGTGTCGGCGGGCTCGAAGATGCCGGATGTGAGCCGGTAACGGCCGGCGTCGGGGCCGCGCTCTACCCTCCCCCCGTAGGGTTCCGGCTGCGCGGGATCGATCAACCGGACTGCGATCCGAACGAAGTTGGTGTGGGCGAAGAAGTCCTCCGTCGTGTGCACCGCTCGCCCGTAGTGCTGAAGGCCGATCGACGTCCGACCCGCCCGAAGCGCCCGGCCCAAGTTCAGTTCTATGTTGCCAATACCCGTCTCACCGGCTGGCCTCCCGGCGCCTGGGGTTATGTGGGAGGCGACCGCTCTTTGCTCGGGCTCGCTGGTGGCGGAAGCAGGGTTGTCGAAGTGCTCGGATGCCGTGTACTCGCCCAGGCCTGCTCGGTTCATGCGCGCCGCAGTTGCCTCGCCGAAGTGACCCACGGCCAGTAACTGGACGATCTGAGACTGCTCGCTCGAGCTGAGCGTGAACCCCAGGTAGCGCTGCAGGTACGGCACGATCAGGCTGATCTGGTTCATGTCGGTTGCCCAGTTACCCATCTGAATGTCAGCCAGCTGCTCTCGGCTGTATCCGTGGCCCCGCAGCGCCGCCGCGGACATCTCCTCGTGGGGGCCGGCGCTGAAGCGTTGGATGTTCTCGCCGACGAACAGTCCATTCGGCCCTCGCCAACGCGGATCTTCGGGTCGGCGAGCGCCGGTGGTGGCCAGTATCAGCTGCCGTACCGCCCGGTTGCCTGCCGCGTGCTGAAGGGTTCGGATGTCCTGGACCGACATGCTTCCGAGCCTCGCCGTTGCTTGAACGCGGGACCGACCCGCCTGAAGAGAGGTTCCGCCGCGCTTCGCCCTGCGTTCCCCGTCCCGATCGGCGTGCTCTCCCGGTGAATGCGTTGCCATCAATCACCCACCCCCGTCAGCACAGCCTGCACCCGCATGATAGGCCGGCTCTTCCGGCAGGATCGACCGTGGCCCCTCGCCGCCGCGCGCTGCGGTTGGTGCCCGTTGGCAGGTGTGGTAGATCCCACCCCAGGATAGAGGCGGCGGCCGGTTGGGCCTTGACAGCTCCGCTCAATTGAGAGAAGAGGTTCACCGAGCGTTGGCCGAATGGCGCGGGCGGGGTTGGAGCGACGGTAATGCAGCACCTTCTCAGAGCATCGATTCTCGGGAGTCTGATCCTTGGTATGGCAGCCGCCTGCGGCGGCGATGGGGACGGCGGCACCTCTGCTGAAGACAGGCCGAGCCCCTCTTCAGCCGCAACGAGTTCACCTTCACCCACCGCCATCATCCCACGTTCGACTTCGATCCCTGCCGGCCGGCAAAAGGTCCAGCCCGCCGACGATCCGCTGCCGCCGGTACTGCACTCGGATAACTGGCAGGTTCCAGTGCCCCTTCCCTACCCCGTGAACACGGCCGGTGCCGAGGACTCCCCGTTCATCACGCCGGACGGGGACGAGCTCTACTTCTTCTTCACGCCCGACCCATCCGTCCCTGCTGAGCGCCAGCTGGTCGATGGCGTCACCGGCATCTACTACTCGCGGCTGGAAGGCGACCGGTGGACGGAGCCTGTGCGACTGCGCCTCAGCAGCGATGAGAAGGAACTCTCTCTCGATGGATGTGAGTTCGTACAGGGCAACGTCATGTGGTTCTGCTCTGTCCGCGTCGGGAACCTGCGGGAGATCGACATCTACAGGGCCACACGCCGCGACGGCAGGTGGGGTGAGGTGGAGAACGCCGGTGAGCTCCTCAATGTCGACTACCTCGTCGGCGAACTGCATCTCTCCGCCGACGGGGGCGAACTCTACTACCACTCCGATCGGCCGGGCGGTCGGGGGGGAACCGACATCTGGCTTACGCGAAGAGAGGGCGACTCGTGGACAGCGCCGGTGAACGTGGCTGCAGTGAATACCGCGGAGACCGATGGATGGCCCTTCGTTACGGAGGACGGCCTCGAACTCTGGTTTCTGCGCTGGTATCAGGGCTCGCCGGGGATTTTCCGCTCACAGCGAAGCGGAGCGAACGCCCCCTGGGGGGCGCCCGAGCTGATCCTTTCTCAGTTTGCGGCCGAGCCGTCGCTCGACGACGCAGGGAACATCTACTTCGTGCACCACTACATTCGTGATGGCGTCATGATCGAAGCCGACATTTATGTTGCATATCGAAAGTAGAGGTCTACCCCTGCCCGGCGACGCGCTGGGACCAGCACGTCGCCGGGCGGGTCGTTGTCCTCCCTGTCTTCCAGCCTTAACCCGGGCTCACCTGGAACGAAAAGGCTGCCTTGCGTCGTGCGGGGCCGGATATATCCTCTGTTAGTTGGGCGGCTCGCTCCTGCACTATCGTCATGCGCGGGCCGCGAGCGGCCTTGCCCGTTCCACACCCGGGCAGGCGAGAAAGGGTTGTCTACCTGTGAGAGAGCAGAACTACTGGACGCGCCGGGCAACGCGAGCACGCCTCGGACGGCGCCGGTTCCTGATGGGGGCATCGACCGCCGGACTCGGAGCGGCCGCCTACGGCCTTGTGGGCTGCGGCGACGATGACGACGGCACCGGAGCTTCGCCGACGAGCGGCGGAGCAGGGGCGACGGCAACGACGGGAGGGGGCACCTCCCCGACAGCGGCTCCGACAGCGACGGCAGAGCCGGAGTTCACAACCGGCGGCATCATCCGGAACGTCTGGCTCGGAGGATCGCAGTTCGACTCGGTCGACGTTCACCGGAACTTCCGTGACGAGACTTCCTGGCTGTCGAATCAGATCCTGAACAAGATCGTTCGCTACGCGAACCCCGATGAGGGCTCGCTGGAAGCGGATCTCGCTGAGACGTGGGAGACGCCCGACGCCCAGGAGTACGTCTTCAACATCCGCCAGGACGTCAAATGGCAGGACACCGCACTGACGAACGGGCGCCAGCTGACGGCCGAAGACATCAAGTGGCACATCGAACGGCAGCGCGACGGCAAGCTGTCTGACGGCACCGAGGTCCCGATGCGGCACCAGTCGGACTTCGCCGGGGCCACAGTGGAGACGCCCGACGAGTTCACCGTGAAGGTGACCCTGCCGAGCGTGAACGGAGCGTGGCTGAGCCGGCTCGCCGCCTACTTCGGGACGGTCCCGAACCGGGAGACCACCGAGAAGTTCGAAAGCGACCACACGACGCTGACAGAGGAAGCGATGCCGGCCACCGGTACGTTCAAACTGAAGCGCTGGCGGGCAAATGAAGACCTCACGGTCGAGAGAAACCCGGACAACTTCCGCAAGGACGAACCGCGGGTTGACGGCCTCTACCTCCCTGTCGGCCTTTTCGCCGACCCGACGGCTCAGCGGCTCGCATTCGAGCAGAAGCAGATCGACTCGGTGAGCCAGCCGGATCCGTCGACGACGAAGGCGATAATCGCCGACCACGCGGACGAGATGAAGGAGATCCTGACCGGTGTCGCGAACACCGTCTTCCTCCACCTCAACATGAACGAGCAGTTCAAGGACGAGCGCCTCGTCCGGGCGCTCAACGCAGCCGTCGACCGGCGGGGGATGATCCAGTCGTTCCACCAGGGCCTCGGCCAGGTGAGCGGCCCGGCGCCATGGCTCCAGGAGGGCTACGCCCTTCCCCAGGACGAGCTCATCACCTACCCGGGCTACAGCGTCGACCGCGATGCGGATCTCAAAGAGGCCCGGGACCTCTGGGAGGCGGGTGGCGGTCCGGCACTCGGCGACGTCGACATAGGCGTAACGGATACCTGGCTGGGACGCTGGCCGGATACGAATCAGATCATGATCGAGATGTTCAACACAGCGCTCGGCGTGTCGCAGTTCAAGTCGACTCGCGTGACCTACAACGACGACATCATCCCCTTGCTCGCCACGGGGACCTTCGTCAACTGGATGTCATGGACGAGCCAGGTGAGCTCGCCCGATCCAAGGCCGACATTCTTCAACACGTACCACTCCGAGGGCAGCCAGAACTGGCAGCACGTGAACAACCCGGAGCTCGACAAGCTCATCACGGATTCCCTCGAGACTGCCGATTACGAGGAGGCCGTCTCGCTGAGCCGGGAGGCACAAAGGATAATCCTGGACCACGGCCAGTACGGGAACGTCACCCTCTACAATTACATCTACCCAGGAGCCTACTGGAACTACTACCACAGCTACTTCAAGGTCGACCCCACGGGGACGCAGCCGGGTCAGGGGTTCAACATCTTCGCCGGCCACCTCTGGGGGGGCGCCCGCTGACTCGCCAGAACCAACCCCCCCGGGGCGCCGCCGCTCGCCACCGGTTCTGTCTAGCCGATCGGACCGGACAGAGGCGGGTGGGGCTCCGACTCGGGGTCCCGCCCGCCGTCGCTGCGGGTCATGAGTTTGAAACCTCGTATCTGGAATCCGGAGCCCAATTCGAAAAGGAAGGTTGCGTGGCCCCGCGACCGGACTATTCTTAGGGCGCTCTTAGAGCGGCCGGGCGGAGATGCGGACGGGCGTTGTGCGGTCCGATCTGGGGGCGTATGACGCCGGTGCTCGAGCACCGACGTAAGAAAGGGGATCTTGACGCGGTGAGAGAACAGAACTACTGGACACGCAGAGCAGCGCGTGCGCGCCTGGGGCGGCGCCGCTTCCTTACTGGCGCCTCAGCAGCGGGCCTCGGGGCAGCCGCCTACGGATTGGTCGGCTGTGGTGACGACGACGATGGGGGCACGAGCCCCACGGCCGCCGGAGCCAGCCCAACGGCAACGAGTGCCGGCGGCGCTTCTCCGACGGCAGCGGCGACGGCCACGGCGGCTCCCGCCTACAAGACCGGCGGTATCGTCAGGGGCATCTGGCTCGGTGGGTCGCAGTTTGACTCGGTGGATGTCCACCGTAACTTCCGCGACGAGACATCGTGGCTCTCCGCCTACATCCTCAACAGGATCGTCCGCTTCGCCGACCCCGATGGAGGGGTCCTCGAGGGGGACCTCGCCGAGACCTACGAGACGCCCGACGCCCAGACGTACACCTTCAACATCAGACAGGATGTGAAGTGGCAGGACACGCCGCTCACGAACGGGCGGCAACTCACCGCTGAGGACATCAAGTGGCACATCGAGCGCCAGCGCGACGGCAAGCTCACCGACGGGACTGAGGTCCCGATGCGCCATCAGTCGGACTACGCGGGAATCACAGTCGACACACCCGACGACTTCACCGTCGTGATGACGCTGCCCAAGCCGAACGGCACCTTCTACAGCACCCTCGCGGCCTACTACTCGGCGGTCCCGAACAGGGAGACGACCGAGAGCATCGAAGGCGACCACACGACCCTTACCGAAGATGCCATGCCCGCGACCGGGGCGTTCACGATCAAGAAGTGGAGGGCGAACGAGGACCTCACCATCGAGCGGAACCCCAACAACTTCCGCAAGGACGAGCCCCGCGCCGACGGCTACTACCTCCCGGTCGGCCTCTTCGCGGACCCGACGGCCCACCGCCTCGCTTTCGAGCAGAAGCAGACGGACTGGGTCTACCAGCCCGACGTTTCGGTGACCAAGGCGATCATCGACGACCACCCCGGGCAGATGAAAGAACTGCTCACCGGCGTTGCGAACACGGTGTTCCTCCACCTGAACATGAATCAGCAGTTCAAGGATGTGCGCCTCGTCCAGGCGCTGAACGCCGCCTACGACCGGCGCGGCGCGATCCAGACCTTCCACCAGGGCCTCGGTCAGGTAAGCGGCCCGGTGTCCTGGCTTCAGGAGGGCTTCGCTCTCACGCAGGACGAGTTGATCACATTCCCCGGCTACCGGGTGGACCGCGATGCCGACATCAAGGACGCGCGCGACCTCTGGGAAGCCGGTGGCGGACCGGCCCTGGGAGACGTCAACATACAGGTGACGGACACCTGGCTCGGTCCCTGGCCGGACACGAACCAGATCCTTATCAATATGTTCAATGATGCGCTTGGTGTCTCGCAGTTCAACTCGACGAGGTGCACCTACAACGATGACATCATCCCCTTGCTGGCGACCGGAACATTCGTCAACTGGATGTCCTGGACGAGCCAGGTGAGCGGACCTGATCCGCGCGCCGGCCTGTTCAATTCCTACAACTCGGAGGGGAGCCAGAACTGGCAGAACGTGAGCAATGCAGAAATCGATCGGCTCACGAACGAGGCATTGCTTACGGCCGACCACGAAGAGGCGGTTTCACTCTCGCGCGACGCGCAGCGGATCATCCTCAACAACGGTCAGTTCGGAAACGTCACCCTCTACAATTACATCGGTCGAACCGCCTACTGGAACTACTTCCATGGCTACTACAAGGTCGACCCCACCGACACGCAACCCGGTCAGGGATACGCGATCTCGTCCAGCCACCTGGCGGGCCCGAGGAGCTGGCTGGATCCCGATGACCCGACCTATGAATCATCTGTTGCGAACAGGACACTCTAGCCCCCCGGATGGTTTGCGCGAGGAGGAGGACAGATCGCCCTCCTCCTCCTGACCTGAGGAGAGGACTTTGACCAACTACATCATTCGCCGGCTTCTGTTGAATGTCATCGTTCTCCTCTTTGTGGCTTCCATGGTGTTCGTCGCCACACGCGCCCTCCCCGGCGACTATGCCCAGCGCCGCGTCGTCTCGAACATCGGCGCAGACATCACCGACCAGCGGGAGGCGATCGCATTCGCACGAAAGGAACTCGGACTCGACCGGCCGCTCTGGCGGCAGTACATCGATTACATGGCGGGCCTGGTCACGGGTGACCTCGGGACATCCTACGAAACGCACCGCAGCACGTGGATCGAGGTTGGGACGAGAATCAGGTCCTCGCTCGAGTTAGGCATCGCGAGTACCGCGATTGCCTTTGCCCTGAGTCTCCCGATCGGCGTGATCAGCGCGGTGAGACAGAACGACTGGGTCGACAACCTGTTACGGGGTTTCGCGATTCTCGGGGTTGCGATGCCCGTGTTCGTGGTGGCGATCTATCTCTCACTGCTGGTGGTCAAGTTCTCCCTCTTCGAGATCGATGTCGTTGGCCGGCCCCACATCTGGTCCGAGCCGGAGGCAGCGATCAAGCTCTACGCGATTCCCGCCATCTCCGGCGGCATCGCCGGCGGTGCCGGGATCATGCGCATCCTTCGGTCTCAGATGCTCGAGGTGATGCGCCAGGACTACATCCGGACGGCACGGGCGAAGGGGCTGAAGGACCGGACGGTCTGGATGAATCACGCTCTCAAGAACGCGATGCTGCCTGTGCTGACAGTCATGGGCTTCACCATCAGCGCTATCGTCGCCGGTCAGATCATCCTCGAGAACATGTTCAACATCGACGGCGTCGGCCGGTATCTGTTCCAGAGCCTGAACACGCGGGACTTCCCGCCGTTCCAGGGTCTGGTGCTCATGATCGCCGTCGTCGTCGTGACCGTAAACCTCGGCGTCGACGTGGTGTATGCCTGGCTCGACCCGCGAATCCGGTACAGCTAGGGGACGGAGGAAGACTTGGACAGCGTGACCCGGGACACTGCCCTCGCCGAGGCTCTTGCCCGCCCGCGACGCAAATCCGCGCGAGCGAGGCTTCGCGCCATCGGACGCCTCGCACGCCGCAACATCCTCGGCACATTTGGTGCTGTCCTCGTGATCGTCGTCCTCTTCACGGCCATTTTCACACCGCTCTTGCAGCGGTATGAGGACACGACGACGTTCCAGACGGAGAATGCGGACTTCAATCCCACAGCGAATCCACTCGAGATCGCCGCCAACCCCGACAAGCAGATGGGGTCTCCGTTCATTCTCGACCGATTCGAGGAACCACTGACCTCGACGCACTGGCTTGGTACGGATCAGTTCGGGCGCGACATCTATGCGCGCATCATTGTTGGCGCCCGGCTGGCGGTGATCATCGGAGTCGGTGCATCGCTCATCGCCGTCATCGCAGGCTCCATAGTCGGTGTGATTTCCGGCTATTTCGGCGGACTGGTCGACATCGTCACCCAGCGCGTCGTCGATGCCATCCAGGCCTTCCCGGGTCTCGTCCTCCTGATGCTCATTGTGTCGATCATGGATCAACCGAGCCTCGCACTGACCGTGGCGGCCCTGGGCTTCCTCGGTTTCGCGCAATCGGTGCGCATCGTGCGATCAACGGTCCTTGCCGTATCCCAGATGACATTCGTCGAGGCCGCCCGTTCCTACGGCGCCAGCGACATGAGGCTGATGGCCCGTCACGTGCTGCCCAACGTACTTGCGTCGATCCTCGTGATCTTCTCCATCAGCATCGGCCTTTACATCCTCGCCGAAGCCTCCCTCTCGTTCCTCGGACTGGGACCGTCGGACAAGACGACATGGGGGAAGATGGTGAACGCAGGCCGCTTCGGGATCGACCTTCATCCCTGGGAATCGGTCTTCTCCGGCGCCGCCATCACGATCGCCGTCCTCGGATTCAACCTCGCAGGCGACGCAATCCGCGACGAACTCGACCCGCGTATGCGCGGTCGTTAGCGAGCTCCGATCGTCCGCAGCGTGGAGAGGAGTGCCCGCCGGATCCGTGTCTCCTCGCCCGGTATCCGCTCGCCGATTCTCGCTGCCAGGATGACGGCCTCCCAGCGCAGCACCCGATCGTGGTCTACCTCCCCGCTGAACGACTCCATGTAGGCGGTCGTGTAGGACCTTATCAGTAGCCGCCTCGCGACCTTTGCCAGCTGTACGAGGAGGAACGGCGTCCCGGGCGGCGTTTCGCCGAACCGCAGGAGCACCAGGGTCCGCGCGTGATCGCCCAGAGGGTCACCGCGGACGGCATTTGTCCAATCGATGGCCACCGTCTCTCCACGGCTCATCATGACCTGCCCGGGGTGGAAATCGCCGTGGCAGAGGGCGGTGCCGTCGGGAAGGCTGTCGAGCACGTCCATGACCGAGTTCGTGAGCCCCCTCAGGTCGGTCGACAGCGAGGCGATCGCCTCGCCCAGTACCAGCTTTCCCGAGCGAAGTTCCGCAGGGGCCCGCGTGGAATTGATCTCACCTTGCATACGACCGGTGACCTGCCCCGCCCGGAACACTGTCCATGGCCGGGTTCCGATCTGCGTCAGGAGGTCCGGACCTTCCAGCCGCTCCATCACCAGGCCTGGACGCCCCTCGATCTCTACCTCATTTGCCAGAACCGGCACACGGACCCCGGCCTCCCGCGCCGCTTCCGTCGCACTCCGCTCGCGGCCGATCGGATCGTCGGCCTCAGTGGTCCGCAGCAGCCGTATGACGCGGTCCCCCTCCCACGCGAACACTTCTGCCTCCCGGCCCTCAGCGAGCGGCTCAAGGTCGGCGACCGTTAACCTGGAAGCCATCAGCGCAGCCTAGCGGACCAGTCCGCCATCCACCACGAGGCATCTCCCTCGCAACCGGACGGCTTGATCTGCAACTATTGAGCGATGCGGGACAACGGCCGCCCCACGATCCGAGTCGGAGAGATCGATGTGTGGACAATCGAGGACGGTGCGGCCGACCTACCCGGCTGGCCGGATTCGACCGAGCAGAGTGCCGGCACTGTGGTCGACTGGGCGCTCTACGCAGCGCGCTACCCCGACAGCTTTCACGGGCCCGAGCACCGCTGGCGGATTCACAACAATTGCTTCGTCATCGGCACCGCGGGTGAGACGGTGCTCGTGGATTGCGGGGTCGGTACCGGTCCCTACCCCTGGTACGGGAACATGCGGGGCAACCTTCCGGCCGCCCTGGCTGCGGAGCGGCTGGACCCGGGGAGCATCGACACCGTCTTCCTCACACACGCCCATCCCGACCACGTGGGCTGGACGGTTGACGAGCGCCGAGGGGTCCCTCGGTTTCCCCGAGCCCGCTATCTTCTGCACCGCAAAGACTGGGACGAGTTCTCCTCACGCACGAAGCTCCCTCGTCACTTCAGCCGGTTTGTGGAGCCGCTCGCGACCGCCGGAGTGCTTGACCTCCTGGACGGGCCGGAGACCATTGCGCCCGGCGTCGACGCACTCGAGACCCCGGGGCACACGCCGGGCCACATGAGCCTGCTTCTGGAGTCGCGGGGCGCTTCCCTGCTCATCGGCGGCGATCTGTTCAGCAACCTGATGTACGTCACGGAGCCGCGCCGCATCTTCCCACCCGACCTCGACATGCGGCTTGGTGCCGCTACGAGAGAGAAGGTTCGCGAGAAGGTCAGGGCGGGCGGCTGGATGCTGGCCTCCGGCCACTTTCCCCCGCCCGCCATAGGTCGAGTAGTGGAGGAGGCAGGGAGGCTCTGGTTCAGTCCGGTCGAGTCCCGGCCCTAGTGCCGATGAGCAGCGGCCTCTCTGTGGCGGGTGTAGGCGGCGACGGCGGCGACCCGCCCGTGAACGCCCAGCTTTCCCATCATGCTCTGGATGTGATTGCGGACCGTCGCAGGACTTATGTCGAGGCGACGGGCGACGTCTCCCGTTCCCAGCCCCGCGGCGATCAGGGACAGAATCTCCTCCTCGCGCAGGGTGAGACCGCGCCAGCGATCCTCCGCCCCATCGACTTCGACTGCAGCTCCGCCTGCCCCCTCAAGGGCGGTCGCCCGATCGAGCTGCCTCGCGTAGTGGACGAGCAACACCGCAGACTCGCTATTCGGGCGGTCGCCATCTCCGACGTTGACGACTCCGACATTCAACGCCACGTGGCCGCCGCTGCGGTCTCTCGCGAAGAGGTCGTAGTGCCGTACGAGCCGGCCCTCGGACGCCCGGCGAAACACCGGACAGCGTTCGCTACACAGCCGCCGTCCCGACTTTCTCATGCCCTGGACGACGTCCGAACAGCTCTTTCCTATCACCTCGGGCGCCCGGTACCCGAAGAGCCGCTCCGCGCCCTCGTTCCACATCTTTATCCGGCGCTCGCTGTCGACCACGAAGCAGGCATCCGCCGTATTCCCGAGAGCATCCAGCCGGATAGTCTCCGCTTCCACCACAACCTCCAGTCGAGCGCATTATAGGACT
>CAZHMF010000047.1:11637-17208 GCA_964533605.1 uncultured Anaerolineaceae bacterium
TGCCCGTCATCTGCGCCGGGTGCACATCACAGACGAAGGTGTACTCGCCGGGTGCCGGTGCCGTGAATGACAGCGTCCGGCTGCGGCCGTCGTCGCCGGTGAAGATGTCGGTCGTCACGTTGAATCCACCCGGTCCGGAAATGTGAAGACTATGAGGGATGGCGTCGTCGTTGTTGACAAACGTGATGGTTATGTCCTCCCCAGATGGGACGGTGAGTTCGTCTCTGTCGAACTGGATGTTGGCAGCAGTCAGAGTGACCCGGGTGGCACTCTCGCCACCGGCGTTCGTCCCGGTGTCCTTCCCCGTGCCGTTGAGGGGAGGGAACATCACCGAGCCGAGGTGCGGCCCGAGCCAGTTGAGCTCATTGGCGAGATGCATGCCGCCGGCGCTCTCGAACCGCGTATCGGTCACCGACCAGGCGCCGTCCTTGAACTCAACCTCGGCGGCGGTGAGGGTCGCCCTGCCGAACTCGCCTCCGGCCATCGGTGGCGGTGGTGTGTTCCGTCCGTGATAGTAGACGACCGACGGCAGGCCCTTCTCGAACTCGCCGGCCATGGCACCGTTCTTCCCCGGAGGCGCTGAAAGCTGAAGCCCGCTGTTATCGACCAGCGCCTCGAAAAAGGCCACGAGCACCGCCGCTGCATCCGCACGCAGGTCCTCCGGTCCGCCGAGAGCGAGCGCATTCAGCCCCCCGATGAACCAGGCCACGTCATCCACCGCGTAGACCGCCTGCGAGCGGAATACGCCCGTGGACGGGTCGAAATCGGCCGACAGCGAGTCCCAGTAGGGCCTCACGGCCTCGAGAAGATCGCCCGCCTCGAGCGCCTGCCCGGCGGTCACGAGACCGGCAATCGTGGCCGCTCGCTCGACGGCCGAAGAAGCGGGCGGGGGAGATCCCGCGAGCTCTTTCAGATGGTCGAGCGCCGACTTCGAGACAGCCTCGTCATCGGCTGTCCAGGCCACGAAGGAGAGCGCCCGAAGGGCCGCCGTCCACTCCGCCGGAGACGCTGGATCGCGATCCGCGAGCGCCGCCGCCAGATCGGCGGCTGCCTTCGTGAACATCGCATGGGAGTCGGGGTTGAAGTACCGGAGCGAGTCGTCCCCCGTGATCCCCGCGATGTCCGCGAGGGCCTGCAGGAGAGTCCAGTTCGCTCGATAGTCGAGCGTTCCGTCGCCGTCTTTGTAGAGGCCGGTTGATAAATCCATCAGGTTCTGCATTGCGTATTGGCCCTGCATTTGCGAAAGCATCGAGACCATCATCCCCAGGAACCTCTGCTGAGCCCCGAAATCGGAGTCGGGGCTTCCGAAGTGGCTTTCCGTGTGGAAATTACGCGCCCACTGGCTCTCCTTGAGCATGAGCTGCGCCTGACCTTCAACACCGACGACTTCTTCGAAGGTTGCGGGATCGAGCCGCAAGCCATTGAAATCCGTCGGTGGGAGGGCCCGGATGTCATTGAGCAGCGCCGTGTCTCCGGACCGGTAGACCGCCTGCAGCGGGAACAGATTGTCGGGGAGGAAAGGCTGGTTGCCTTCGCCGCCTCCGACCATCTTCATCGCGCCCGTGATCATTTCCATGGGTGGCTGGAACGGGATCCCGAGGCCGGACCCCATGGCGAGCGGCCCGAATTGGTCGCGGCTGAGCCAGTAGCCCTGCCAGACCATCGCCGAGTAGTTGAACTCCTCGTCTGCGCCGGTGAGCGTCGACGGGGATCCGAAATCGATGGGTGCCGCGGCTGGCGGTTGAGTGGGTTCGGCCGTTGCCGACGGCGTGGGAGTTGAGGTGGGCGGGGACTCCACCGTCTCGGTTGGAGTCGCACCGGCAACCGTTGCGTCGGAGCCGCCACCGCCGTCATCTCCTGAACAGGCGGCAACGAGGAATGGAACGACAAGGAGCAGTGCGGCGCGGCGCACCCTCCCCCCGGGAAAGGCAAGTCTCTTCAACCACGTCCTCCAGGAAGTTCTTGCCCAGAGACCGTCCGCCACTCTTCGCCTGTGCTCAGTGATCGGCGTCACCGTGGCCGCTGCCGCCCGGAAGACGTCGGTCGAGGGCGGTTGCCCGGCATGAACTGAAGGCGCGGCTTCAGGGAGTGGCTAATGTCCGGTACCAGTGCCGGGGGCGGCTCAGAACGGAACCGTGTACCAGCCACTGTGCTCCCGGCACCGCTCTCGAACCCTCTCGAGGGTGCTTTCTCCGACCGCCGGAGACAGGTAGTAGGTTGGTTCCGGCCGGAGCACCGCTCCCCCCGAGCCGGCAACCCCTTCTTCGATCGCGACTTCTTCGAGCGAAGTCCCCCTGAAGACACGAAGGCCGAACGCGAGGAACACGTCATCGTCCGGCACGAGCCGCTCCAGCTCGTCGAGTGCCCGGTCGATGGATACCTCTGACTCCCCGGGACCGCCGAACAGGATATGCACTGTGTGGCGGAAGCCGACCGCCCGGATGTCCTCCAGAGCAGATTCAATGTCTGCCGGCGCGAAACCTTTCCGGTAGCTCGCGAGCATCCCCGGGACGATCGCGTCGAGGCCAAGAGCGACGATCCGGCAGCCGGCCTCGTGCATGAGCTCGAGGAGCGCACGGTCGAGGCCGGCAGGATTGACGCCGCAGCTCCAGCGGACCTTGATCTTCTTTTCGATCAGCTCCCGGCACACTTCAGCGGCGTGGGAGCGTGGAAGGTGGAAGATGCCGTCCGTGAAGAACAGGCGGCTGGTTCCGACGAGCGGAACGAGCCGTTCGATCTCGCCCGAGAGTACCGATGGAGGCTTGAGGCGCGGACCTGCCTCGGCCCGGCCCTCCGGACAGAATGAGCACTGCAACGAGCAGCCGCGCTTCCCTTCGACGGGGATCGATGCCCCTTCGGCGAGGTATCGCTCCCGATCCACCAGGTCGTAGGCGGGCAGTGGTGCTCCGGCACCCGCCCAGCCCAGGGCGGTCCGGGGCGCCGGTGCCGTCTGGTCGCCGGGAAGGCAGGCTCCGGGCGGCCGGGAGGTCCTCAGCAGCGAATCCTCATCCGGCGGTTCTTCCGGCCGCAGCTGAGCTGCCCAGTCGAGCAAGGGCCCAATCGAGTCCTCCACCTCCCCCGCAAAGCCGGCATCTGCGCCGATCGCTCGGAGGCCCTCCATCGGGAACAGCGAAAACCCCGCTCCGCCGGCGATGACCGGCGCACGGGTGAACTCCCGCATGCAGTCGACCACGCCGCGAACGTCGTCGAGGAAGCACCGGTGGCCGAAGATCTGGTTGTTCTCGAGGTTCCGGACACTGACCGCGACCACGTCGGGCGACCAGTCCCCGAAATGCCGCTCGACCG
Source organism: uncultured Anaerolineaceae bacterium (assembly GCA_964533605.1). Classification (GTDB taxonomy): domain Bacteria; phylum Chloroflexota; class Dehalococcoidia; order Tepidiformales; family Tepidiformaceae; genus DASCML01. The sequence goes on from CAZHMF010000047.1 coordinate 14,944, forward strand.
CCGCCGCCGTTCCCGTCTCGTGACAGAGATCCAGGAGCCTGACATCGTGGCCCAACTCTCTCGCGTAACCCGCAACAGTGACGGCTCCTACGGGGAGCAGGGGGTCCGGCGCGCGCAGCCGGTTGGGCGAAACGACAGACACCTTCATGAATGCTCACCCGGGGCCCCGGAGCCTCCGGCCCGGTCAGAATACTCCGGAGAGGAAGGGGTCGGTCTCACGGGCGTTCACGCCGACCGGCCGCTACCCTCCGGCGATCTTCGCTGAAAGTCCCTTCTTCTCGAGCAGCCGGACGACTGCCTGCCTGTGGTCCCCCTGGATCTCCACGATCCCGTCCTTCACTGAGCCCCCGCTACCGCAGGCGCGCTTCAGATCCGAGGCGATCGATCGAAGGTCGGCCGCCGAACCACGGAGTCCGCGGATGACGGTGACCTCCTTCCCTCTGCGCCCTGCCTTCTCACGGGAGATGCGAACCACTCCGTCGTCGGGAACCGAACCGCTCCGGGAGCGGGCCGGCTTCCTGCGACGAGGGGCAGCTTCCCGCAGGTCTCGCGATGACGTTCCGTCGGTGGAGTAGACGAGGCGGGAGTCAGTCATGAATTCCGCTTCCTGAAGATCGCCGTCAGTCCGCTACGAGTACCAGTGTGCCGGTCGTCGAGAGGCTTCCACCGGTGCCGTTGACCACGCAGGAGCGGGCGCCGGTCTGCTTTCCCGGTAGTCCGTGAACGCCGTCCTCGGCGGTTCCCGAGAGCTGTCGGTAGGCCTCGATGAGCAGGGGCATTCCATACATGCCGGAGTGGTTGAACGAGAGCCCGCCCCCGTTCGTGTTGATGGGCAGGCGGCCGCCCGGGGCCGCGTGGCCCTCCTTCCAGAGGGTGAACCCTTCGCCGCGAGGTGCGAGGCCGAGCATCTCCGCAGTGATCCCGGCCGTAACGGTGAAAGAGTCGTAGATCATCGCGAGCTCCATGTCCTCGGGGCCCATGCCGGCCATCCGGTAGGCCGTTGCAGCCGAGACGGATGCGGAGGTCGCGGTGAAGTCCTCCATCTCCAACATGTTGGAGTGCCCCATGCTCTCGCCGGCACCGGCGATCCAGACAGGTTTGGTGCGAACACTCCGGGCTACTTCGGGACTCGCAACGATCACCGCTCCCCCGTGATCGGTCACGAGACAGCAGTGAAGGAGAGTCAGCGGCCAGGCAATTATCCTCGAATTCTGAACATCCTCGATGGTGATGGGGCCGCCATGCTCATGGGTCTCCTTCGAGTGCATCACGGCGCGCGGGTTGAGGGTCGCCCACTGCCGGGTTACCACTGCGATGTGCGCGAAGTCCTCGGGAGTGCTTCCCCAGCGGTGATTATGCCGGGTCATCGCGTGGGAATAGTTGGACGGCGCACCGGCCAGACCGTACGGAGCCACGAACTGGGCCTCGCCCGACCAGGCATCGCCCGACGGCCGTCGCATGCCCGAGCCCCGTCCTCGGGTCTTCTTGGCGGACCAGCCGTTCTGCCCGTGCGTGATGAGGGCCACGTCGATGATCCCGGCGTGGATCGCCGCAAGAGCATGATGGACGTGCATCTCGAAGGAGCAGCCGCCGACCGATGTCGTATCGATGTAGTTGGGGCGCAGGCCGAGATACTCGGCGATCTGCGACGTGACGGTGGCACCGAAGACGCCGTCGATCCGCGAAATGGGGATGCCGGTCTGGTCGCTGACGTTCTTGATAGCTTCCACGTGCAGCTGAAAGGCCGTCTTCAGCGTCCTCGGGTAGCCGATCTCATTGGCCTCCGCCGCACCGACGATCGCTGCCGCCCTGGAGAGGTCTCCGGCCATCTTCAGTCCCCCTCGACCACGCGCCAGAACGGGATGTGGACATCCTCGCTCGCAGGCTCGAATTCGACGCGGACCTTCGTTCCGATTCGGATCTCCTGGGGTTTTGCCGGATCGACGCCCCGAAGAACCGTGAGCATTCGATCTCCCTCCTTGAGGTCAACGTACGCAGTCACGAACGGAACTTCCTTCGCCCAGCCACCGAACGCTCGATGCTGGACCGCAAATGTGTGGATGGTTCCCTCCCCCGAGGCCTTCACCCACTCGATGTCCATGGAGTGACAGTGGGGACAGATGAGTCGCGGATACCAGTGGACGCGGTTGCAGTCGGTGCACCGTGGAAGCCTCAGCTCACCCTTCCGCGCTCCCTCCCAGAACGGCGCCGAAACCGGGTCTTCGATATCCGGGATCGGCTTGTCGTATGCCATGCGAAACCTCC
>CAZHMF010000048.1:0-16763 GCA_964533605.1 uncultured Anaerolineaceae bacterium
TCCAGACGCGCGCTCGGCGGCTGGCCACGCCGGTCACTCTCAACTCCGGCGCCGCGGAGGGCCCGATCCGGCCGCCGCTCGAGGAGTTCGCGGCCCGCTGGCAAGAGAGGTGGCCCGGCCGTTCGCCGGGCGTCATGCACTGTTTCGGTGGTTCGCCGGCTCAGGCGCGTGACTTCACCGCGCTCGGTTTCCTGGTCTCTGTCGCGTGCGTGGTCACATATCCATCGGCCGACACAACGCGCGAGTTGGCCGCCTCTCTTCCGCTGGACTCTCTCCTCATCGAAACGGACAGCCCGTACCTCCCGCCTCAGCACTCTCGCGGCCTGCGCAATGAGCCGGCATTTGTAGTGGATGCGTGCGAGGCCGTCGCGAAGGTGCGCGGAGTGACGGCCGCCGACATTGCCGCGGCAACGACTGCAAACGCTGCCGCCCTCTTCGGGATCGGCAGCGGACGGCGAGCGAGCACGGTGCACGCATGACATCCGCCACGGTCGACCTCCACGAGATCTACGGGCCCATCGCAGAAGATCTGGTACTCGTGGAGGACCTCCTCGAGTCGACGAAGCAGATCGAGATCCCGGCGCTGAAACAGATGCTGGACCACGCCCTCCAGGGCCGGGGGAAGCGGATCCGTCCCGCGCTCGTGCTCTTCGCCGGCAGTTTCGGTGATTACAACCTGAATCGCATCGTCCCTCTCGGCACGGCCATCGAACTCCTCCACACGGCGAGCCTGGTTCACGACGATGTGGTCGACGGTGCGAGTAGCAGGCGTGGGCGGCCCACATCGAACGCGGTCTTCGACAACGCGCTCACCGTTCTCCTGGGCGACTACATGTTCGCCAACGCAGCGGAGATGGTGACCCGGACCGGCAGCCTTCACGTGACGCGCCTCTTTGCCCTCGCCCTCATGAAGATGACCGGAGGAGAACTGGATCAGGATGCCGCGGCGTTCGAAGTCGGCAGCGACATCCAGAACTACCTCTGGCGGATCGCCGGTAAGACGGCCGCTCTCTTCGCGATCGCGACGGAAGGCGGCGGGAGCCTGGCGGGGTGCGGAGATCCCGAGGTTTCGGCCCTCCGGGACTACGGCCACCGGCTCGGGATGGCGTTCCAGATCGTGGATGACATCCTCGACTACGTCGGCACGGAGGAGGACCTGGGGAAGCCCGCGGGAAGCGACCTCCGGGAGGGAACCCTGACTCTTCCCGGGCTGCTTCTGCTGGAGCGGTACCCGAAGGACAACCCTATCCGCAAGTTCTTCAAGGCTCGTCGCAACCGCGAAGAGCACCTGGCAAGGGCCCTCACGATGATCCGTGAGACCGAGGTCATCGAGGATTCGGCCAACATGGCCCGCACCTACGTCGAGCGGGCAGTAGAAGCTCTGGAGCCCTTCGACGACACGCCTGCCCGGCGAAGTCTCGAGAACCTCGGTGAGTACGTCCTCCGCCGAAGCAGCTAGCCGTGGGGCTATCCGTACTTCGGAGTGCGGTTCTTGTAGCGCTTTCCGCCTTCGAGGCCCGTTTCCACCTCTTCAGGCTTGACCTTCATCCCGTAGAGGTCGCTCAAGTCGCCCTTGCTGGCAGCTTCCTTCATGTCCTGTATCGCAGACACTTCGCCACGCAGCTTTGCCGGCTTGGGCTTCGGTTTGTTGACCTCGGGATGCTCATTTGGCCGTCCCCGGGAGACCAGTTTCGAGACCTTCTTGCCGAGGTGATAAAACTTTCCGTCGTCCGGAATCCGTCGCGGGTAACCCCCTCGGAAGGTGAACGCTGCGAAGGACGTTGGCATGATCCGGCTCGCATCTTCGAAGCACTCCGGGCATGGGACGGGCTCGGACGACTCTCTCATCGGCCGCAATTCCTCGAAGATCCCGTGGCAGGGCTCACAGTAGTACTCGTATAGAGGCATATCATCCCCCGGTCAGATGGACTGGTCTGCGGATTCTACAGCGGGTGCACCCGCGGCAGCCGTCCGCTCCTCTGAATGGTAAAGCGATCGTACTTCTCGAAGAAACCCGCTCGACCGCGGCTCATCATCGAGGGCGAAGCGGACGGCGTCGGCCAGCACGCTTTCGACCTCACGCTGAAGGGGTTCATCCATCCTGAGGGCCGCGAACTCGGAAATGGTCGAACGGGCGGCATGACGCAGGACCTTGACTGCCCTCAGAGAGACGAGGCGACCGGCCTCACCCCCTCGCCGGCAGGAATCACAGAGCAATCCCCCCGCCGCCGGTGCATAGAAAGCGTCGGCTGCGGGCAACGGAGCGCTGCAGGCAGCACAGGCACCGACCTGCAACCCGACCCCGGAGCCCTGGAGGAGTCTCGTCTCAAAGGATTGAACGACGGAAAGGCGCGTCCCGTCGTCGATCAGATCGAGCAACTCGACGAACGCTGCGTACAGCCAGGGCTGTTCTTCGTGCTCCGGCGCGAACCGGCGGACCAGTTCCGCCGCGTAAACGGCTGCCGCATACCGATCGAGGTCCTCGTGGATCCTTCGATAAACGGCTACCGCCTCAGCCTGAGTGAACACGTCAAGGGACCGCCCCGCGGCGAGTAAGACACGTACCCTCGTAAGCGGTTCGAGGTGACCTCTCATCCTGCTCCGCGCCTTTCGCACACCCCGAGCGATTCCATCGAACCGGCCGCGATCGGCCGAGAAGACCGTCAGTATGCTGTCCGCCTCACCGATGTTCCGCCGCGAGAGAACGACGCACTCAGTGTTGTAGAGGCGGCTACGACGGACGGTCACCGGATCTCCTGACGTCCTTCCAGCGCCCGCGAGAGCGTGAGATCATCCGTGTATTCGAGGTCTGCCCCACTCGGCAATCCGCGCGCGAGGCGCGTCACCCTGATGCCCAGCGGCGAGAGGAGACGGCTCACGTAGATGGCCGTTGCCTCACCCTCCAGGCTCGGGTTGGTCGCCATGATGGCTTCCTTGACGGTGCCGTCGGCCAGCCGCGACACGAGTTCTTTGATACGAAGATCCTCCGGTCCCACGCCATCCATCGGATTGATGACGCCGTGAAGCACATGGTAGCGGCCGTCGAATCCACCGGACCGTTCCAGGGCGGTCACATCGAGCGGCTGCTCGACCACACAGATGACCGACGGGTCGCGGCCCGCGTCCGCGCAGAGTGAGCAGGGATCGAGCTCGGTGAGGTTCATGCATGACGAGCAAAGCTTGACCCTGGCCCGCACCTCGGTGATCGCCGACGCGAGCGCCTGGGCTTCCTCCACCGGCACGCGGAGCAGATGGTAAGCGAGCCTCTGGGCCGACTTCGGGCCGATCCCCGGTAGCCTGTGGAATGCATCGACGAGGGCTCTGATAGGATCGCGGGCACTCCCGGAGGCCGAGTTCACCTACCCCAACCCCAGACCGGGCAGGTTGAGTCCCCCCGTAATCGCCCCGAACGACTCCTGCTGAAGCTCCTTCGCCTTCTCCGCCGCATCGTGGATTGCCGCCAGAATGAGGTCCTGAAGCATGTCGACGTCGTCGGGATCGACGACATCCGGCTCTATGGCCACTCCCGTTATCTGCTGCTCGCCATTCATCGTCACGCGAACCGCTCCCCCGCCGGCGGAACCCTCCACGGTCGCCGCGGCCAATTCGGCCTGGGCCTTCGCGAGCATCTCCTGGGCCTGTGCGAAGGCCTGCTGGCCGCCTCCCGCGGATCCTCCGCCTCCCCCCGACCGTCGGAGGTACCTATTGCGGCCGCTGCTCTTCGCCATCGGATGCCGCTCCCTTCACCGGAGTCGCACCCAGCGCCTTTGCCGCCTCTGCGAGATGACCGCCTTTGGGGCGCCGGCTGGGCTCACTCCGGGAGACCATCGTAAGGGTGACTCTGACCGGTCTGCCAAGAATCCCCGTTGCCTGGTCGGTCACGACGGGCAGAAAGTCCTCCAGTTTCGATTTCAGCGCCTGCAGGAAGAAGCCAAGTACGACTTCGTCCTCTTCGATCTTCACTACCTCACACTGACCGTTCAACAGAGCACCGGCCTGCACGCTCACAAGGCGGCAACGTTTGGAGAGCGCCCGCAGGAATCGCTCCTCGGCGGTCTCTTCTGCGGTCGCTGCGGCGGAGTCCCGGCGGCCACCGGCGCGGGCAGGTCCGGAAGCGGCGACTCTGGCCCCCCGCTCGTCTCCAGCGGCCGCCGCGGGCTCGGTCGTCACCGGGCCGAGGACGGCCGCCGCGCAGGCCACTTCCAGGGGAACCGGGCTGCCCGGGTCGAGCCGAAAGTCGGCCCCGGCCAGTTCAGCGATCGCCGCCACTAGCCTTCCGGTCCCGGCCTCCCGGGCGAGCGTCGACAGTTCTGTGTCCTCGAACCCGTCGGGGGGCTGATCCAGCGATGCGAGCAGTGCCCCCCGGAGCTGATCGACCACGGACCGGGTGAACCGCGACATGTCGAGGCCGTCGTCCGCCACCTCGCGCGCCAGTGTGAGGGCCGGTCCAAGCTCGGACCTGAGGATGGAGCAGGCCATCGCCCGGCTCCTCGGGTCGGTGATGAGACCCAGTGCCTCATGCACCTCTTCGGTGGAGGGAGAGGTGCCATACCGGGCGACAACCTGCTCGACGAGCGTGATGGCGTCGCGGAGTCCACCGCGAGATTGGACCGCGATCGCCATCAGGCCCTCCTGGGGCAGATCGAACCCCTCGCTGTCGCAGATCTCCCGCAGGCGGCCGACGATCGCCTGGTTGGGGATGCGGTGGAAGTCGTAGCGCTGGCACCGCGAGATGATCGTTGCCGGTAGCTTGTGAACCTCTGTCGTTGCAAGGATGAACACCGCGTGTGGAGGCGGCTCCTCCAGCGTCTTGAGGAGCGCGTTGAAGGCGTGCGATGTCAGCTCGTGAACCTCGTCCAGCAGATACACCTTCCTCTGAAGGTCGCTGGGAACGTAGGCGATCTTCTCGCGGAGCTCGCGGACATCCTCGATCCCCCGGTTGCTGGCGGCGTCCATCTCGATCAGATCGAGCGCCGCTCCGCGGGAGATGGCATCACAGGAAGGACAAGAGCCGCAGGGCTCGCCTGCGGTCAACTTCTCGCAGTTCAGAGCCCGGGCGAGGATCCTCGCCGTCGTCGTCTTTCCCGTGCCCCTGGGGCCGCAGAAAAGGTACGCATGAGCGATCTGACCGGATGCGAGGGCGTTCCGAAGCGTGGTCACGATGTGATCTTGGCCGACGACCTCGCCGAATCCCTGCGGCCGCCACTTGCCGTAAAGCACTTAAGCTGGGCTCCCCGGGGTGATGGGTAGCCCAAGTATAGAACAAATGTGTCGCTTCTGAGGCACGCCGCGGCCGCCTGCCGTCGCTAGTGGTGATGGATGGCAGGGCTCGCGAGGTAGTCCTCTTCCCGCGCCCGCATCCGCGCGGCATCGCCCTCCCCCGTCACGTGGTCATACCCGCAGAGGTGGAGTATCCCGTGGACCATGAGGTGGGACACCTCATCTTCGATGCTGAGGCCGGCCTCGGCAGCCTGGGAAGCTGCCGTCTCGAGACTGATGGCGATGTCGCCGAGGTAGTCCGCGGCCGTCTCGCCCTCGATAAAGGAAGGGTCCGGCTCATCGGCGAATGCCAGCACATCCGTGGATTCGTCCAGGCCGCGGAACTGCCGGTTCAGAGACCGGATGGCTGCATCGTCCGTCAGCAGACAGCTCAACGAGGCGTCCCGATCGCGCCGCTCCCCGGCCAGGACCTTCCTCGCGAGCGCCGCCAGTCCGCCCACCTCGACCGCATTGGAGTCCCCCTCCACTTCGATGCTGATGTCGTACGCCAAGGAACTAGCCCGCACCGAATCCGGCCGCAGCGTCTCGCGCCGCCTCGATGAGCGGGGCCGGGATGATTCCGAACACCAACACGCCGGCGGCTGCCACTCCAAGAACGACGGCGATCGTCGGCGTCACCGGCACGACATCGCCCTCTCCCGCCGGCTCGGTCGCGAACATCTGGCGCACGATTCCGAGATAGTAGTAGGCGCTGACGATCGAGTTGACCACCCCGATGATCACGAGCCAGGCGAGATCGGCGCGCACGCCCGCATTGAAGAGGTAGATCTTGGCCCAGAAGCCCGCCGTCGGCGGGATCCCGGTCAGGGAAATCAGGCAGAACGCCAATCCGAGGGCCAGCACCGGAGACCGCTGCCACATCCCTCTGTAGTCCTCGATCCTGTCGCTTCCGATCCGCTGAGAGATCGCAATCACGGCCACGAAGGCCCCGAGGTTAGTGAAGGCGTAGGTCGCGACAAAGAGCAACACGCCGCTGGCTCCGAGCACGAACGCGTCCTCGCCCGTGGAGATCGCGGCCAGCCCGATGAGGATCGTTCCTGCCTGCGCCACGGACGAGTATCCAAGCAGCCGTTTGATGTCCGTCTGCACGACAGCCATGACGTTCCCGACCGTCATCGACGCCGCCGCGAGGACGGCGAAGATCATCGACCAGTCGTCGCTCAGCACATCGGCACGGAGGCCTTCGAAAAACAGCCTCACGACGACGGCGAAGGCCGCCGCCTTGGAACCCACCGAGAGGAAAGCGGCAACCGGCGTGGGTGCGCCCTGGTACACGTCGGGGACCCACATCTGAAATGGAACCACTGCCATCTTGAAACCAAAACCGGCTAGAACCATTACGGTAGCGAGAATGAGTGCCGAGCGGTTGGACTCGCCCTCACCGGCAACCGATGCGGCGATGTCCGCAAGGTGTGTCGAGCCTGTGACGCCGTAGAGAAGCGCCATCCCGTAGAGGAGAAGGGCCGAGGCGACCGCTCCGATGAGCAGGTACTTCAGGCCCGCCTCGCTCGAACGCTGGTCCTTCCCCCAACCGGCGAGGACGTACTGGGGAATCGAAGAAAGTTCGAGCGCAACGAAGATCGTGATGAGATCGCGTGCGGCCGAGAGAAACATGAGCCCGCTCGCCGTCACCAGGACCAGTGCGTAGTACTCGGCCTCCGACCTTCCTTCGCGATTCACCCAGTCGATGGACGCGATGATCACCGCGCCCGCTATGCCGGCGAACAGGAAGTAGAAGAAGATCGAGAAGTCGTCGAGCACCAGAGTCCCATCGAAGGCAGCCTTGGGGAGGACGTCACGCGAGGCCCACGAAAGGGTCCAGGCCGCCGACAGGAGCACCCCTGCGAGGGCAATGTAGGGGAGCAGGCGACGTTGCGACGGGGCGAGAGCATCGACCACTACCACCATCGCAGCAGCCAGCAGGACTGCGAGCTGAGGCCCGGCGATATCGAGTGCGGTCATGTGGCGACCCTCGGGATCGCCTCGATGGCGGGCGTTATTATGTCCATCATGAACGACGGGAAGACACCCAGGAGGATCACCAGCGCCACCAGAGAGACCACGGCGGCGTGCTCCCACCAGTGGTTCTGATCGGAGACGTTGTTCCACTCCTCGCGGACGGGACCGAACATGACACGCTCCATCGTCCAGAGAATGTATCCGGCAGACAGAACCACTCCGCCGAGGGCCATCAGAACCGCCCACTCGTACCTGTCGAACGAACCGAGGAAGACCGTGACCTCCGCGATGAACCCGGCAAGAGACGGCAGTCCGAGGCTTGCCATTCCGGCGAACACCATTCCGGCCGCGATCAGCGGCATCTGCCGGGCAAGTCCCCCGAGGCGGCCGATCTCGCGTGTGTGGGTACGCTCGTACATGAGCCCTACCATCACGAAGAGCAAGCCCGTGATCAGGCCGTGAGCAAGCATCTGGTAGGTGGCACCGGTCATGCTCACCGTCCCCAGAGCTCCTATCCCGAGGAGGACAATGCCCATGTGGCTCACTGACGAATACGCGATCAGGCGCTTCACGTCAGTCTGCCGCAGGGTGATGAACCCACCGTAGAGGACGCTCGCGGCTCCCAGAGCCGCCAGCCAGATGCCGAACTCATCCGCCTGCTCGGGAAGTATCGATACGCAAACGCGAAGGATACCGTAGCCGCCCATCTTCAAGAGCACGCCAGCGAGCATCACCGAGACGGCGGTGGGCGCGTCGCTGTGCGCATCGGGAAGCCAGGTATGAACCGGCACGACGGGCAGTTTTACGGCAAATCCGACAAACAGGAAGAAGAAGACCCAGCCAAGCGGAAGGATGGCGTCGCCCACGACATCGCCCTCGACGAGCAGCGCGATGTTGAACGTGTTGCCGGCAAATGCGAGGGCGAGAATGCCAACGAGCATGAACGCCGAGCCGGCAACGGTGAAGAGCACGAACTTCGTCGCGGAGTACACCTTGCGACCCGAGCCCCAGACGGAGATGAGCAGATACATCGGGAACAGTTCGAGTTCCCAGAAGAGGAAGAACAGCATGAAATCCAATGCCATGAAGACGCCGAGAACAGACGTCGAGAGAAGCATCAGACTGGCGTAGTAGGCGCGCTGCCTGGTCTTCACGCTGAACGAGATGAGAACAGAGACGGTCGTCAGGATCGTCGTCAGCACGACGAGCGGCAGACTGAGACCGTCAACGCCAAGATGGTATTCGAGCGCGAATCCGCCGGTGTCGACCCATTGCTCCCGGACGGTGTACTGGAACCCCTCGGCTCCGACGTCGAATCCGGCGAGGACGATGAGCGAGGCAGCCAGTGACGCCAGGGCGCCGGCAAGAGCAACGTACTGCGCCGACCCTTCCGACTCCTTCGGGAGGAGAAGGATCACCGCCGCGGCAAGCGCCGGGAGGAAGAGAATTGCGGTCAGCTCCACTTGCGTCTCCTCACAGCGGGTCTACCGCATAGACGGCGAGTACGACAACAATGACGCCCGCCACAAGAATCGCGCCGTAGGCCTGAAGCTGGCCCGACTGGACAGATCGCAGATAGCCGCTCACCTGCCTGGTCAGACGGGCCGACCCGTCGACTGCGCCATCGACGATGTACGTATCGTTGAGCTCGAGAAGCCGGTTCCACCCGCGCTGGAAGATCCGCTTCACGAACAGGTCCTCGTAGATGAGATCGAGGAAATACTTGCGCTCGAAAACAGCGGTCAGCGGCAAAGCGACGGCCCGGATTGAACTGCTCTCCACCACGCGCAGGTAGTAGATCGCCCAGGCGATGCCAATGCCCAGCAGCGCCACGGCGGTGGAGCTGCCGGCGATCCACCAGCTGAACTCCGAACCTTCGCCGTGCACCTCGGGGAGAGCCCCGTCGACCAGGTGAGCGAAACCTTCGGTTATCCCGGCCGCATTGAACCAGCCCGCGAAGACCGCCGCGAGGGCGAGAACGCCGAGGGGAACCGTCATCACCCAGGCCGACTCGTGGGGGCGCGCCGGATCGCCATGGAAGTGGGAATCCGGATCGTCGTGGTCGACCGGCTCTCCGCCCCGGTAGTCGCCGAAGAACGTCATGAAGATCGCGCGGAACATGTAGAACGCGGTCAGGAAGGCGGCACTGACCCCGAGCCACCAGAGGGCCCGATTCTCCACCCAGGCATGGTGAAGAATCTCATCCTTCGACCAGAATCCCGCCAGAGGGAATATCCCCGAAAGGCTCAGTGACCCGATGATGAAGGTCCAGAAAGTGACGGGCATTACGGTTCGCAGGCCCCCCATCTTCCGCATGTCGAACGTGTTCGTGGAGTGATTGACCGACCCGCTTCCCAGAAAGAGCAATGCCTTGAAGAAAGCATGGGTGAACAGATGGAAGACGGCGGCGGCATAACCGAAGACTCCGAGGGCGAGCATCATGTAGCCGAGCTGGCTGATTGTGGAGTACGCGAGAACTCGTTTCAGGTCCGTCTGGACCATGGCGATCGTCGCCGCTATGAGCGCCGTGATCCCTCCAATCCAGGCGACGGTTTCGGCCGCATCAGAGGAAGCCTGGAGAACCGGGAAGAAACGGGCCATCAGATACACGCCGGCGGCGACCATCGTCGCGGCGTGGATCAGCGCCGACACCGGGGTCGGGCCCTCCATCGCGTCCGGCAACCAGACATAGAGAGGGAACTGGGCGCTCTTTCCCGCCGCCCCGGCGAACAACCCCAGCCCGAACCAGGTGATCATCGAGGCCGACATACCACCTTCGAGGGCCAGCTTCTGGATCTCGGTGATCTCGAACGTCTGCCCCTCCCTCCAGATGAGCAGGAGGGCGGCAAGCAGCCCGAGGTCACCGATCCGGGTCACGATGAACGCCTTCTTGGCTGCAGCGGCAGCCGCCGGCTTGTGGAACCAGAACCCGATCAGGAGATACGAACAGAGGCCAACCAGCTCCCAGAATATGAAGAGCATGAACAGGTTGTCCGCCAGCACGAGCCCGAGCATCGATGTCGTGAACAGTGCCATGTACCCAAAGTAACGACCTCTTCCCGGATCGCCCTCCATGTACCCGAAAGAGAACAACTGGACGAGGAATGAGACCGACGTGACAACCATGAGCATCGCCGCCGTGAGGCCATCCAGCCGGACCCCGAGGTTGACCACGAGACTGCCGGCCGCGAACCACTCGTGCGCGTAGGTCTGCACACCGCCGTCGGCATCGAGGACATTGAGCAGGGCCCCGACCGACAGCGCCCAGGAGACTCCGATGGCACCTAGCGCCAGGAAGCCGGCCGCCTGCGGCAGGCGCCGGAACGAGAGCGTAATCAGTACGAAAGCAGCAAGCGGAAACGCGATGATCGCCCACAGCGCCTGCTCGGCGTACGTGGGTCCAGCAACCGTCTCCGCTGCCAGCGTAAGCATCTTCTAGATCTTCCTCAGGATTTCGCGGGCGACATGCGACTTGCCGCTCGGAACGTACAGGGTCCGCGGCAACCGGAGCGACCGAGTGCCCTCTTTGTCGACCGGCGGAATCACTCGGACCGACAACCCCTCCGCCGCGAAGAGCTCTCGCCACGTCTCGGCTATGAACCCGTTGCGTACCTTCATCAATTCAACCCACACGGATTCAGGACCTCAACAGGGTGATCTGGTCGACATCGACCGTCTCACGACTGCGATAGACCGCAACCGCAAGGGCAAGCGCAACCGCCGCCTCTGCGGCGGCCACCGTCAGGATAAAGACGACAAATGTCGCACCCGCCACCGGGCGGTCCGGCTCGGCGAAGCGGGCAAACGTCAGCAACGTCAGGTTCACGGCGTTCAGCATCAACTCGACGCCCATGAGGACCCCGATGGCGTTCCTCTTGGAGAGCGCCACCACCAGCCCCAGGCAGAAGAGCAGCGCGCCCACGGTCAGGAAGTGCTCAATGCCGGGGCTCACGAACGATCCTCCCGGTCCTCAGCCGTCGAGCGGGCGAGCAGAATCGAGCCGACGAGCGCTGCCGTAAGCAGCACAGACGCGAGCTCGAAAGGCAGGGCCCACGTGTTCAGCAGGGCATCACCGATCTCCGTGATACCGATTGCCGGCGGTTCGGCCGCCTCGGCCCAGGTGGTGTCGAAGATGACAAACAGCATGAGCGCGGCCAGGCCGAGCCCCAGGAGCAGCGCCGGCAGCGCCATCCACGTCTCGCCGTTGTCGCGGGCCGCCCGCGGCGTAAGCAGGATCGCGAAGAGCATGAGCACCGCGATCGCGCCCACATAGATGATGATCTGGGCCATCGCCAGGAAATCCGCGGACAGAAGGACGAAGAAACCGGCGACGGCAACGAACGTCACCACGAGAAAGAGCACTGCGTGGAACGTGCTCCGGGCGAGCATTACGCCGCCGCCGGACACGGCCGCCACAGCCGTCAGCACCCAGAACGTGAACCCTGCGCCAAAACCCTCCATCAGCGTTCTCCTCCCAGCGGCACGTAGCCACCGGCTTCACTGACCATCCTCGGTTTCGTGGGAACGGCCCCCCCACGATGACCGAGCAACCGGGACCAGGCCACCAGAACAGCCGCAGAGAGAGCGATATTCACGACGGCAAACAGGTAGAGGACGGAGTCGTCCCATCCCCGATCGACCCAGAGCATCCTCTCGGTCGCGGCAAGGAAGAGATTCACCAGAGCCATCGGAACGAGGAACTTCCAGCTGAACGCCGTGAGCTGGTCAATGCGGAGACGGGGAAGTGTCCCTCGTGTCCAGATCAGCAGCAGATACAACATGTCGATCTTGATGACCAGCAGCAGCCACGACGGGACCCAGTCCTCGAGGCCGAAGACCGACCAGCCGCCCAGGAAGATGGTCGCGCCGAGGGAGGCGGCGGCAAGGGCATATGCGATATCCATCCCATAGAAGAGGCCCCACTTCATCCCCGAATACTCGGTGAGGTAGCCCGCCACGATCTCCGATTCGGCCTCGGCGATGTCCGCGGGCGTCCGGTTCAACTCGGCGCTGCTCGCAACGAAGAAGATCAGGAATCCGAGCGGTTGGAGGAGGAGCAGCCAGATGTCGGCGTCCTTCTGCCAGAACACCATCCCCTGAAGGCTGACTGTCTGCGCGAAGAGGACCGCGCCGAGAAGCGCCAACACCATCGGTATCTCGTAGCTGATCGCCATCGCGATCACCCGCATGGACCCGAACACACTGTACTTATTGTTGTGGCTCCAGCCGGCGATGAAAGACGCCATCACCGGAAGCGATGCTATGGCGAGGTAGTAGAGCAAACTCACCTCGATGTCCGCCACGATCATCCGCGGGCCGAACGGGATCACGGCGAACAGCAACACCGCGGGTGCTACGAAGAGGACCGGCGCCAGATTCATGACCGGCGAGTCGGCCGCCCGGGGCATCAGTGCTTCCTTTTGAAAGAGCTTGATCGTGTCCGCGATCGGCTGAAGGACCCCGAACCGCCCGACCCGGTTGGGGCCGAAGCGGGACTGCGCCCGTCCGATGATCTTCCGCTCGCCGAGGACGCCGAGAAAGAGTTGCGTCGGGAGGACGAAGATGAGGAATGTGGCCACGAAACCAATGAGCGATGCGGCTACGAACACGACCCCATCGGGGGCGATCTTGTCGAGCCCCTCGAGGACCTCACGGGAGAGGTTCGCGAGGTCGCGGATGTCGTACCAGTGCTCGGATACGGCTACGGGATTGATCATCGATCGATCTCCCCGACCACGATGTCGACCGAGCCGAGCGCAACGATGGCATCGGCAACAGTGCCGCCAACGGTCATCTCCTTGAAGGCGCTCAGGTTGATGAAGGACGGCGCTCGGATGTGGAACCTGAACGGCGACGGCCCTTCATCGCTGACCAGGTAGTAGCCCAGCTCCCCTCTCGGCCCCTCCACGCGCGCATAGGACTCGCCGGCCGGCGGCCTCAGGGCGAGCGGTATCTCCGTGCTGTGGGGTCCACCCGGGAGGCCGTCCAGCGCCTGCTTGATGATCTTCAGACTCTGGCGCATCTCCTCCAGCCGCACGAGGTAACGGTCGAAGGCATCTCCCTGGTAGCCGATCGGGATCTCGAACTCATACGTCTCGTAGCCACAGTAGGGGTCGGCCTTGCGAATGTCCCAGGCAATACCACTGCCGCGGAGCATCGGCCCGGCAAGGCTCGCATTCACCGCCAGATCCGGTGGGATCACTGCTACACCGCGAGTCCGCGCCTGGAAGATCTCGTTGCCCGAGAGCAGGCCTTCGAGCTCATCCAGGAACCTCGGGAAGTCGGCGAGGACCTTGCGGACGGCTGCTTCGAACTCGGCCGGGGGCTCGAAGGCGACCCCTCCGATCCGCATGTAATTGCAGGTAAGCCGCGCACCGGAGGTCATCTCGAACACGTCGAGTACCTTCTCGCGTTCTCGAAAACACCACATGATCGGCGTCTGCCAGGCGCCGGCATCGTTTGAGAGAGCCCCGAGCGCCATGCAGTGGCTCGCGAGCCGTTGAAGCTCGGCCATTATCACGCGGATCGCCTGCCCCCGCGGCGGTACTTCGATCCCTGCCAGCTTCTCCACCGCGAGACAGTATCCGAGATTGTTGGACATGCTCGAAAGGTAATCGGTGCGGTCGGTAAACGGGATGTTCTGGGTGTACGTCCTCTCCTCGGCGAGCTTCTCCATCGAGCGGTGGAGATAGCCCATGATCATCTCCGCGTCGACGATCCGTTCGCCGTCCACCGTGACCTTCACCCTGAATACGCCGTGTGTCGATGGGTGTTGAGGGCCGATATTGACAACGAGCGGCTCGCTCTTGATATCACTCATTCGACCCGCCTCACCGGAGGCTCCTCGCGGGGAGTGGTTCCGGGGAAGTCACCAAGGCCTGGGTGCAGGCCGCCCGGCATCGATAGGAAATCCTTGCGCAGGGGATGCCCCGGGTACCCCTCCCAGAGCAGGATCCGGTGGAGGTTGGGGTGCCCCTCGAAGACTATCCCGAAGAGATCGTAGGCCTCGCACTCCTGCATCCAGGCACCATGCCAGACGGGGACAACGCTCGGCACGGCGGGGCTCTCACGATCAGGGAGGTCCACCTTCAGAGTGGCAATCTGGTTTCGCTCGAACGATTGTATGTGGTAAACCACTTCGAGCCTGTCCCAGTAATCGGCTCCGCAGAGGCTGGTCAGGTGCTTCAGGTCTGTCTCCGGATCATCCCTCAGAGCGATTGCCGCCTCGACAAGCCTCCCCGGCTCGACGTAGCACGCCGTGGCGGTCGTCCGCAGGGAAGCACCCGGAGCGAGCCGCTCCACCTCTGCCGCCAGCTCGTTGCCGCTCAGCCAGCGAGTCACAGGCGCCATTCCAGTGCGTGCTTCTTCCAGGCGTAGAGCAGGCCCACGCAGAGGATTCCGATGAAGAGGAGCCCCTCGAAGTAGCCCTGCCAGCCCAGCGCGTCGTAAACGGCGGCCCAGGGGAACAGAAACACTATCTCAACATCGAAGATCACGAAGAGCAGCGCCACCGTGATGAACCGGAAGTTGAACTGCACCCGGGTCGACCCCTCGGTTCGCAGCCCGCACTCATACGTATCGTCTTTCACCGGGTCCGAGGGGACCCTCGGCCTGATGCGGACGAAGCTGATCGCCCACGACGCCATCAGGGCGCCGATCGGAAACACGATAGCTATAACTATGAGGACACCAATGTGCCCGAATTCGTATAACACGGCCTGGTGTCGATTGTGAAATTCGTCCCGAAGACGGGCCGACTATAGCACGGGCGTGTGCCGCAAACAAAGAAACATTCCCCCTTCCATCGAACGACCATGGTGCTTCTTGCCGCGGACAAACGACTGACGCGATAACCTTGGGCGGGGCCTCCTCACCGACGGCCCCCGAGGAGCCGGTGCAGCAAGAGTTCAAGACCGCCATCGCCGCAGCCCGGGAGGCCGGCGTCGAGGTAGCCCGCATGCGTGCAGAGGGCGTCCGCTTCGGCCGCAAGCACGGCCGGGAGCTTGTGTCCGAAGCCGACCTGCGGGCCGCTGAGATCCTCCACGCCCGCCTCATCGGGGCGTTTCCGGACACCGGCTGGCTCAGCGAAGAACATGTGGATACCGGAGAACGCCTCCGGCACGAACGCGTCTGGATCGTCGATCCCATCGACGGTACCCGTGAATACCTGGTGGGACGGCCTGAATATGCCATCTCGGTCGCCCTGGTCAGCGGTACCGAGCCGGCCCTCGGAGTGGTCTACAACCCCGCTACGGAGGAGATGCTCGCTTCCGAGGTCGACGGGGCAGTTGAACTCGAGACCGAGGAACCGCCCGCCGAATTCAGCGTGCTTGTCGGACACGGAGAGGCGGACCACGATCACGGTCTTCCGATCCCCCGCGGAGGGAAACGGAAGGGTGTCGGGAGCGTCGCCTACCGGCTCGGGCTCATCTCAGCGGGACGGGGAGACGCTGTGGTCACGAACTACGGACGCAGCGAATGGGATGTGGCCGCCGGTGCCGCACTCTGCCTGGCCGCCGGACTGAGAGTCACCGATGTGCTCGGGGGCAGGCTTCAGTTCAACCAGCCCGACCCCTGGGTGCGCGGCCTCCTCGTGGCAAGGCCCGGCCTCCATCGCCGTCTCCACACTCACTTCACCCTCCTTTCCTGAGTGCCCCGGCCGGCCTGCCCCCTTCCGGTGAGCCCCTGCTCCACGGGGCCACGAGTACGACGAGGACGGCCCCCCAGAACAGAACGGCGAGCGTGTGCATCGGATCCGGGATCAGCAGAGTCTCCTCGATCGGAGCTCTCCAATGGAATCCGAACAGCGGCACGAAGGCACCGAGGCTGAACAAAAGAACAGCGTTGCGCAGGCTCCCGGTGAACGAGACCGCTGCGAAGGGGAAGTACCAGATCTGGTACCAGGGATGGTAGCCGGGGATCGCGAAGACGAGCAGGAAAAGCATCAGACCGGATGCCTGAACCAGCTGCTCTCTCGTTCTCAACGGGTGAAAGGCCACCAGGCAGGCTGCGATCAGGCTGAAGAGGACGTAGAAGGCCTCGGCCATGTAATCCGTCCCCCCCAGCGGGTCGGCCAGAGTTCCCCAGACCGTCGGCGTGGAGACCGAGAGTGCCGGCCCTCCCGTTGCGGTTCTCACCACCAGAAAGAAGCTCACCATGGCCCCGGCACCAATCGCCGTCGCGGCCGCGATCGGCCATCTGAGGCGCGGAAACCACCACACCGCCAGAAGAGGGACGGCGACCACGACCGCAAACTTGGAGAGAACCGATGCTGCACCTGCCGCCAGGCCTCCGGTGACCGAGCGCACGGACATCCTCACGATCAGAGCGGCGGCGATGACGCCGAACGCGGCCATGATTGTGTCGTTGTGTCCGCCGGCAGCGTACTCCCAGAGGAAGAGCGGATGGAGGCCGACCAACCCGACGCCGAGCCCGGCTTCCCGTCCCAGGAGGTGAGCCAGCCAGCCCGTGCCCGCCGCACAGGCGAGCAGAAAGAGCGCCGAAACAGCCTTCACCCCAAAAAC
>CAZHMF010000049.1:0-16561 GCA_964533605.1 uncultured Anaerolineaceae bacterium
TCGAATTTCGCCTTCGCCATCTCTGCCTCGTTGTCTCCTGAACGGACTCTTTCTTACTTAATTCCGGCGCGGCGCCGGGCTGGAAGGGTGGAGCCCTCATCCGGGCTCGAACCGGAGACCTCGTTCTTACCAAGAACGCGCTCTACCTGCTGAGCTATGAGGGCATCCTTCCTTGTCTACCTTCCCGGTTCGGGGCAAATGAGCAACCCGGGCCGTGTCGGTGCTGGTGGAGGGAGGAGGATTCGAACCTCCGTACCGCTATGCGGGACAGATTTACAGTCTGTTGCCTTTAACCACTCGGCCATCCCTCCGCGATGGTCGCCTCCAGGGTGCAAGACGACTGGAGCCCGAGAGGGGAATCGAACCCCTAACCTACCGATTACAAATCGGTTGCGCTACCGTTGCGCCACCCGGGCAAGCGCCTCCAAGGGGGCAGACACAAAAACGATCCGCTCCCGGGCGGATCACCTTCAGTATGGGCCGAGTACCGGTCAGTGGCAAGGGAGAGGATCGGTCACGACACCGGCTCCCGGTGCCCCCTCCGGGGGCGCCGATGCGACCGGCTAGAGTGGTGGAATGGCACTCGACCTGGACGACCTCAGCAGCATCGAAATCGCACTCCTGGGTGTTCTCTCTCTCGGTCTACCACCATCCCGGGCGGCAGGTGACGACACGTTCCGGGTGGATCACTGCACGGCCGTTGTGGCGGGCATCGAAGAGTCGGCCAACCCCTCCGAGTACCTGGCGGGCGCCGGGCCCCGGGTCGGGCAGGTGTTCGCCGCGCGTTTGGAGGACGCGATCGCCTCGCTGACCGACCGGGGGCTGCTTGCGGATCAACCTGCCGGGATGCCCGCTCCCCCGGGAGGTTTCGAGCCCGGCCTGGCGGTCGATGTCGTGAATCCCGACTCTCATCCGGCGGTGATCGACCGGTGGCTCGGCCAGCGTTGCCTCGACGCTTTGCTCGCGAAGCCCGGAGTCTACGGATTCCTCATGAATCAGTATGCTCGTGCCGGGGAGTTCTGGCGGTCCGCCAGAGAGGCCGGATACGGCGGCTAGGCGATCTTCCCGTGTGCCCGGGCACGGGCCAGGGCGCCGAGGATGAATTCCGTCTTGGAGGCAGTGTAGGTGGACCGATCGTGAGGAAACTCCTTTGCCAGCTGCCTCTTGAGTGCTTCGTAGCGCCGGGCCACCAGGGTGTCCCCCCGGAGGATGTCTCTGAAGAGAATCTCGTCCTGCCAGAAGGGGGAATGCTGCTCGGCAACCTGAAGGTGGTGCGTCGACAGCGTCTTCCGTCTGTAGAAGATGCGCCCGGGGACTCCGTAGTCGCCCATGCGGACGTAACCCAGGCCGCGGAGCGGCAGGCGCAGCTGCCGCTCGTCCGCAATGTTCCCGACGCCGAGCATCATGTCGATGATGGGTTTGGCGGCAAGCCCGGGAACGGCGGTGCTGCCCACGTGGACGATCTCTAGCAGTTCGGGACCACAGGCAGCGCGGATCCGGTCGGCCTCGGCCTGGAAGAGATCGGGCCAGGCCTCATGGTAGGGAACGAGCCAGACCTCGGCGTTCGGGAGGCCAAGCGGGGCGGCCAAATCAGCTGTGACCGTTGGAATCGTGGTGGTCGTCGTCTTCGGCCTCCTCCGGGAAGCTGCTGCTCGGT
Organism: uncultured Anaerolineaceae bacterium; assembly: GCA_964533605.1. Classification (GTDB taxonomy): domain Bacteria; phylum Chloroflexota; class Dehalococcoidia; order Tepidiformales; family Tepidiformaceae; genus DASCML01. The sequence goes on from CAZHMF010000049.1 coordinate 1,658, forward strand.
TCGATGGAAATCGGGGCAACCCAATCCGGGTTCTCGGCGAACCCGCCCACGCCCCGCTTCAGAAGGTATAGATAGGCCATGATGACCGCTCCGATGATCGCGCCGGCGATGGTCCAGAGGACGTGCACGGAAAGGTCGAGGCCCCCGCCGCCGGCGGTCTGCTCCTCCAGGAGGACGCGGACGGAGTGCTCTGCTGCGAGTGTCGGATCGGCCACGGCACCTGCAGACGCAAGCGTCAACGTGGCGGCGAACAATGCAGCTGCAATCAGGGCCGGCACACGCATCTCCAGAAGAATCACTTGAGCTGACTGCGGAGTCAAGTTCGCGTATGGACGGGAGCCGCTAGTTGGTCAGCGACTGCCATTGCTGTTGCTCCCGGAAGAGGATGTCGTGCATCTCCCAGAACCTTCCCTGCTGTCCGGCGCAGTAGGCCGCCACGCTTGCGTTCCCCGCATTGGGATGGATCTGGACGATTGGGAAGTGGAGGAAGGCCAGCGCGACGTCCTCCCCGAGCCGGCTGCGGAGCGAACTGAGCGTGTCGCGCGTCCATCGCTGGCAGAACGGGCACTGGAAGTCACTGAACTCCGCGATCACAACCGGCGCGTCCGGACTTCCCTCGAACGTGGCGTTGGAGACGTCTGGTCTGTTTGCTACGATTTCGAACCGCGGCGGAGAGGTGGCGGCAAGTGCTTTGATGGCTTCCGAATAGGCATCCACGCTCTCCGGCCGGTCCGAGAGTTCGCGGTCGATGACCTCCTCGAAGATCGCGAGTGGTTGTGCGCCCACGACCTTCTTGTCGTTGACGAAGAACGTCGGCGTCCCGGATACGCCCAGCTCGGCACCCAGCCTGAGGTCCTCGGTCACAAGGTCCACACCGCCACCGTCGAACAGACAGCTCTGGAACTGCGCGTTGTCGAGGCCGGCCTCCGTGCCGTAGTCAAGGAATGTCTGCAGCAGGGAGCGGGGCGTGGTGCTGTCGGCCGTCGGGGTTTCCGAGACCGCTCCGGACGCGGAGGGCGCGGCGTTAACCGTGCCTGCGCGGGCGACTTCGGAGTCGTCGCGGTTGAGCCAGACGGCTCCGGATATCGAGAGGCCCGCGATAACGATCGCGACGGGCGTGAGAAGCTCGAGCCAGAGGCGGAGGCGACGCGGCGTTCCGGTCGTCAGGGGCTGATCCTCTTCCGGAACGAGAGGGCTCGGGAGATGGGTGGAATCCGACGGCTTCGGTGGTTGATCCGGCGGATGGCCGTCTTCCATCGCTCAATGGTAGCCGGGGGCAGCCACCCTGTCCGGTCCCGGGGAAACGATGCTAATCCCGATCGGCAGGCGCCCCACGTCTCCGCAGGACGAGCAGGGTGAGGTCCTCGACGGAGTCCGTGTCCGGCTCTTCCTGAAGAGCCTCGGCGACCCAGCGACGGGACTCGGAACGGCTGAAGCCCAGTGCAACGATGGCTTCCTGGGCATCTTTCTCGAGGCGCTTCCGGCGAATGTCATCCTGGTCGACCGGGAGTTCGATCGCTCCATCGTGCATGGCCGCCTCCGCGGTGACCCGGCCGCGGAGAGTTGCGATGATCTTGTCGGCCCCTCGGGCTCCCAGGCCGGGCAGACGAACGAGCGCCGCCCGATCCTCGCTTTCGATCGCCCGGGCTATGGTGCTGACCGAAACGGTCATAGCTTTCACGGCCTTCGCGGGCCCTATTCCTTCCACCGTCGTGAACTTACGGAAGAAGTCCCGTTCCGCCCTGCGGAGGAATCCCACGAGCACGGGAACGGGCTGGTTTGTTGTCGCCACGTAGTGAATGTGAAGGCCTATGGGCTGAGGCGGCTGGCCGGCTGCGGCCAGGGACTCGAGTTCAGGCCAGAGGAAAAGGGGCACAAGGATCTCGTAGCGGAGGCCTCCGACATCGACTTCGACGGCGGGGATGGTGGCATCCATTCTCGCCAGCGAACCCTGGAGATGCGTGATCATCGGCCAGCCATCCGCATCACCGTCACTCGACCGTCAACGTGGCTTTCATCTGCGGGTGATAGTCGCAGGTGAGCTTGTAAACGCCCGGAAGATCTATCGCCCAGGAGTGCACATCGTTCCGCCGCATGTCCCCGGTGACATTGCGGCCATTGACTGTGACCGTGTGGATAGCAGTCTCGTCGTTCCGGAAGTAAATGACATTTCCTGCCTTCACAGTGAGTTTGTTGGGACTGAACTTCAGATTGTTCTGGTCGATCATCGGAGCGCCCGCCGGAATGACACCGGAGGGGACCTTCGGGGCGGGCTCTACTCCTGTGGCATCGAGCGGCTCGGAGGTTTGGCCGCAGGCCGCGCTTATCAACACCGTGAGGACGAGCCCGGCGCCCAGGAGAGATAGCGTGAGGATCTTCATAGAGGCTCCCAGATAGGTCGGACAGATTGTCTCACGAACTCTGTTTTGGATTGAGTCGGGGTGCGGCGTTGGACCGGAAACGGCGAACCCCCGGGGACGAAGAGAGGGCCCCGGCTGGGGCCCTCTCTGCCGGCACCACGGTGGCGGGGAAATTGAGGTGGTCCGGTGCCGGTGCAAAGCACGCGGGGGGTCCGCGGTTTTGCCGTTAGTCGTCCAGCTCGTCTCCGTGGCTCTTCCACCAGCTCCACCCCGCGGAGCCAGCGACGAAGAATGTACTCCCGGGGGGCTCGGTTGGAACGGTCGGCCGATCGTCCCTGCTCACGATATTCATGAGATACCTCACTCCGGCGGAGAGAACTGCGTCGAACGAAGTAAAGATAAGAACAAATGATAATGGCGTCAAGCACTTTACCCATTATCTTACTCTGATCCCCCCTTTTTCCTGAGCGAGTACGGCGTGTGTGCCGGACGGGGGCAAGTGCGGACGGCAAAAGAGGGAACGGCGCGCGTCGCGTCACCGGACGGCAGAGCCTTCTGTGCCGGGGGCTATTGCAGTGCCGGGGGATTCCGAGTCAGCCCGAGCGCGAGGCTAGCCATCCGACGCGTCGATGTTGTCGACGCGGAAGAGAACTTCTCCTGTAGGGGTCGAGACCGTGGCTTCCTCGCCGACCGCGCGGCCGAGGAGCCCGTGTCCGACGGGAGACTCGACCGAGATCTTGCCTTCTCGAACGTTGGCTTCCCGTATTCCGACGAGCCTGTAGGTCGCCTTCTGGCCGTTGTCGACCCTCGTAATGGTCACGGAGGATCCGAGGACTGCGCGGTCGCCGCCCCGGTCGCTCACGATACGGGCACGGCGAATCTCGTCTTCGAGCCTGCGGCGCCGGGCTTCATTCTGCGCAAGTGCCTCGCGAGCTGCATCGAGGGGCGCGTTCTCGCGGAAGTCCTTGTCCTCTCGGGCGGCTGCGATCGCCTCGATCAGCTTCGGCGCCTCCCCCTCCAGCGTCTCCAGTTCCGCTTTCATTGCGCCAAGCCCGTCGGCTGTGACATCCAGAGGAACAGCCCCGGAGCTGACGGCAGACACCTTCCCTCGCGAGCGTCCGGACCGTCGTAGGCGTATTACCGTGCCGAAGTTCTGAGGGGTGTAGTCGTGCTTCTTCAGATACTGAAACCAGGCTTTGAGCGCCGACACCCGTGCCGATGCAAGCGGGTCGGTCGTCTTGATGTGGGTCTCGGCGTATCCTTCGACCCTTGGTCCGCTCAGCGAGCCCGTGCTCTGGTCCTCGCCGACGGACTCGACATACTCCCGTACATACCTTTCGTAGGTGAGGCGATTGTTGCTGCGCACACTCTGCAGGAACTCCGTAAACGCCTGGCGGAGCGTTACGGATGCGTGTTCGGGAGTGGACGCGTTGCTCATGCTCGGCTCCTATTATCCTCCCTAAGAGGTGATGGACTCAAGTTTGAGGAATCTGGGCTGGTCCGACCTGCCCGCTCTCTTTCCGCGTTTCCCGCGGCCGGAGCGCTGGCTTCCGGCGTTTCGGCTCCACCGTTTGCTGGTCGCGGAATGGAACGCGCGGGCGGACCTCACCTCCGTTTCCGAGGAGGCGATGATCCACCGAAACTATGCTGAATCAATGGAGATCTGGGCCCTAGCTCTGAGTGAGGTCCTCCCGGATGGAAGGGACATCGCGGCCGTTGCCGACATCGGATCTGGGGGCGGATTCCCCGGGATGATCGGCGCAGTTCTCACGCCTCGCGTCGGTGTCCATCTGATTGAGAGTCGGGGCCGGCGCGCCGGGTTTCTCGCACTGAGCCGCCGGAAACTCGATCTTCCCAACGTAACGATCAGCGGGGCCAGGGTGGAGGATGTCGGGCGTGGCGAACTGAGGGGGTACCACGATCTGGTGGTCGCCAGAGCAGTAGCGTCGCTGGCGACGCTACTGGAATATGCGGCGCCGATCCTGCGTCCGGGCGGAGCTGCCGTGCTTCCGAAGGGCTCGTCCGTGTCGGCGGAGGTAGCCGGTGCAAGATCTGCAGCAGCGACTCTCGGTTTCCAGTTCAGAGGCCTTCGGAGCATGCGGCCGGCTGTCAGTGCCACGCCTTTCCTCGCCTCCTATGTGAAGGTGCGGGACACTCCGCCGAACTTCCCCAGGCGGGCGGGGATGGCACGAAAGCACCCCCTCGGCTGACCAAACGGCGGCGACCCGGTCCACCGACCGGCGCCGATTGGTATATAGTTCCCGCGATCCGTGGCCCGCGGCTCCGTTCGCGGCCAAGGCAATAACCTTGTGAGGTAGGTATGGACCCGAATGTCACCCTGCAACGGGTTCTTCGGCTGGCACAGCTGGATACGGCGGTGTTCGACGAAGTACGAGACGATGCCCGAGAGCTGGTGCCGTCACTGGTGGTCGCCGCCGTCGCCTGCATTCTGGCTGGGCTCGGCGGCTTTCTCTGGTGGAAGATAGTTCCGGACCTCGGGGGCGACCCCGACAGCCTCTTCCTGAACACAGTCGTTCTTGGGCCGGTCTTCCTGTTCGCGGCCATCTACATAGGCGGAGTGGTGTCCTGGATCGTCATGGCCCAGGCCTACAAGGTGGAGTCGGACCTGGCCTCCGTCCTGCGGACGATGGGCTATGCAGCTGCACCTCTTGCGCTGTCGGTGTTGATGTTTATCCCTCTCATCTGGCCGATCTTTGCTCTTGTGCCGCTCGCACTGCTGTTCGTCATGATGATCTACGCTCTTCAGTCGACTACCAATGCGGACTCCAAGCAGGTGGTGATGTCCGCTGTAATAGGTTTCGCGGCGATCGTTCTCGTGGCCGGCGTCATATCCACGATCACGGACATCCAGGATGCGCCGATGGGTGCCGGGCAGTTTGGTCAGCTCTACGACTTCAACTAAGCGGGTCCGCCGTCGCGGCGGTTGAGCTGAACGGGGGAGGCAGCGACAAAAGCGCCTCCCCCGTTCTTACCTATCGCTCACCGCACCGTCCGGGGCTGTGGGGCGAAGGGAAGGTGCTAGCCTAACTGGATGGTCTATCTCGACCACGCGGCAACTTCACCCCTCCGCCGGGATGCGCGCGAGGCAATGCTCCCGTACCTGGATGGGGAGTTCGGTAATCCGAGCGGTCTCTACCCGCTGGGGTTAGCTGCGCAATCGGCCGTCGACGTGGCCCGAACGGCCGTCGCAGATTCGTTGGGCTGTCGCGAAGCGGAGGTGCTCTTCACAAGCGGCGGAACAGAGAGCATCAATGCCGCGATGCTGGGAATCGCCTATGCAATGCGTCGGGCCGGGGCCGGATTCCATGTGATCACGACGGCGATCGAGCACCATGCAGGTCTTCGAGCCGCACAGCATCTGGAGGAGCTCGGGTTCGACGTGACTTACCTCGGCTGCGACTCGGAGGGACGCATCTCCGTATCCGAGTTCGCCCGGGCGCTGAGAGCCGAAACGGTGCTGGCGAGCGTCATGCTGGCCAACAACGAGGTCGGGACCGTTCAACCGGTAGCCGACCTTGCGGGAATCATCAAGGAATTCGGGGAGCGCAAGTCCCACCGTGTGCTCCTCCACACCGACGCCGTTCAGGCGCCCGGCTGGCTCTCCCTGGACGCCGGGGCACTCGGTATCGATGCCATGAGCCTCTCCTCTCACAAGTTCGGCGGCCCCAAGGGAAGCGGGATCCTGTACCTGCGCCGGGCGACGCCGTTCCGCCCACTGATTCTCGGCGGCGGGCAGGAGATGCAGAAGCGGGCGGGAACCGAGAACGTTGCCGGGATCGTCGGCACATCGGTAGCGCTTTCGGCTGCTGTCACGAACGTCGGCGAGCGATCACGCCGCGCCGCGCGCCTTCGGGACCGGCTCCGCGACGGCATCCTCGCGACTATTCCCGGCGCCGTCGTCCATGGAAGCGCGGGACGCGGGCTGCCGAACAACCTGAACGTGTCCTTCGAGGGGATCGAGAGCGACGCACTCGTGCGCGCACTTGCGGACCGCAACATCTCGGTGAGTTCGGGAAGTGCCTGCTCCAACTCGATGTGGGAACCATCGCATGTGCTGGTCGCCATGGGTGTTCCGATCCGGCGGGCCGTGGCCAGCCTCAGGTTCAGCCTCGGGGAGCAGACGACCGCGGACGAGATCGACGAGGTGCTGCAGGCGCTTCCAATCGAGCTCGCCCGTGTGCGGGTGGAGGCGTCAACGGGCGTTTGACGGGCGGTCTCCCCGCCTATTCCGCTACAATCCGCCCACGCAGCTGAGGAGGGTCTACATGCTTACACACGAAATCCTCGATCACGCGGCCCGACTGTTCGCGGACCGCACAGCCATTCGCGATACTGATACCGAGCTGACGTATCGAGAGGCGAGGGAACGGAGCTGCCGCCTGGCCGCTGGCCTGCTCGAGCTCGGACTGGAGCCCGGCGAGAACATTGGCATTCTAGCGAATAATTCCCATCGGTACTGGGAAACCTACTTCGCTGCCTCGTACGCCGGCCTCGCGCTCGCTCCCCTGAACATTCGTCTGTCGGCTCCCGAGCTGGAGTTCATCCTCGGCGACGGCGACATTCGGGCTCTGCTCGTCGGCCGCGAGTATCGGGACCTCGTGGAGTCCTTTCGCGAGAAGCTCCCCGGCGTGAAACATTTCATCGCAGTGGACGGCGACCCCGGTCAGCCGTACACGGAGTACGAATCCCTGGTTTCCTCTTCCACTCCGCTGTCCGCACCGGCGCGGGACTGGTCGGAAGACGACATGCTGAACCTCTGCTACACGGGCGGAACGACGGGCCTTCCCAAGGGGGTCATGCTGAGTCAGAGAAACATCACGTCGAATGCTCTCCATGCCGTCATCTACGGCGAGTTCAAGGAGCGAGATACCTGGCTCCACGTGGCACCCATGTTCCATCTTGCCGACGCCTGGGCCTGCTACAGCGTGACGATGGTCGGCGGCACGCATGCCTTCGTGCCCGGCTTTACTCCCCAGTCGACTCTGGAGGCGATCCAGCGCTGGAAGGTCACAAAGAGCATCCTCGTCCCGACGATGGTCAACTTCCTGGTCAACTTTCCGAGCGTCCGCGATTACGATGTATCGAGCCTCGAAACGGTCCTCTTCGGAGCCTCGCCCATGCCGGTAGACCGGCTGCTCGAGGCCGTGAAGGTGTTTGGTCCGCGGCTCGTCCAGGCCTACGGCATGACCGAGACAGCGCCACTCCTGACCGGGATGAAGAAGGAGTGGACGGCCTTCGACGGCTCGCCGGATGACACGCGACGCCTTTCCAGCTGCGGCCGGGAGGTACCGGGCGTGAGAATCTGGATCGCCGGCGAGGACGGTCGTGAACTTCCGGCCGGGGAGGTCGGCGAGATCGTCGCCAGCGGTCCGAACGTGATGCTGGGCTACTGGAAGCGGCCCGAGGAGACGGCCGCCGCTCTTCGGGACGGCGTCATGCACACCGGGGACCTGGCCTCGATGGACGAGGATGGCTATGTCTTCATCGTCGATCGGGCGAAGGACATGATCATCTCCGGCGGGGAGAACGTGTTCTCGACCGAGGTCGAGAATGCCATCTACGAGCACCCTGATGTGCTCGAAGCCGCGGTGATCGGTGTGCCCGACGACCAGTGGGGCGAGGCCGTGCTCGCTGTGGTGGTGCCGAAGGATGGAACACACCCGGACGAGCAGGGGATTATTGAGCACTGCAGGGGCCTTATAGCCGGCTTCAAATGTCCCAAGAAGGTGGTCTTTCGGGCCGAGCCACTGCCGAAGAGCGGTCCCGGCAAGATCCTCAAGACGGAGCTGCGAGAGCCGTTCTGGGAGGGCCAGCAGCGCCGGGTCAACTGACCGCGGTCGGACGCTAAACCGCTGTCCATGTATGCTCCTCGGGGTGCCCTCCGGGCACCGACATCTCCACTTCTCCCGAGGACCTCATGGCAGTTCTGGTTGATGCGAACACTCGGCTCCTGGTGCAGGGAATCGGCACCGAGGGAGCGAACCACATGCGCCGCTCGATCGCCTACGGCACATCCGTCGTCGCTGCGATACATCCGCGCCGCGGCGGCGAAGTGCAGGATGGAGTGCCTGTATTCACGACGGTCGATCAGGCTGTACGCGAGAGGGGCGCGAACACGAGCATCATCTTCGTCCCGGCCGGGGGCGCCAAGGACGCAATCCTCGAGGCAGCCTCCGCCGACATGCCTCTCATTGTCTGCATCACCGAGGGCATCCCGGTCCTCGATATGGTGGAAGTCAAGTCAGCCCTCGCCTCGAGCGGCAGCCATCTGATCGGCCCCAACTGCCCCGGCGTCATCACGCCCGGAACCTCCACCAGGGTCGGGATTATGCCGGGCGATGTGTTCCTTCCGGGCCCGGTGGGCGTTGTGAGTCGCTCCGGGACTCTGGTCTATGAGGTGGTCGCTCAGCTGACAGAGAAGAACATCGGCCAGAGCACATGCATCGGCGTGGGCGGTGACCCGATAATCGGGACGCGCCAGGTGGAGGCGATCAGACTGCTCAATGAAGACCCCGACACGAAGGGGATTGTCATGGTCGGCGAAATCGGCGGGAGCGCCGAACAGGAGGCGGCTGAGTACATCAAGGCTGAGGTGGACAAACCAGTGGTCGCCTTTATCGCGGGGGCGACGGCGCCGCCCGGAAGGCGGATGGGGCACGCCGGCGCGATCATCAGCGGCGAGGATGGCAAGGCGGAAAACAAGAAGGCCGCACTGCGAGCCGCCGGAGCCTACGTGTCCGACTCGCCGGCAGAGATCGGCCTGTCGATGGAGCGGGCCTTCGCCGAACGCGGGATCAGCTAGACGAAGGTCAGCCCGCCGCCAGCGCAGCTGCGATCCGGTCCTCGTTCGGACCCGGGCCGACCACCGACACGTGATACGGCAGGGAACTCAGCAGTCGCTTCGCTACGTTCTGGACATCGCTCGCAGTGATGGCCGATAGAGCAGCGACGTGCTCCTCAATGGTCTCGATTCTTCCTCGAGTCAGGAGATGCTCGCCGTGTCTCTGACCCAACGACGTCGCGGTCTCCAGCGAGAGTCGGAACCTCCCGACGGTGTGTTCCCTCGCTTTCTCGAGCTCAGCGCCAGCCACGGGCTCGTCCGCCATCCGCGTCAGTTCGTGGATGCACACACTGATGGTTTCCTCGAGATTCTGAGGTTCGACTCCTGCGGAGATCGTGAAAGTTCCCGCATCCGAGAGGTATCCGTAGCCGGAGCCTACGGAGTAGGCGAGCCCTCGTCTCTCCCTGACCTCCCTGAAGAGGCGCGAGGACATCCCGGCCCCGAGGATGTCGTTCATGATTCGCAGTGCGAATCGATCCGGGTCGCTGCGTCCAAAGGTCGGGAGCCCAATGAACACGGTGCACTGGTCGATATCCCGCGAGTCGAGGGCGACCTGGTCGCCGCGGACAGCAGGGTCGTACGCGGTAACCGCAGGAAGAGCCGGGTTCGGGAGGCCGGAAAGGTGGGTCGCGGCGAGATTCATGACGGTTTCGTGATTCACATTGCCGGCGACAGAGAGAACCATGTTGGGCGCCGTGTACCAACTGCGCATGTGACCTACGAAGTCATCGCGAGTCATCGCGGAGACGAGATCGACGGACCCTCCCACATCCCATCCGCACGGCTGATCGCCGAAGATTGAGCCGCCGATCAACCGTGCCGCCCAGGCGGCCGGATTGTCGTGACTCCGTTTCAGCTCCTGGTGCACCACGGTCTTCTCCCGCTCGATCTCCTCGACGTCCAGCAGGGAGTTCCGGAGCATGTCGGTGATGACATCGATGGCGGTTGGGAGCCGATCGAAGGGGACTATGTTCCAGTAGCAGGTGTACTCCTTGTTGGTGTAGGCATTGAGAGTTCCCCCTGCTCCCTCTATCTCCGCGGCGATCTCGATCGCCGACGGCCGGCGCCGGGTGCCTTTGAAGACCATATGTTCGAGAAAGTGGGTGATTCCGTTGAGTCTGGGAGACTCCGCCCGCGAGCCGACGCCGACGAAGAGTGAGACCGCGGCTGCCTGGGTCGTGGGGATCGGAGTACTGACGACCCGCAGGCCGGGTTCGAGTGTGGAGATCTCCCAGCTTGCTGCCACGGCATCCTCCGTCTCGTGAGGGGCGCATTCTACACGCGCGGCAGGCGAAGGGATTCCGGGGTCCGGCGGTCTCCGTTCAGGGAGGCGCCGGACGGGCTCACCAGCCCAGCGTCCGCCGAACGCTTTCGAGACCAGGTTCGCTCTTGCGGACGTTCGGCGTGTAGGTGGCCATCGCGGAGTCGGGATCTTTGAGTCCCGAGCCGGTAAGGATGGAGACGGCCACTCCGCCTCTCAGTCTTCCCTCCTGCTGCATCTTGAGCAGGCCGGCCACGCCGGCGGCGCTGGCCGGCTCCACGAAGAGCCCTTCGTCGCGAGCCAGTAATTCATATGCAGACAGAATCTCCTCGTCACTCACCGCCTCTATGGCGCCGCCGCTCTCGTCGCGTGCTCGGGTTGCGCCCTCCCACCTGGCGGGGTTCCCGATGCGTATTGCAGTTGCGACCGTCTGGGGCTCGATAACGGGTTCGCCGCGAACGATGGGTGCCGCGCCGGCAGCCTGGAACCCCAGCATCCGCGGGTGTCCGGAAGCGTAGTCGAGTTCGGCGCACTCGCAAAAGCCTTTCCAGTAGGCGGTGATGTTTCCGGCGTTCCCGACGGGGAGGGCGATGATATCCGGCGCGTCCCCGAGCACCTCACAGATCTCGAAGGCGGCGGTCTTCTGTCCCTCTATCCGGTGGGGATTCACGGAGTTGACGAGTGCAACGGGAAACCGGGCCGTCAGCTCCCGTGCGGTAGCCAGAGCGAGGTCGAAATTGCCGGCGATCTCGATGATCTGGCTCCCGTAGGCGATCGCCTGGGCAAGCTTGCCCGCGGCAACGCGGCCGCCCGGCACGAGGACGATGGACTCGAGCCCGCAATAGGCTGCGTAGGCTGCGGCGCTGGCGCTGGTGTTTCCCGTACTGGCGCACATGACCGCATGGGAGCCGGCCTCTATGGCTTTGGCGACGGCGACGACCATGCCGCGGTCTTTGAACGAGCCGGTAGGGTTCGCGGCTTCCAGTTTGAACCACAGTTCGTCAAGGCCACACCGGTCTGCGATTCGGCGGGAGCGGATCAGTGGGGTGTTCCCCTCTCCGAGGCTGAAGCGTGGCGTTTCAGCCGTCAGCGGCAGGATGTGCTCCCAGCGCTCGAGTACGCCGTGGCGGTTTCCGCTCCGTTTGCTCACTTCTCCTCCGGCGGATGGAAGGCGTGGAATTTCATCTCGCGAAGCTCCTGCTCGAGTCCCTGGATCTGTTTCCGGCGCTGGCGCTCGACCATCTGATTGAAGTTATTGAATTCCTGCCTGACGTGGTCCACCACCTCGGCGATGTCGCGGCGAATCGTCGCGACCCGCTCACTGAGGCCTGTATGGCGGCCTTCGACGAGCGTCAGCTCGCCCTGCAGACGGTCCATCCGACTGAGTGCGTCCGCTGCCATCTCCTCAAGGGCTCCCATTCGGTTCTCGAGGCGGCCGTGCTGGTCGCGCCACACGCCGATCTCCTGGAGGACATCCTCCCGGAGCGTCTGTTCTGCTGTGGCTTCTTTGATCAGCTCTTCGTTGCGTTTGACCATCTCTCCCACGAGCTGAAGTCTCTCGTAGACTACGTCGAATCTTGCTTCCTGGTCTTCGAGGAGTTCCGTTCTGAGCCGCTCCTCCAGGTCCTTGTTGACTTCGAGGCCTCGCTCGAGCCTCAGCCCAATCTGCTCGACCGTCGACTCGACGGCTTGCTGGCGGGCAAGAAGGGTCTGGGCAACCTGTGCGGCATTTGTGACCTGCGCCTGGATTTGTGATACCTCGGCCGTCAGCAGCTCCAGGTCACCGGCGACGGTCTCCATCCGGCGGAGGGCATTGGCGCCCTCCTCTCGTTGAACCCCGGACTCAGATTGGAGCAGCCGCACCGAGTTCGCCAGCTCGGCTTTGACTGCCGCTATCTCCTGTCTCGCTCGTTCGCTGTGCTCACCGATACTCCGGAGCTGGTCCGGCATGCCCTTGAAAGGGGTCACTCTCGCGTCGACGTCCCGGACGGTGGTCTTGTACTCGTCGAGAATCGCGAAGAGGTCGTGAACCTGGCTGCGAAGTTGCTCGATCACGGCGCGCGACTTGCCCTCTTCATCTCTCAGTTCTGCGACCTGCTCCTCGAGGTGCTCGATCGTCTCTTGCAGTGGGCCGGGAACCGGCTCAGCCGGCATCAGATAGCCTCCCCTGCGACGAACTCATCCACATGCGTGGCGATGTCAGCGAGCAGTCTACCGGCGGGCGAACTGCCCGGGGCGAATGAGCGCTCGATATCCATTACCGCGGTTGCTGTCGCCGCGGGTACTTCGCCGTAACCCTTATATAGTACTTCTCAGCCACGCGATCACCCGCTATGCCGGCTGCGCGGAAGGTGGGGAACGGGCGGGATGCCTGTCTCCGCCCTGCCGGACATTCAGGATGTTGCGTGCTTGGCAGCCCACTCGTAGTCGCCCGAGTCGGCTGTGCGTCTGATGTCGGCGCTCGCGCGCCGCTCATCGAGCGATTCGTCGAATCGCAGTTGAGCCAGCTCCTCGCGGTCCGCGTCCGAGTAGGTACCCTCGCTTCGGTCTTCGATGCGGACCACCCAGAACTCGACCTCATCTATGCTCACGGGTCCGACGAGGGCGCCCAATTCGGCGTTCTCGATGGCGGCTGCGATCTCCGGAGCCATTAGCGCCCGCGGCCGTGGTTCGAGCATCCCGTCTTCGGTTCTCGAAACGAGGTCGATCGAATCGGTCTGCGCGATCGTTCCCATGTCCTCTCCGGACTGGATCCGGCCGAGCACGCTATCCGCCGTTTCGCGGTCATTGAGGACGACAGCACGAAGGGAGATGAGCTCGCCCTCCGTGCCCACCTCGTCGCGGGCGAGATCAAGAAGCCCGGCCCGGGCTGCTCTTGCCTCGGCCCGGCGCCGGTAGGTGGAGAGTGACATACGGTTGGTGCGGAGCTCGCCCCTGAGGGCCGTGTCGAAAGCGCTCCGGTCGCCGCCGACGGGCACGCCGAGGTCGGTCGAGATCTGAGCATCGATCGCGGCGTCATCCAGGGTGATGGAACGTTCTCGGGCCAGCTGGATGGTGAGCAGTTCGTCTTCCAGCTGGTCCATGAGGCCGATCTCGGGGCTGAGGCCTCCGGGCGCGGCCTGGAGTGCGTAGGCGAACAATCTGTCGCTGAAATACGAGAGGGACGCGGACTCGTCATCGACGCGGAGGATCACTTCGCGACCGTGTCCCCAACGTTCGTGGTACCAGCCCATCGCCATCACGAGCAGGACGAGCGCCAAGAGCGCGCTCGCAGCGGAGATAATGGCGATGTGCGCGGTGCGCTCACCCAGCCGCAGGCGACCCGCCTGCCCTCGCTGGCGTTCACCAGCCCGCCGCCGAGATCGCGGCAGTCCCGTGGTCCGATCGCTTCGGCGTGTCACCGCGGGCTGCTAGCCGCGAAGAGGGAACACGCCGGTCTGACGGACGTGGTCCAGGGTGTAGGGAAGAAGAGCCAGGTGCCTCGCCCGCTTGATCGCCGTTGTCAGTATCCGCTGGTGTTTCTGACACGTGCCCGTCTTGCGGCGGGGCTCGATCTTCCCTCTTTCGCTGATGTAGGCACGAAGCCTTGCGGTGTCTTTGTAGTCGGCTCCGGGGATGTGATCGGCGCAGAAGCGGCAGACTTTGCGGCGTCCACCGTACCGCCGGGGGCCGCCTCGCGGCCCGGAGCGGGGGCCCGACGAAGACCCTCCGGTGCGTGGCGGCGCGCCGGTCGTGGGTGGCCTGCCTCCGGCAGCCGGACCCGTGGTGGGTGGCCTGGCCGCGGCGGCTGGAGACGCGGTGGATTGCGGCGCCGGCCGCGGAGTGGGTGTGGGTTCAGGTGTTGACATCAGTTGGAATCTCCCGATGGGTGTGTGCGCAGCGCGCACCGGGTTGGCAGCGCCTCTACTCGAAAGGCAGGTCGTCGGCGTCGACCTCGTCTGTCCGGCCGGTGGCACGGGCGGCGGCGGGAACTCCACCGGACCCGTCCGGCCCGGGATCGCGGGGACCGAGAAGCTTGACGTCGTTGGCTATGACCTCCGTCCGGTAGTGCTTCACGCCCTGATCGTCGTCCCAGTTCCGGGTCTGGAGACGCCCCTCCACGTAGACCTGCTTGCCCTTCGTCAGCGACTGCGCGAGTCGTTCGGCGAGGTCTCGCCAGGCCACGATGTTGAACCACTCGGTCTCCTCATGCCATTCGCCCGAAGCGTCTCGCCAGTTGCGGTTGGCAGCCACGCTGAACGACGTCTGAGCGGTCCCGTTTGCTGTGTAGCGCATCTCCGGGTCGCGGCCTACGTTGCCGATGATCATTACTTTGTTGAGGCTGGCCATGGATTCCTCTCCCTACTCGGCGGGTTTCTGCTCGCCGTCTACGGTAGCAGGTGGGGGCGGAACCTCATCGGCTGCACTGGCACTCTCGGCCG
>CAZHMF010000050.1:0-16491 GCA_964533605.1 uncultured Anaerolineaceae bacterium
TGCAGAAGTCGCGGGCGCGCCACACGCGAGTGTGGGTCGCGCAGCGAGAGAGGCAGACACCACCCCTCCCCAGCCGTGGGGCAGACCCGCCTGCCGGCGTTTGTCGAGTTCGGCGCCTATGCCGTCGCCTACGTCGACCTCGACGAGGGTTTCCGTATACTCACCAGTATCGTCGGTGTCGGTGACCCGACGTCCGAAGTTCGGATCGGCCAGCGCGTGCGAGTCGAGTTCGAGAAGCAGGACGAGGGAGAGTACCCCATCCCCGTGTTCCGGCCGATCTGACGGACCGGCGGCGCGGGGTCCGTGGTCGCCCGTCAGCCCGTGTGGTCGACAAGGGGGTGGCGGGTAATGATTCGCCCGGGAGCGCGACTATGCCGCCAGGAGGCCACATGAATCTCGTCAGCAGGCTCCGCCGTGACCGGACCAGACCGCCCGGCAGCGATCCGGTCCCAATGCCCGAGGCGGAGCGTCTCCGTGCCTCTCTCCTCAGCGAGAACGACCTCTTCCGTGGTCTCGATGAGGCGGAGATGGAGGACATAGCGTGCCTCCTGCCCATGGTCGCCTACCGCTCCGGCTCGCTCCTCTACGAGCCCGGAGTGACCGACGAGCGGCTCTTCCTGCTGAAACAGGGCAGTGTTCAGATCTATCGACTCACCGCCGACGGTAGGAAGCTGACTCTCGCCACCATCGGTCCCGGATCGGCGTTCGGCGAGATGTCGTTCCTCGGCCAGACGCTCGGGGGGTCATTCGCGGAGATAACTTCCGATAGCGCAGTCTGCGTGATGGACCGAAAGGACATCGAACAGGTTCTCCGGAGCCATCCGACCGTCGCAGTCCAGCTCGTGGGCATGATGGCGGAAAGGCTTCGGCGGGCCGAAGACCGCCTCGAGCAGATGGCATTCGCCCCTGTTCCCACACGCGTGGCCCGCCTCCTGCTCGACCTTGCCGACGAAGACGAGGTCTGCGGGCACAGCCACCAGGATCTTGCCGAAATGGTCGGGACCTCGCGCGAGACCGTGTCCCGCGTGCTCGAGGATCTCAAGGCCGCCGGGACTGTCAGCGTCGACCGAAGAGCCCTCCAGATCCTGGACAGAGAGGCCCTCTCAGTCGAAGCCGGGCGCCGTTAGACAGGGGTCCCTCATACGCCTCGCCGGCATGGACTGAAGAAGTCTCGGCGGCGTGCGGAGCGTGCTTTCGAGGCAGGCCTTCTCAGCTGCTCTCTCCGGTCAGAAACCGTCTGGGAACGGTCCGTGTCATCAGGTCCACGTCAGCCTCGGATACCCCGGCCTCGAGAAGTGCCGGGATCGCAACCGTAGGAACGTGAAGGTAGCGCGTGGGGCTCGGTTCCGGCGGACTCTCGCCCTGCTTCACCGGCCGAGGGGAGTGGTCGTGTCCGAGCATGATTCGGGACGCCCAGCCGCGATCGATGAGGGTCTTGACGGTTTCGTTACGCTGCTGCCAGGACGGACGTCCCCCACCTCCGGGGTAACGATCCATCGACAGGTAAACGCCGGAGTGGAGCAGGGACTCGAGATAGCCGACATCGGTGCTGTCAGCACTGTGGCCGACGGCGATCCGGTCCATCGGGGCGCCCTCCTCCATGAAGATCCGAACCTGGTCGCGGCCCACCTGCTCGGGCGCCCAATGGTGAGTGCTTATGGGACACCCGGTCCGTCTCAGAGCGCGAGCGGCACCCCTCAGAATCCGTTCACCCTCCGGCGTAACGCCACCCCGGTCGTTCGCCACCTTGATGACGCCTGCTCTGATCGCCGTCGTCCCGATCCCCTCCCTGATCTCGTGGACAAAGATATCCGCGATTTCGTCGAGGTCCCGGTCGCAGAAGGAGCGCGGTACGTCACGCCAGATGCCGGTCGCCGCGACGACGTTGACTCCTGACTCTCGCGCGACCTCGGCCATGAACTCCACGTCACGGCCGAGGTCCGGGGTGGTCAGCTCGATCAGAGAGTCGACACCTCCCGCCCTCGCCTCGCTCAACTCGCGAGTCGCGTTGGCCCGAGTCGCATCCCGGTCGAACATCCAGGGATAGTGGTGATTGTCTTCACCCATCGCGATCAGGACGTGCTCGTGACTGAGAGTAAACCCGAGCTGATTCGCCTCAATGGGACCGAGGACGGTTTCGATCTGCGCCATGTTCTGCTCCCGATCGGGCCGAAACTCGACCCGCGTAGGCGTTACGAGGTGGGCTGCACGGCCCGCACGGCAGCGACCACCCCGCGCTTTGTCTCTGCCGACACCATCGGGCTGATCGAACAGCTGCTGCCGATGAGAAGCCCGGTCGGTACCGAGGCGATGGCGTCGCGTATCTCTGCGGCAGTCTCGTCCCCAGAGGCCTTTCCCAGCTTCACATGATTGACCCCGCCCATAACGGCACGGCCCGTCCGTTGCCTGACCTCCGCGAGCGGCGGGTTCCCGTCGCCCTTGTCGGCCCAATTGATTGTGCTCACAGGATAGTCCTCGAGCATTTCGATTCTGTTTCTCTCCCGGCACACGTGCAGCACGTTGAGCTCTGCCCCCCGAACGGCGTCGAGCAGCTGTAGATCGTAGGGCCGGCCGAACTCGCGGTAGAAGTCGTCATCACAGGTGTCTCTGCTGGACCAGCCGAGAGGGGCGAAGAAGATACCCGAGGCGCCGGCGGTCAATGCCCCGACGGCGTACTCGGTTAGGGTATCGCCCACCGCCTGTACCGCTCCGTGGGCCGCCGCCGGGTCCTCTCTCGCCAACTCGACGAACTCCGTTCTGGGACCGCAGAGAAGGGCCGCGACCGACATCGGCGAGAAGATCGTGTGGATTATGTCCACCTCTTCGCCTATCTCGTCCGCCAGCAGCCGCAGGGCGTAGAGGTGGTCACCGAACACTCCGGAGTGCGGATCGACCACCGTGACGGATCCAAGGTCGGAGGCAGACTCGATGATCGATGAGACCATCCGCGGCGACTGCTGCGCCTCGGGCTTGCCGTAGACGTTGCCCCAGGCCTCGGCGAAATATCCGGCGCGGGGGTTGAACTTGACGAAGTCCCAGTCACTCTCGCGGTACGCTTCGACGGTCTGTGCGACGAGCTCGCGGGGCCCGGACTCGCGCAGGTAGTCGTGACCCCAGAGGCCAACGGGCACCCGGTCCACCGACTCGCCGCCGACCGCGGCTCGAACTCTTTCCTTCTTGGTCATCTCTGGCATGGAGAGCCTCCCGGGTACGTCCGTCCGCTCCGACCCGCGGTCGGGCGGACTGGTGCACAAGCTTACCCGAACGACCTGATGAAGGGCGGTCAGAGGCCCGCTTAGCTTGGCTTAGGCTTCGAACGCCTCGTCGTCGGCCAGGAATACCGGCTCAACGGCGGCCTCGATGTCCTCTTCCTCTGACCGGGTGTCTTCCCGTGGCCTGACGAACGCGATGGGCTCCGGCAGCGGTTCGTCCCGGACGTCATCGCCTCGTGTTTCGGGCGGCCCCGGGGGGGGCTCACTCCTGAGCATCAGGGGCTCCGGCGGTTGCTCGCTTGCGTCCGAATCGGGAGCTTCTTCTGCCGGCTCGGATCGTTCAGAGACCGGCGGTGGTGACCCCTCGGATCGTTCAGAAGCCGGCTGTGGTGGCCCCTGTTCCGCCGTTGTGGACTGAGACGGTGCCCGTTTGACGACGTCACCCCACGAGAAAGAGCCGATCCCGGCGACGTGCAGACTTCTGGTTCTGACCGGACTGGCGGCCGTGTCTCCGCGGGCGCGGCCGGCGGTCGGGTCCTCGTCCTCTGCAGAATCGACTTCCCGGGGTGGGAAGAGAGGCGGAACGACATCGCCGTCATCCTCGCCGGGTCTGTATTCAAATGCTTCCAGGACTCCACTCGTGGACGAAGGTTGAGGTTCAGGTTCCGGTTCATCCTCCTGGGGAGGCGGTTCTTCAGCTTCGGCGGGAAACGCCGATGCGTCATCGGGCTCCTCGCGACTCAACCGTCTCGGTTGTAGCGGCAGCGCTTCATCGGCTGAGTTTTCGCCCGGGCTGAGCTCGCCCCCGAGCCAGTTGGCCCCGAGTTCTTCTTCGCCGGAAGGCGCCCACGGGTCACCGGGGACGATTCCTCCGGGGACACCGGCGCTTCCGCTGCGCTCCTCCTCGGCATCCCCCGCGCCCGGGCGAGGGCCATCGCTCAACTCGGTCCATGTGCCGGCCCACGAACGGAACTCCTCCTTCAGCCGCTCCGGGTCGGGAGCCTCGAGGACCGCGTCCGGCTGGAGGAGTGTCCAGATCGTTGGATGCTCCTCAGGTGTTGGCCAGGGCGCGGCCGGCGGCGGTGGGATCCGTTCCAGCCGGGCGCTGCCGGCGGCCTCTCCCTGTCGCTCCGCGAGCCCGCGGGCGGCCTCATACCTCTCGGCCCAGGCGGCGCGGGCCTCGACCACGCGAACGATCGCGGCGATCAGACGCTCCGATGCTTCGTCCAGGCGGTTGTAAGCATCAAGGGCCTGGGCACGAAGCTCCCGCTCACGGTGGAGTACGACGCCGGTTCGAATACCGGCTAGCCTCCTCGCAGTCGGGTCGCTACTCTCCGGACGCTCGGCCGGTTGCGAAGGGGTGGCATCTGCTCCACTCCGCCCCCGCAGCGAATTCGCGTCGGCGCGTCTCCAAGCCATCGCCCACTCCTCTGCATTCGTTTCCTCCGAGGCACCTGAGCGACGCCATGGGCCGCGGTTGGAATCGGAGGGTACGAATAGAGTGTCGCCAGTCCTGCTCTGTCACTTGGCAGTTCGACTGGTGGACGGCTGGTCACAAACCGGTAACAGGGTACCTCAGGAGTCCTGCGGCGACGGGACCACCAGCAGGACTCTTTCGGCTGCATGCATCACCCGGTCCGTGGTGCTGCCGAGCGCGAGCCTTCCCGCCAGCCCGCGTCCGTGCGAGGTGAGCACGATGAGGCCCGCGTCGAGCTGCCTCGCAGTTTCGAGGATCGCGGTGTCCGCAGGTCCCAGCACCGTGACCGCCGTCTCTCCCTCTCCGGCGACCTCCTGCAGGTACTCTTCCGCTCCTATCCGCACGCTCTCGGCCAGGTCCGGCGCGTAGTAGCCGAACTCGACCGTTGACGGCGCCGGGAAGTAGTGCGCTCGCACAAGGTAGAGGCCGGCTCCCGTCGCTGCTGCAATCTCCCTTGCAGCCTCAAGCCCCACTTCGGCCCGCCCTGAGCCATCCAGCCCGACGACGATCGGCTCGGGGCCAAGGTCGCCCCTGCCCGCGATCGGCACGACGAACACCGGAACGCCGGTGCCCCGCACGACTTTGTCCGCGACACTCCCTATCACCGTCGCGCGAAACCCGCCACGCCCGTGACTTCCGATGGCGATGCATCGAGCATCGGAGGCGAAGTCGAGGATCTGGTCGGACGGTGAACCTCTCCTGACTTCGCACGGCGTGCCGTCCAGCTCTTCGCTTCTCGCCAGATCCGTCACGTAGCCCTTGAAGACCTCCCGCGCCCGCTCGAAGTCCTCGTCGGATTCGACCACCTCTCCGTCCACCACGTGGACGAAATTTATCCCTGCGCCGTAGATCGTCGCCAGTCGCTTGGCGAGTGGAATCGCCTTTTCGGCGCCCTTCGATCCGTCCAATGGAACAACTATGGAATTCTCCGGCATACCCGCTCCTTCCCTTCCTCAGCCGGCCGTCGGGGCACTCGCTGAATTGCCAGTTGACCCTGCAGACGCGTCCCGGCGAGAGACGCCCTGTACGCCCTCACCTGTTGAGGATACGTGGGTTTGCGGGACGCCACTGAAGAGGTATTTACTGTCAGCGTACGGCATCGGCCGCTGAGCTGACCGCACCCCGAAGCTCGTCCGATTGCACCGTCATGGGAACATACCCGATCGCCCCGCTCGCCATGTACCGCTCGCGCTCTTCCTTGCGTGGAACAGGGGCGAGCAAGACGACATGCCATCCCTGTCCCGCAAGCATTCCACAGGTCTCAGGCGGGCAGTCGCTCACCGGCGCAACCACGACCGGGCTGCACGTCGGCCCGGGCTTCGGAGCGGGGACGAAATCCGCGGCCGGCGTCACTTCGGCGAACTCGCCGATGAGACCGGTCAGAGCCTGCCGGAGGGGCCCACTCTTGGCGTAAACGACGACGTTGAGCATTGGCCCAACCGTAACTCCGAGATTCGAGGACGGTGCAGGGCCAAATGGCGCTACCTATCGGGTCATTGGTCCGTCGAATGAGTCGAGGGTCCATCGGACAGGCCAGAGTTACGCAAATCCGAGGATGTGAAACAATCAATAGGTGGACCGACGACTGGCGGAGATGTCCAGCACACGGGACATGCTCGTAAGCACAGAGGGCCTCACGCAGGTCCTCCAGATGCTTGCTGCGCGGGCCCGCGAGATCACCGGCGCCGACTACTCAGCTCTGTCCACCATCGACGGAAAGGGGAAGGTCGAGCGGTTCATCTACTCGGGGATGGATGAAGACGTCGCCCGTAAGATGGGCCCGCCGCCGGTCGGGAGAGGCCTGCTCGGATCGCTCGTGGCATGCGACCAGCCGATTCGCGCGGCCGACGTCTCCCAGCATCCGCAGTTCACCGGCTTCCCCCCGGGTCATCCGAGTATCGGGCCATTCCTCGGGGTGCCCATCAAGACCGCCGACAGCGTCATCGGATGCATTTACGTGGCCCGTGACCCCCAACACGAGCCGTTCACCGTCGACGAGGAGATGTCCACCGTGTTTCTCGCCCTCCAGGCGGCCACCGCGGTCTCTCTCGCCATCGCCCAGGAGCGGGGTAGCCGGCTCGCGTTGCTGGAGGAGCGAGCCAGCATCGCCCACGATCTCCACGACGGCACCATTCAGGGCCTCTATGCCCTGGGGCTCGAACTGGATGCCCACGCCAGGCGCAAGAACACCCCCACGGACACCCGAGACATGCTCTCCGTAGGCATCCAGCGGATCAATGACCTCATCGCCGACATCCGGCAGTACATCGTCATGCTGGAGGCGAGCGCTTCGTCTCAGGTCCCCGACCTCTCCCACGATCTGCCCTTCGCCATCCGGCAGCTCGTACCGCAGGGGACAGATACTGTCCTCAACATCTCGGCGGCGGCGCTCCTGGAGACCAGCGGGCGCGTTGCCGAAGATCTGCTGTACATCGCACGAGAAGCGATCAGCAACGCGGTCCGACACGCCGACGCAACCCGGATCGCGGTCGACCTGCGGCAGTCAGACCAGGAGACCGCGTTAACCGTTCAGGACAACGGGACCGGATTCGAGCAGGAGACGGCTCGAGTCGGGCTCGGCACTGTCAGCATGAGAACGAGGGCCGAACGTCTCGGCGCGAAGCTATCGTTGGTCAGCATTCCGGCCATGGGCACCATGGTTCGAGTCTCGATTCCGAGGACAAATGATGAGCGACAAGATTGACATCCTGATTGCCGACGATCACGACCTCGTGCGGTCCGGCATCAAGACTGCACTGTCGGAGCACGACGACCTGGTCGTCGTCGCCGAGGCGCGGGATGGTGCCCAGGCGATATCGGAGGCCATCCGTGTTCAGCCTCGGGTCGTGATCATGGATGTCCGCATGCCCCAGGTGAACGGGATCGAGGCCTGCCGGGAAATCCGTTCACAGCTTCCGGATACTCAGGTGCTCATGCTTACGTCGTATTCCGATGATCGCGCAGTGCTCGCTGCCCTCGTGGCGGGGGCAAGCGGCTTCCTGCTCAAGGATGTACGCACGGCGGACCTGATCGAGGCTGTGCGAGTTGTGGGCTCTGGACGGTCGATACTCGACCCATCCAGTGCCGGCGCCATCATCGAACAGCTACGCAGCGGCAGCTTTCAGACCGCGGAAGAGCGAAAGGCCCAGCAGCTCAACGAGCGGGAACTGCAGATCCTCGATCTCGTATCAGAGGGGCTCACGAATCGGGAGATCGGCGCCCGCCTCTACCTGTCCGAGAAGACCGTCAAACACCACGTGAGCGATCTCCTGGCGAAGCTCGGATTGACACGGCGGGTCGAAGCAGCCGGGTTCGCCATACGCCTCAAAGCCAGCCGGGAGACGTCCGGCTTCTAGCGAGTCAGCCACCTAACCCGTAACAGGATCGAGCAGCTCCGGGTAATCGTTCTTCACACTGTTCACCTCCATGGAGACGCGGCGGACAGTCAGCTGTCCGGCCGGAGGGGCTTGAAGCAGGCCCTTGAGCACCTCGACCGACTCTTCTCTGGGGTCAATCCAGAGGTCGCTCTCGTCCGCCGAAAGGATGACGGGCATCCGATCGTGGTAGGGCTGCATCAGCTCGTTCGCCGCCGTCGTCACGATGGAAAACGTCCTCTGCCAGAGATCGGGGGCAGGTTGCCACGACTCGTAGACGCCGGCAAACAGAAAGAGGTCGCCGTTCGGATGGTGGAACCAGTGCGGAATCCGGTGACCGCGCTTTCCCGTCCATTCGTAGAAGCCGTCCGCCGGCACGAGGCAGCGCCTACCCCGGAAAGCGCGGCGAAAGGCGGGAGTCGAGTCGATGCTCTCTGCCCGCGCGTTGATCTGGCGCGCACCCCGACGCGAATCTCGCGCCCACGAGTTCACGAGCCCCCAGCGAGCGCTCAATACCTCCCTCTCCTCGTAACGCATCCGGACGATTACGTGCTCGTCGGTTGGGGCGATGTTGTAGCGGGGCTTGAGGACGGGAGTCGCCTCCCGGGGCAGCCGGAGTTCGGCTGCGAGAGTCCCCGTGTCGCGCTTACCGAGGGTGAACCGACCGCACATCCTTGTGGCATTATCGCACTCCGCCTGTGGTGTCGAGCATGTGTCCCGGTATACGCTGCCGCTGTGAGCGACTTCGATTTCGACTCCCGGCCAGAGCTCCGTTCGCCGATCGCGATCCTCGCATTCGCAGGTTGGAACGATGCTGCGAATGCTGCTACGGGAGCGGCCAAGTTCATGGTCTCCCGCCTCGGGGCTCAACGTTTCGCGACACTCTCCCCGGAGGGATTCTTCGATTTCCGCAGCTCGCGGCCGAGCGTCAAGATCGCTCCCGAAGGGGAGCGAACGCTGTCATGGCCGGCCCTCGAGCTGTTCAGCGCCAGGGGTGGGGGTTCGTCCGATCTCGTGATCGGGCTGGGTACCGAACCCGGATTGCGATGGAGACAATTCAGCCGCCAGCTCGTCGACTCGCTCGCCGACTTGAAGGCGGAACTCACGATCACACTCGGCGCTCTGCTTTCCGACGCGCCCCACACGCGGCCCGTCCGGGTCAGCGGCTCGGCTCCCGACCCCACAACCGCCGGTGCGCTGGGTCTTTCCACCTCCAGGTATCAGGGCCCGACAGGGATCATTGGCGCGTTGAACGAGACCCTCCGTGAACGCTCCATGCCGGCAGCCAGCATCTGGGCCAATTGCCCTCACTATGTGTCGACCAGCCAGAATCCGCCGGCCACCGCAGCGCTCATCGAGAAGCTTTCGGAGCTGATTGGAACGACCTTTGACACCTCTGACCTGGAGCTCGCCGGCGAGCGCTTCGTCACCGAGGTCAACTCCGCCGTCGCAGCGAACCCCGAGATCGCCGACTATGTTCGGCAGCTCGAGACGGCAGCCGATGCGGACAGTCCGCAGGAGGACGGAGAGGCGCCGAAGAGCAGCGAGGGCCTCTTCCAGGACATCGAGCGCTTTCTCCGCGAGCGCGGCCCGGAACGGGATGCCTGACCTGAGCGGTCGGCCCGGGTGTAGAATCAGAACATATGTCCGGACAGCGTGAACGCTGTGTGTTTCACGTGGACCTCGACGCCTTCTACGTGTCGATGGAACTCCTTCGTCACCCGGAGCTCCGCGGAAGGCCCGTGATCGTCGCCGGTGGTCTCGGTCCCCGTGCGGTCGTCAACACATGCAGTTACGATGCGCGCCGCTGCGGAGTCTCATCGGCCATGCCTCTGTCTCGAGCCCGTCAGCTCTGCCCCGATGCAGACGTGCTGGCGTCCGACTTCGCCTACTACGCGCCGGCGTCGAGACAGTTCCATGCCATTCTTCGTGACTACACGCCGGTGGTCCAGCCATCGGGGGCGGACGAGGCCTACCTGGACATGACCGGAGCAGAGCGACTCTGGCCGGCCCCCGTCCAAGCTGCTGCTTCCATTCGCTCGCGGATCAAGGATGAGGTCGGTATCACCGCGTCGATCGGCATAGCCGCGAACAAGCTTGTCGCCAAAGTAGCCTCGGATGCCTGTAAGCCAGATGGTATCTGCGAAGTCGCCGCGGGCGACGAGGCTGCGTTCCTCGCCCCGCTTCCCGTCCGCGACCTCCCGATGGTGGGGCCGAAGACCGGGGAGAAGCTGTTGAGCCTGGGGCTCTCAACCATCGGCGCTCTCGCCGGCGCTCCGTCCGGCCTCCTTCTCAGCGCCTTCGGCCGCGGCGGAAGTGAACTTCAATCTCGGGCCAGGGGCGAACACTTGGGTCCCGTCCAAGGGTCCGCCGGCGGGCGCAAGTCGATCAGCCGCGAACGGACCTTCCAGGATGACATGACCGACTACGATCACCTGCGACGTGTCCTCCTGCGGCACGCCGACCTGGTCGGGTCAGAGCTCACCAGAAAGCACGCTTCGGCCGGCACAGTTACGCTGAAGCTCCGCCTTGTGCCGTTCGATACTCTCACGCGGGCATCGTCGTCCGGTGCCCCCTTCCTGACCGCCGAGGACGTGTTCACGTCGGCGCTGGAGCTGTTCGACCGAGCATGGAGAGAACACCAGAGAAGGCCCGTCAGGCTCATCGGCCTGGGCGTCACCTCGCTCCACGAACGGGCCCGCCAACTTCAGCTCGGACAGGAACCGTCGCGCGAAGTGCTGGCGGATGCGGTGGAGGAGATCCGCGAGAAGTACGGAAGAAGATCGATCCGGCGGGCAGCCGAACTGAAGGGGGTCCGCGCCGGACCGGCCGGTAAAGAGACCCTGTCACCCCATATTCACCCGGACCCGTAACCTCCTGCCCGAGAAGTCAGATAAGGGGGTTGATGGCAGTCATCGCAGTACACGCCGGTCAGCTCGAAGTAGGCCGAACGCTCCGCGAGGAGTCGCTGATCAATCGTGCCCGCGAGATGGACGGCGAAGCGTGGAACAGCCTCTACAACACCCACCATGCGGCGATCTTCCGCTACTGCTATCACCGGCTCGGCGAACGCACCGCAGCGGAGGACGTTGCGGCAGACGTGTTCCTCGAAGCGGTGAGAGGGATTCACCGCTACCGCTACCGCGGGATCCCGTTCCGTGCGTGGCTCTACCGGATCGCACACAACCTTGCCGCCGATCAGCTCAGGCGGAGGGGCTCGGCTCCCCCGGCGGTGGCCGTCGCGGACGCGCCCGAAAGCGCCGTCAGCGAGGGGGACTTCTCGGACCTGGTACTCGACCAGACCGCCGTGAGAGCAGCCCTGGTGCAGCTGACAGAACAGCAGCAGCAGGTAATCGTGCTGCGTTTCTTCGAAGGGCTCGCCATCGCCGAGGTGGCTGCCGCTATGGAGAAGCGTCCCGGCGCCATCAAGCAACTCCAGCACCGGGCGATCGCGCGCCTGCGGGTGCTTCTGGAACCGGAGGCTGCATCATGAGGCTTCCCCTGGTCCGCTCCCGAACTGCTGCAAGGTTCGAACAGGCCCTGCATGACGGACGAGCCGTCGATGCCCAGACGGACGAACTCGTCGGTCTCGCTCGCAAGCTCGCCGCCACCGCGACCCATGTCCCCGAACCGGACGAGAGTCGAGGACGCCTCGCGCTCCAGTCCCTCGTAGCGGCCGAACAGGCCAAGCGTCCCCACCCCGGCGCTTCTCCGCCTTCGGGCCGGAGGACCGGTCGCGGGACCGCGCTCACGCTGGCCGCCGTCGCCGGAGCGGGCCTCCTCGTGGCCAGCGCGGCAACGGGCGGGCAGACCTTTTCCTCGGTCCGCGACGTCGTATCGGGCATCCGGCCCCTGCAGCTCGTGTTCCCAGCGGCTCCCGCAGCTCGCGAGGACCTGCCCGAGAACGGGATCAGCCCTTCGCCCGATTACTTCGGCGAAGGGACTGACGCACAGGACAGCGGCAGGGTGGTCGAGAACCCGGTGACGACCGCCCCGATCAGGGATAACGGAGGCGGAATCACCGACGCGCCGGTCCGCCCGGCAACCTCTGCCGGCGGCGAGTCGGCGCAGCCACCCCGCGCGAACAATTCCAACGGCGTCCAGTTGTCTGAGCCCCCGGCCGGACCAACCGACGTCGCAGGTTCCGCCTCCGATCTGCGCCCCACGCCAGCAGCGGGCGCGGACCCCCGCGCCACTCCGCCACCGACCGAGACACCCGCCTCCTCGGCAGTCGCGGACGGCCGCGAAGGATCGCATCAGGATCCGACGGCCGCCGTCGAGCCGGGCGACCACCCGGCGAGCCCCACCGCAACCACAACTCCGGTGCCGGACCACCCGTCCGTGTCCCCCACCCAGGCCGTCGACACGACGCCGGTCACGCGGCTCGGCGACGGAACGCCGTCACCATCACCTTCGCCAACATCTACGGCGCCCCCTCCGCCTACCGATGTCGTGGCCGGCGGCGCTGAGACAGGCGTAGCCACCCGCCCGCCGAAGCCCACAACCACTCCGACTCCGACGCCCGAGCCGGAGCCCTCGCCGGCGCCGCCGACGACCATCTCCGACTCGGAAATCCCCGGATTCGACCTGCTTCCTCTGGCAGGCATTGACAAAGCCTGAGCGAAAGCCCACATTTCTGCCACTGTATCCGGGGTGGAAGGTTGGCGGACCGCAACAACGAAGGCAAACCCGAGTGGATGACTCTCGGACGGGCAGCATCGACGCTTGGCGTAAGCGAGTCGACAGTCAGACGATGGGTTGACGCCGGCGAGGTCCGCTCTTTTCGAACGAAGGGCGGCCACCGGCGCATACTCGTCGCGGACGTGGATTCGCTCATAGCCGACGCCTCACCCAGGGGAGCCCGCGACGCCGAACGCGTCTCTGACGTAGCAACGGCCCGGGTGAGGCGCCGTCTCTCCCGCCGGCCGAGCGAGTCCCTTTCGGCTCTCGCCGCTTTTTCCGAGCCGACCCGCGCCCGGCTGCGGCTGCTCGGCAGGCACCTCGTGGACCTCTTCGCGCATCATCTGACCGCCCGTGGAAAACGTGGGCAGGTGCTCGACGAAGCCCGGCGGATCGGTCACGAGTACGGCCGTCTCATGGTAGAAGAAGAGGTGCGTCTGAGCACTGCGATCGCGGCCTTCAACAGCCTGCGGAGATCCCTCGAGGAAACAGCCTCCCAGCTGGCGGCCGAGCAGGGACTAAGCGTCGAGGAAACCGTAGAGGCCGTGGAGGCCATCCTGCAGCTGGCGGACGTCGTGCTCGAAGGGATGGCGGAGCAGTTCGAAACGCTCGGCGACCAGTCTCCGTAGCGAACGGCCCGGATTGACCCTTCCCGCGGTGGTTGACGGCTGTAGCCGCCCGGAAGACGATCCTGCGATGGCGCTTTACGAGTATCACTGTGACCACTGCGGACACCGATTCGAGAAACGGGTCCCGATGTCCAGAGTGAAGGAGCGGACCGGCTGCCCGAAATGCAAGAAGCAGGCACGGAAGCTGATGGCGACCTTCGCGGTGACCGGATCCGCAGAGGAGAAGATCGACCTCGACTACAGCATGCCCGATCCGCGGGAGATGCCACCCACCATCCCCGGCGCGGCGGACGCGGGCCACGATCACGGGCACAGTCACTCCCATGATCACGGTGCGGACGACCTCGGCATCTGAAAGCCCGCAGCCATCAACGGCGCGGCAGGCCCTCTCGACGACCGAGCATCCTGAGGGTCTGTTGCAGGGCGCTCGAGGGCACAGCGCATGACCGATCCTCTCGTCGATAAACTGCGGACGGTTCTGGGCGGCAGCGGCGTCATAGTCGATCGCGAAGTGATGGCCGGCTACGAGCGAGACTGGACGGGCCGCTTCGAAGGGCGCGCGAGGGCGGTGGTGCGGCCGGTCGACGCCGGCGGCGTTGCAGCGGCCCTCCGAACATGCACTCGAGAAGGGGTCCCGGTGGTGTTCCAGGGCGGCAACACAGGGTTGGTTGGGGGAGGTGTGCCGAGGGGAGGCGAGGTCCTGCTCAGCCTTCGAGGCCTTGACCGCATCGAATCCGTCGACTCATTCGGCGCGACGGCAACGGTCGGAGCCGGGGTTACCCTGGCGGATCTCCAGGCGAGATGCGCTCTGGATGGTCTCATGCCGGGCATCGACCTAGCCTCTCGCGACTCGGCGACGCTGGGCGGAATGGTGGCGACGAATGCCGGTGGAGTCCTGGTCACGCGGTTCGGCCACATCCGGGGCCAGATCCTGGGATTGGAGGCCGTGACGGCGGACGGTGATCTGATCGGACGGGTCCCGGGACTCGCCAAGGACAACACCGGCTACGATCTCGTGTCCCTGCTCGCCGGGAGCGAGGGGACGCTGGCGGCGGTCACGAGGATCCAGGTACGCCTCGTGACCGTGCCCGCACACAGCGCTGTGGCCCTCCTCGGATTCGAGACGTTCGGGGCTGCCCTGGACGCCAGCGGACGGCTCCGCCGGAGCCTCACTACACTCTCTGCCCTCGAGGGGTTCTTCGAAGACGGACTGGAACTCGTGTGCCGGCATACCGGCATGGGCCGCCCGTTCGCCACATCGTGTGGCGCGTACCTTCTGGTCGAAGCGAGCGGGCCCGCTGACGTTCTTCCCGAGCTGTCCGGACTTTGTGCCGGCCTGCCGGGTCTCATGGACAGCGCGGTTGCCGCGGACGCCGGCTCACGAAGAGAACTCTGGGCGTACCGCGAACGGCACACCGAAGCCATCGGACACGAGGGGACGCCCCACAAGCTCGACGTCTGCCTCCCGGCCGGAAGTGTCGAGCCCTTTCGCGAACGAGTGAAGAGCACGCTCGCGGGGCTCGGAACCGTCCGGACCGTGATGTTCGGACACGTCGGTGAGGGCAATCTGCACGTCAACCTCCTCGGCCCCGAGCCCGACGACCTTGTGCCGGACCGCGCCGTTTTCGAGCTCGTCGCAGAGCTCGGCGGGAGTATCAGCGCTGAGCACGGAATCGGCGTTGCGAAGGCCCAGTTCCTGGAGCTCGTTCGGACCCCTGCCGAGCGAGCATGGATGCAAGGAGTCAAGGGAGTTTTCGACCGGAAGAGACTCCTCAACCCGGGGGTCATCTTCAGTCGGGAAGGCGATTCGGATGTTTGAGGAGGATTCCGACTCTACCATCACTCGACCTGCATCCTGCAGAATGCGCAGGTCATGAGAAGCGGGGCAGTGGGGCTCATGCCGCGAGCGGAACCGGCCGGTCGGGGGGACGCTGAGGGTCTGTTCGCGGGCGCCGGGGGCGAAGCATCGGATATCGAGTGGGCGGGGGCGCTCATCGCGCGTCGCCGCGTTCTCGATGCGGTTCGTCTGGGGCTGGGTGCCGGCCTGGTCGTGCTCGACGCTCCGGCTGGTTGGGGGAAGTCGGTGCTCCTGAGGCAGCTCAAGGCCGAACTCGGTGATACGGCGTCATGGGTGAGGCCGCCGGCGACCCTCTTGCCCCCACAGCTGGGTGACACCCGCTCTGGCGTTGCGCCTCGGGCGACCGCCGCCGGTGCCGGCCCGGCGGCGAAACGAGACCCCGGATCCGACCACCCGGCGTTCCAGGCAGCTGAGGACCGCTCGAGACCCTGGCTCGTGGCATTGGTCGATGACGTCGATGTCCTCGAGAAGACTGAGCAGGGGTCGGCGTTCCTCGAAGACGTCATCGCTTCGATGCAGGAGGGTCAGGCAATCGTCCTCGCCGGCCGGGGCATAAGCCATCGGTCGGTCACGCATCGATTGGCTGGCGGAAGCGGATTGCTGTTGACCCGCCGAGATCTCCGCTTCGATGAGGGGGAAGCGCAGCAGCTGGCGAGTGCTGCCGGCTTGCCGGATGCTGCCGGTGAGGTGCTCCGGGAGAGTGAAGGATGGCCTTCGGGGACGGCAGCGGCCGTTGGGGTATTGCGGCCCGACCTCGCGTGGCCGGAAGGCGAGTGGGCGGCATACCTCGACTCCGAGGTGCTGGGAACGGATGAGGAGCTGTGCAGGGCGCTCGAGGTCCTGAACCTGCTCCCGACGGTTGGCGCCGCTGTGGGCGAGGCGTTGGTCGGAAGGCAAACATACGCGGCCGTTCATGAGCTTTTGGACAGCGAGATCCCGGCCGTGATGGAGGCGGGCGGGCGCTGGCGACTCCAGCGCCAGTTGCGGACGAGGTTGCTCGCGCGATCCCGGGGCGGCAGCAGATGGTCGCATGTGCGGCGAGCCCTGCAGGTTATCGGTGTACTTCGCGAGCAGTCGCTGCACGTGGAAGCGCTGGGAACCGCGGTTCAGGAGGGACTTTGCGGTGCGGCGATGGCGATACTCAACGACCACGGGGAGGATGAGCTCTGGACAGGCCCGCATCGGGTGGTGGCTGACGCGGTCGACATGCTCCGCGACCGGCGGGGGCAGGTTCCGTTGCTGTTTGACGCGCTCTGGGCGG
>CAZHMF010000051.1:0-16357 GCA_964533605.1 uncultured Anaerolineaceae bacterium
GGATCCGGTCCCGCGCGACCTCATAGTCAGGCTCATCGACGCAGCCAACCGGGCGTGGGACAGGTGGGGAGGCTAGACGCTTCCCCCGTCGGGAGCCGGGGACTACGGTTCCAGCACACACTTTGGAGCGCGTTCCTTCGCGCTCAGATCCGAGGGGAGAGAAACCATGGAAGATGTCGTCATCGCAGGTGCCGTAAGAACAGCAATCGGCCGGTTCCAGGGTTCGCTCTCCGAGCTGCCGGCGTCCGACATGGCCGCGGCCGTGATCCGTGAAGCCGTTTCCCGGAGCGGACTCGAGCCGGCGGCGATCGATCAGGTGATCATGGGCATCTGCGGCCAGATCGGCGACGACACGTACCTGGCACGCCATGCGACCATCAAGGCCGGCCTCCCGGTCGAGGTCCCGGCCGCCAATATCAACCGCCTCTGCGGCAGCGGGCTGGAGGCCATCAACACAGCGGCCCGCTACATCGAGACCGGCGACGCAGGCGTTGTGGTCGCCGGTGGGACCGAGAATATGACCCGGCTTCCCTACCTCCTCCAGAAGGCGAGGAGCGGTTACCGGATGGGGGACGGAGTCATCGAGGACAGCATGCTGAAGATCCTCAGCGATCCGTTTTCGGGCTCCCACATGGGGGTCACGGCCGAGAACCTCGCCGAGAAGTATGAGGTCACCCGGGAAGACCAGGACCAGCTCGCGGCCGAGAGCCAGCGCCGGGCCCTTGCCGCCATTGAGGCGGGCAGGTTCAGCGACCAGATCCTGCCGCTCGAAGTTCGCATCGGGCGCGATACGAAGACGTTCGACACCGATGAGCACCCCCGCGCTTCGACGGTGGAAACGCTGAGCGGGATGCGCCCCGCGTTCAAGAAGGAAGGCGTGGTCACGGCCGGTAATGCCAGCGGCATCAACGACGGGGCGGCAGCTCTTGTCCTCATGTCCGGGGCCCGCGCAGAGGAGCTGGGCGTGACCCCGCGGCTCCGGCTGGTGGGTCGCGCCGAGGCCGGGGTGGACCCTTCCATCATGGGCGAAGGGCCGATTCCGGCCGTTCGCAAGGTTCTGGAGCGCACCGGACTGGGCGTCGACGACCTTGACGTGATAGAGCTCAACGAGGCCTTTGCCAGCGTCGCCTGCGCCTGTGCTGCCGAGCTCACGCTCCCCTCAGACAAGACCAATCCGAACGGTGGAGCGATAGCACTCGGCCACCCGGTCGGCGCCACCGGTGCGATCCTCACCGTCAAGCTCGCATACGAACTCGAGCGCATTGACGGGCAGTACGGGCTCGTCAGCCTCTGCATCGGCGGAGGCCAGGGTATCGCAACGGTCTTCGAGCGAATCTAGCGGGCCGGCCACCCGGTCAAGCTCCCGAATTCGCGCCGACAGTGAAGTCGTTCACAGTCAGCTCCTCGCTCCGCGCTTACTCTTTTCCCATCAAGGAAGGCGAGGAGCTGGCAATGTATGAGAGCGAACAGCAGGCACAGGCGGCCATCGACGAGCTGCGCCGATTCGCCGACCGTCACGTCACGATGATGGAAGCCGAACGAGCGCGAACCAGGCTCACAGGCGAGACCGCACGGCCGACCGGCGGGCTCTGGAACCGGGTGAAGCGGTACACTCCCGTGCTGCGAGCACAATTCGGAACCAGCTGAACGGACGCCGTCGCGGAAAGGCCGGGAGAGGAGCGCACGACACCCGAATGCCGGCGCTCCTCTCCGCGTCTCCCGGTCGGGGCTGTCGAAGCCGGAAGGCGCATTGACGGAGGCACGCTAGGATCCACCCCGACGGTTAAATGACCGCCCATGATCCTGAGTCGAGCATCCGGAGGACCAACAGCATGAACGGCCGCACCCCAACGCCGAGACCAGATTGGTTGCAGAAGCTCTTTCCCTGGCCCCAACGATCGGTTCTTGTGAACGGCCGCAACATGGCCTACGTCGAGGCCGGCCCCGCCGACGGCAGGCCGGTTCTTCTCCTCCCGGGCAATCCCACCTGGGGCTTTCTCTACCGTGACTTCATCGCTCCCCTCGCGGAGGCCGGCTACAGGCCGATCGCACTCGACTGGATCGGATCAGGTTACTCGGACCACCCGCGCGTCGACGCCGCCCTGACCTTCGCGCACCACATTGCCGACCTCGTCGCATTCATCGACGAGGTCGACCTCAGCGGGTTTGTGATCGTCGGTCAGGACTGGGGCGGTCCTCAGGGGCTGGGAGCGGCTCTGCAGAGGCGCGAGCGGCTCGGTGGCCTCGTCCTCATGAGCACCTGGGCGTTCAACGGCGGCGTCGGACGCTTCCATTCGTCCCCACGGCCCTGGACGACGTGGCACGCACCTCTGATCGGGCAGCTCTTCATGAAGCGGCTGAAGGTGCTCTCGCAGAATGGACCTTCGGCCATCAGCCGGAGAGGGATGTCGGCTGAGGAAGCCAGAGCCTATCACCACGTGTATGACGAGCCGGACTCGGACCACGTCGTCCTGACCTGGCCCCGGGCCATTCCGATGCGCGAAGGAGACCGCGGCTGGGACGACATGGCGATGCTCGAGAGCCGCCTCGCGGAACTTGCCCCGGCGCCGACGCTTCTGCTCTGGGGAAGAGAGGACAGCGTGTTCGGCGAAAGCTACGCCAACCGGCTCAAAGAGCACCTCCCCCATGCCGAGGGGCCGTTTCCGATCGAAGACGCCGACCACTTCATGCAGGACGACAGGGGCCCCGAAATCGCCGCCCGGATCGTTGAGTTCCTCGGTCGCACGCTTCCCCCGGACGTGGGCCCGGCACCTGACTCGCAGACGGCCGACCGGTCGCGGGAGCCGCAGCCCCAGTGGCGGCTCAGCCTTCGCGAGCCCTCCCTCGACCCCGGCAGCTATCGCGCCGACCCTCTCCTGGTGGAGCAGGAACTCGACTGCCGCCCGGAGGTGGCCTCAGCACTGGAGGCAGCGGCCGGCACGAGGTCGGGTCGCCGCGAGTGGCGCTCGCGGCGCGGTCACAGCTACGCCCTCGAGCTCGGCGACCTGGGGAGGGGGCGGCCGTCGGAGGCGATCGTCTACGGTCTCTGGGACCGCTGGGAGCCTCGCCCGCCGGACTCGGAAATCGATGCGGACCTGCTCGACTTCTGCCTCTGGATGGCTGAGATTGCGCCGGGGATCGAGGCCTCTGACGTCAGTCGCGTGGCTTCTTTCGCGGGCCTGAACCCCTGAAGGCAAAGAGCAGGTCAGGGACACACACGGGCACGCTCTGAGGGGGGTCTCGCGGTTGTCAGCGGGGTTGCCGTGGCTTAACGTGCTGGACTGAACTGGCAATCTGGCACCGGCGCCTCAGGGGCTGGTCAGGCTGGAGGACCGATGCAGTCCAGTACACCAGGGCGGCCCCGGACGGGCCGGACCGAGCGCACGAAACAGAAGATCCTGGAAGCGGCCGCGCGGCTTCTCGCGGAAAAGGGATACGGTGCCACCTCACTCGATGACGTCGCCGTCGCTGCCGGCGTTTCAAAGGGCACCATCTACTACAACTTCACCTCCAAAGAGGAGATCTACTGGGGCGTGGTGTTCCCCCGTGTCGAAGCCTCACTGCGCCTCATAGAACAGGCGACCGAGCAGAGGATGACTCCTCGCAAGGGCATCACGTTCCTGATCCAGCAGGCCGTGCGCCGCGCCCAGGACCCGGCCCAGCGCTACATGTATTTTCAGGAGATGCTCCCGCTCAACGACGAGATGAGGAGTACCCTGCGCGGCGTTGAAAGAGAATACGAGCACGGCCTCGCCGACCTCATACGCGAGGGCCAGGAAGCCGGGGACATCACACCCGGAGATCCGGGCCTGATGGCGTTGATCACCATCGGGACCATCGCCAGAACGGCTCGCTGGTACGATCCCCAGGGACCGGTGTCGCCGGCCGAGTTCGAGCTGACCATGCTCAATCTGCTCCTCGGCGGGTTGTTCCCCGACTACGAGCCGGTGCAGGCGCCGCCGGAACGGTAGAGCCGGTCAGTCCGAGTCGTCCAGAGCCTTCGCGTAGCCCGCGATGAACGGCGAGAGGCTCACCTGGTCGACCTGAACGTTGACCAGAGACGGCTTCCCGTTCGCCGCCGCCCGCCGGATGGCCGGGACTATCTCCCCCGGTTCGGTCACCTGTTCCCCATGGCCGTCCCACATTGAGACCATCCTTTCGTAGGCCCGCATGGGATGGAGATCGACGTTGGCATGGCCTCGTTCGCTGATCTCGTCCGGCCGAACGTACTTCTCAGTGAGCCGGATCATCCCCCAGGCAGAGTCGTTCGACATGACGCAGACCACAGGGATGCCGAGCCGGTCCATGGTGTCCATTTCCATCGCGTAGAAACCGAAGCTGCCGTCGCCGGTGTACCAGAGCACGGGCTTCCCGTTGGCGGCCCACGCCCCTATCGCAAGGCAGGGACCGGTGCCGATCGTCCCGTTCGGCCCCGTCCCGAGAATCTGGCCCGGCCGGTGGGCGACGGCCGCTCCGCCCATCCAGACGCCCGCCTCGCCGCCGTCACAGACCACGGTCCAGTCCTTCGCATCCTCCTCGATGAATCGAGCGACCTCAGCCGCGCAGCGACCCGGGTGGACGGGAGACCCGTCCGCCGATGCTGCTTCTGTCTGCGAGGAACCCGCGAACCGGCCGATCTGCGCCGCCTGCTCCAGCCAGGCGCCATCTGTCCGAGGCTCACGGATCCTCTCCAGAACCTCGAGCAGCTGTGCCGCAACCGGTCCCGCACCGCCAACGATCCCGATATCGGCGCCCAGGTTGAATCCGATCTGACCCGTGTCGGTATGCACCTGGATCACCTTCGCATCCGGCGGGATCATCCGTCCGAAGCCGAGGCGGAAGTCGAACCGGCAGCCAAGCGTCAGCACTACATCGGCGCGGGCGGCTGCGGCCATCGTTCTCAGCTGGGGGTTCTCTCCTTCGTCCCCGAACATGCCCCGGCACTGGCGCCCACCAACGCCGACCGGCATCTGCAGGAAATCGGAGAGCCCCCTCACCGATGCGGCGTGGTCGCCGAGACTGAACCGGGCGCCGTCGTCCACGAGGATCACCGGGCGCTCGGCGCCCGCGAGAAGTTTCGCGGCGGCATCGACGAGCGCCGGATCGCCAAAGGGAATCGCCTCCTCAAGCGCGCCCCGGGGAAACGGGACCTCCTCTTCCTGCAGCTGGTTTGACAGGAGGTCGGTCGGGATTTCGAGATACACGGGACCCGGCCTGTTTCCGGTGGACTCCCTGAATGCCGCTGCCACGTATTCGGGGATGCGCGCCGGATTGGTGACTTTTCTGGCCCAGCGGGAGACGGTCTCCATGAGATTCAGCGTGTCCATATCCTGGAGGGCGCCTGCGTCCCGCTGGTTCATGGCTACGGCGCCGCCTATCTGGATCAGGGGAACGCCGAGGCTGTCTGCTTCCATCATGCCCGCGGCC
Organism: uncultured Anaerolineaceae bacterium; assembly: GCA_964533605.1. GTDB lineage: Bacteria > Chloroflexota > Dehalococcoidia > Tepidiformales > Tepidiformaceae > DASCML01. Next base: position 5,428 of record CAZHMF010000051.1, read on the forward strand.
GTATTCCCCACTCCCGGTCCGGCCGTCGTCACCACCACGCCCGGCTTTCCCGACACCTGAGCATAGGCACTGGCGGCATACACCGCGGCGCACTCGTGACGCAGGTCGATGATCTCGATCCCGGCCTGCCGCATTCCGTAGAAGATCGGCATGATGTGCCCGCCGCAGAGCACGAATGCCTTCTCGACTCCCTGTGCCCCGAGTGCCTTTCCGAGGAGATATCCCCCGTCGACCTTGCCCATCAGATGCCTCCCTGTTGAAGTGCCGGGTCCACCTTGAACCAGATCCGTGACAGAGCATAGGGCGCAGCGTGCGGCCGTCGAGTAAACGCCACCGTCGAGGAAACGCCGCCGTCTCGTCTCAGCCGACGAACAGCTCTGCCCTGGCCGGCGCAATCGCCTCGTTGAGGCGGCCGGTAAAGCGGCCCCAGGCGTCGCCCTCACTGCTCCGGCGAAAACGAACGTGGAGCGTGATCTTTCCAGCAGTGACCGCGTAACTCTCCTGCGAGAAGCCGCGCAGCTCCGAGCGGAGAAAGTCAAGCAGGGGTCCCTCGACCGGACCGTAGTCATCCACCTCCACGCTGACCATGAGATCCCGGGCGCCACGGCCCGGGATAATCCCGGTGCTCAGGCGCTGCACCAGGAGCGCTCCGATGCTGAGTGCGAAGAGAACGAGAACGAGTTCGTAGTTGTACGTCGCCGACCCGATTGAGGAGGCGATCAAGAGGAGGAGGAATCCGATCTCCGCGGGATCCTTGACGGGCGTTCGAAAGCGAACGAAGGAGAGCGCCCCGAGAAGGCCCAGCGAGAGCGGAAGCGAAAACTGGATGGCGATGAACAGTGTCGTGATCGCCGGACCACCGAGGATGAATGTCCGGTGGACACCCGCACCAACGTGGTTGGCGCCGTACGCGTAGGCGTAAAGCACGTAGACGACGACTGAGGCGGCGAGAGAGAAGGCGAGCGCCGTGAGGAACTCGTTCGCCCCCAACTCCGACGAGGGCCCGAAATCGATTGCAGCGAGCATCTTCCTTCCTTCCGGGGACAACAGGCTCGCTCAGCGCGGCCCGCCGGCCCCCATAACACCTACGAGTGACTCCACCGCCAGCGCGTACTTCGAGTGCGCGGACCACAGCTCCGCGAACCGCTTCACACCGCGAAGACGCGGCGGCAGGGCGCCCACCCCCCCTTTCAGTTCCAGTACGCAGGAGCGGAGGCGCACGGGCGGCCAGCCGGCCCTCGGCCCGACGGCACAGGCCCGAATCTCCGTGTCCAGCGACAGCCTCAGTCCGCTCAGGGGTTCAACGAATCGGTCCCGTTGGTAGCGCACGACGACGGCAGGGCGAAGCGCTTTCGCGTCGAACACGCCCAACGCCGCGAGCGCCTCGTCGAGCGCCGGGGCGGGAAGCGCTTCGTTCAGACGGAGCTCGCGAAGGCCGGCCGCTCGCACAACGAGGCGGGAACGCCGTTTCCAGGTCTCGAACCCCTCCTTCTCCTTCACCTCGAGAAAGGCAGCCGCCTCTTCCCGCGGGGGGACGTCGTCGTACCAGCGCAGCCGGACCTTCCGCTTTTCGAAATCGCCGTCGGCCGAGGCAAAGTAGCTGTCCCACTCCGGAGTGTCGTAGTAGCAGCTCGTGACGACGCCCGCAGGGAAGTCTGAAGGCGGCTCGGAGACGTGCTGAAGCCAGGAGCGGACGAGCCCGGCCCGGGCCGGCGCGACGATGAACTTGAGCTCGAGCCGCCGGAACTCCTCCATCGGGCCCCGCGCCGGCGCCTGTTCTGCGAGAGACATAGCTGAACCGGAAGTCTGCCAGAGCGGGGAGGTCCCGGGAAGAGCCGCGCGATATGCTCTCGGCTATGCAACTCCGCCTCTGGCTGGCCGGAGCTGCCGGACTGGTCGCCGCCGCGGGCCTTGCCTGGGGGGCGGCGCGGACCGGCCGCACTGTGGACTTTGACACGGTGAACGACGTCGTCACGACCCAGTTCAACGCCTCCGCCGGTCTCACATCCGATGCCGTCTTCGACAGCTCGACGGTCCACACCTATCGCATCACGGTCGCCGCCGACGACTGGAAGTGGCTCAACGACAATCCGCTGCTCGAGCAATATGTCCCCGCGACCGTCGAGTACGAGGGCCGCCTCTACGAAGACGTCGGCATCCGCTACAAGGGGTTCTTCGGAAACCTCAGATTCTGCTTCGATCAGTCTCGCGAACGGCGCTGCGAGAAGCTGCCGTTCAAGCTCAAATTCAGCGAGTATGACCCCGCCGGACGGTTCTTCGGTCTTCAGCGCGTGAACTTGAACTCCATGTCGGGCGACCCCACGAAGCTGCACGAGGCACTGGCTTACGGGCTCTTCCGGGAGGCCGGTGTACCGGCCCCCCGGACCGCCTACGCCCGCGTGTTCGTCAATGAGGAGTTTCTCGGCCTCTTCTCAGTCGTGGAACAGATCGATGAGGAGTTCGCCGGCGGCTGGTTCGCGGACGCCGGCGAGGGGACGTTGGTCAAGGAGGTGTGGCCTGCCCGCGACGCAGACCTCACGCGGTTCAAGGCAGGGGTCCGGACCGGACCGGAGGAAGGAAGCGAGAAGCTGCTTCGCTTCTCCCAGGCCATCCTCTCTGCGGACGACGACCAATTCCTCGAGGTCCTCGAAAGCTGGATGGATCCCGAGGTCTTCTACGCCTACCTCGCCGTGGACCGTCTGATCGACAACTGGGACGGGATCGTCGCCTGGTACTGTCTCCCCAACACACCTTGCTTCAATCACAACTACTACTGGTACGCCGAAGCCTTCGAGGACCGCGTCTGGATAATCCCCTGGGACATGGATCACGTGTTCGAGTACCCGAGCCCGATCCGCACCTACTACAAGATGCCGGACTGGGACGGCAGTCAGAGCTGCACGCCCATCCCCGTATTCTTCGGGGTGATGGGAAGGCCGCCGGGCTGCGACGAACTGATACGCCGCCTGAGCACCCTCGCCTGGGACGCTTACGCAGCAACGAGCCGCGATCTCCTCGACGGCCCCTTCAGAGACGGCGAAATCGAAGCTCGGATCGATGCTCTGGCGGCCCTCATCGCGCCGGTCGTGGCAGAAGATCCGGACAAACAGACACTCGGTCAGTGGGAGAACGCAGTCGAGTCACTGAGGGCCGGCGCCCGATCGATCCGATCTCAGATAGCGCAGAAGGTGAGGGAGTAGGCTCGCCATCCCGGCGACACTCAGGATCGACGGCGGGCCGGGGAGTCTGAACGATGCGCGAACCACAGGCAGAAGCCACCGAGATCGCGAGAACGCTCCGCTCCAGAGCGGCGGACCTCCCGCCGCAGCGTCGTCTGAAGGTGCCCGGCGCCGCCCGCGAGGTGCTCGGGCTCCACAAAGGGGACCTGCTGGAACTCGTCGCGTCCTGGCTGAAGACGAACGAGGGTTTTGGCGACGAAGAACTGTTTGGTACTGCCTGCGCTCTCTGGAACGGCAAGACGCGAGAGGAGCAATTCGTCGCCTCCCGCATGCTGGCCCGGCGCCCGGACATCCTCGAACCGGTTCCCTGGACCGGAGTCCACTCCTGGCTTGACGGCATCGACAGCATCGAAGGAGCAGACGCCGCCGCAATCTATCTCGTTGCTCCGTGGACCGCCTTCGATCTGACCGCCCGGCTCCCGGCCCTTCGTTCATTGCTGGTACCGGGAAACCTTGTCGGCCGGCGCGTCGCACTGGTGGCCACAGCGGCGATGCGCTCGAAAGAGGGGTACCCCGGGATCACCCTCGAATTCGTGAAGAGGACGGTCGACGACCGCGAGCCGCTGGTCGTCGACGCGATTGTCTGGGCGCTCTGCGCTCTCGCCCGCCATCATCGCCCGCTCGTCGAGGCGTTCCTCGAAGAGACGGACCGGCTCGATCAGCTCGCCAGGGAGCAGGTTGAGAACTGGCTTCAGACCGGCAGCCGCAAGGGGCTCGTCGATCGCGAATGGCGGTTTCCTCAGCGCTGACCGGGGAATCCGGAAACCAGACGGCACTTGCCCGAACGGCGACCCGGCTGCTAGATTCCGGCCGCCCGCCCCCGAGGTGCGCTCGCAACTCGGAACTCGGAACTCGGAACTCGGAACTCGGAACTCGGAACTCGGAACTCGGAACAGGAGTACCCCGTGCGCGCACTCGTCCTTCGCAACAAGCAGCTCTCAGTCAAGGACATTGACCGGCCGGTGCCGGGAGCAGGCCAGGTCCTCGTCCGCGTGGTAGCAAGCGGCATCTGCGGCAGCGACCTCCATGTGGCCAGGTTCATGGACGACATGATCGAAGGTACGCGCCTGGGGCGGGGCGGGCTGGGACGGTACCTCGACCCTGATCGCGACCTCGTCATGGGTCATGAATACGTCGGGGAGGTCCTGGAGGTCGGGCCGGAGGTAGAAGGATGGGAGCCCGGCGCCCGGGTCGCGAGCGTGCCCGTTACGACCTACAACCCGGACGTTCCCGGCGCCTACGCCGAGTACACTTTGATGCAGGCCCAGCTGCTTCTGCCCGTTCCGGATGGTCTTCCCAGCGAGGTGGCTGCGATGACAGAGCCCTGCGCCGTGGGCCTCCACGCGGTGAGAATGGCACGGCCGGTCGAGGGTGAGACGGTCTTTGTAATGGGTGCGGGGCCGGTCGGTCTCATGACCCTTCTCTGGCTCAAGAAGGAGGGCGCGGCACGGGTCATCGTCAGCGATCCTGCCGGAGCACGGAGGGAGCTCGCCGGCCGGCTCGGCGCCGACGAGCTTCTCGACCCCACGGGCAAGACTCTGATCGACCTCGTCGTGGCCGCCGCCGGCGACCGGCCGAAGCTCGTCTTCGACTGCGTCGGGGTCGAAGGCACTCTGGAACAGGCGATGGAGGTGACTGCTCCCTTCGGGCAGGTGGTCGTCGTCGGCGTCTGCCTCCGCGAGGACCGCCTTCATCCGCTCGTGGGAATCGACAAGCAGCTCAACCTCCAGTTTGTGCTGGGCTACACGCGGCCCGAGTTCGCTGAGGCCCTCGAGTCGCTTGGCGACGGAAGCATCGCCGCCGGACCGATGGTCACGCGTACGATCGGAATCGAGGAGATGCCGGCTGCCTTCGAGGCCCTCGGGGACCCACACGATTGCAAGGTAGTGGTGACCTTCCCGCCCTCGGACGCCTGATTCCCGCGGCCGGCACGGCGAGCAGGCAGACCGGCGGACGGTCCACTCTGCGCCGTTCGGCAGTGGGCGGGCGCCCTTCGGCGTGCAACGATGGGATCGGGTGCCGGGCTCAAGCCCGGCGCCAAACCCGGATGCGCGAGGGCGAAATGCTGAAGTCCACTTCCGACACAATCCCCGGCCGCGAGATCTCCGAGACGCTCGGACTCGTGACCGCGAACGCCGTGCGAGCGCGCAACATCGGCCGCGACGTGCTCGCCGGCCTGAAGAACATCGTCGGCGGCGAGATCGGTGCCTATCGGGAATTGCTGCGCGAATCACGCGAAGAAGCACTCGCGCGGTTCGATGAAGAGGCTGAGGAGATGGGGGCCGACGCAGTCGTTGCCGTCCGCATTACGACGTCCTCGGTCGCTCAGGGTGCCAGCGAGATCCTGGTCTACGGAACGGCCGTGAAGCTCACCGATGGTGACTGACGTACCGCGACGCCCTCGCCGCTGGATCCTCGGAGCCCTGCTTCTGGCGATCTCAACAGCGCTGTTCGCCTGTCAGGGTGACAACGGGGATTCAGGCCCGTTCGGCCTCGACACCGGTCCGGATGAGGCAACTGAAGCTCCGCGTTCTCCGTCGCCGGACTCATCGGCCGGCACCCCTCAGGCGACGGAAGGGACCGAGGCCACGGCAACGCCGTTTCCTCCGATCGTGATCGAGGGAAGCGGCGACCGGCGCGGGCAGGACCAGATCGAGCTCGGCGCGGGTCCATACCGCATTACCACCGAATACTCGGGGACGGGCGTCTTCTCAGTCGCGCTCGTGGATGGTTCCGGCCGTTCACAGAGAGTCGGTGGAGGCGTCGGACCCGCGACCGACGAGCGGTACGTCGCCGACGGCGGCACCTTCGACCTGGAGTTCTCGGGCGAGGGCAGCTGGAGAATCGAGATCGTCGCGATCGAGGACGATCCGGATGCCGCATCGGGATTCTCGGGAGCCGGGAACTCTGTGAGTGGCCTGTTCTCGCTTCCGGCCGGCAACCACAGCTACAGGATCACCCACGACGGCAATTCGAACTTCGTCGTCAGGCTCCAGTGCGATGATCGGGGCCGTCTCGTCACAAACGAGATTGGCGCGGTCGACGGTACCTACGGCACGGACAACTCCCGCGGCAGTGCCATCTGTGCCTGGTCGGTCGACGCGGACGGCGCCTGGGAGATAGCCGCGCAGTGACCGTCGCCACCGGCCCGCTCCCGCAGTTGACAGCCCCCCGCCGCGAGGCGCCGGCGCGCCCCCGGTCGCTGCCGTCAGAACAGCGGCGAACTCCACAGCGAGGCGGCCCAGAGACAGCCGGCGAAGAGCACCACAGCCAAGCCGGCGGCCAGGGCATCGGGAAAAATGCCTTCGATCTTCCGTGCGGAGGCCTGGTGGAAGAGCCAGCCGGTGGCGGCTCCCGCCAAAAGACCGCCGATGTGACCACCGATCGAGATTCCCGGAATAGCAAACGTCAATACCAGATTGATGACGATCAGAAAGCCAACTGAACTCTGCATCGCGTTGACCCCGCGTGCGCGTTCCATCAGGAAGACCGCACCCATCAAGCCGAACACCGCACCGGAAGCGCCGACGGTGAAAGTGTCGGGAGCCACCAGCAATGCCCCGAACGACCCGCCAAGAAGTGAGACGACGTAGAGAAGCCCGAACCGAGGGCGGCCCAGCACCGGCTCCAGCATGAGTCCGAGCTGCCAGAGCAGGAACATGTTGAATCCGAGGTGGATCGGTCCCGAGTGGAGAAAGGCCCCCGTAATGATCCGGTACCACTGGCCGCCATCAACCCCGATGACTGCGACTCCGTCGCGCCCGAGAGCGAGCCCTCCGCCGAGAAGCGCGAAGTCGATTCCAATGCGGCCGAGCTGCCCCTCGAACCAGCCGGAGTTCTCCAGAATGCCGGCCAGCGCGACGACGAGGTTCAGTCCGATAAGCACGTAGGCCAGGTAAGGCGGCTCATGCAGCCTGTAGATGCGCGGAGCGCGGCGCACTTCCTCGGCCACACACTCCGGGCAGTGGAATCCCACGGACGAGAGGCGCATGCACTCCCGGCAGATGACACGGTCGCAGCGCTGGCAGCGGACGCCGGCCTCTCGGTCCGGATGTCGGTAGCAGGTTGTCGTGGTTTCTAGATCACTCACATCGAACACGCCGGGCACCAGGGGCGCGGTACATGTCAGCACCGAGCCCGGAGGCGCCTGCACCTTTGAGGATATCGGCAGATCAGGGAAAGAAACGAGTTCAGGACAGCGAGAGGAAGAACTCATTGAGGACATCGGCGCCGCCCTCCGGATCCTCACACATCCACCAGTGACCGCGCCCCGGCAGCAACGCGACCTCGGCGCCCGCCCGTGCGGCGCTCTCCCGCGCGAGCTCCTCGCCCCCCGTGTAGGGGTCCTCCGTCGGGATGATCACCAGGCCCGGTCGCCGGGCCGCAGCTGCCAGAGCATTACCCCAGCCGGCGATCGCCGGCTGAGCAGCAGACCTGTAGAGGGCGAGGATGCAACGGCCCATGCCGGCATCCGCTGCCGCCGCCATGGACTGAGCGGCAGCGGCATCGATACCGAGAGAGGCAAAGCCGGCGGCCCGCTCCCACTTGGGGGTTTCGAGCATTCGCTCGATGGCGCTTTCGCCCGTTCCGGGCGTCTGCCAGGTCTGAGCCATGTCATGCCAGACGTAGTCCGGGTGAAAGCAGCCGGCGATGTCGCTCACCCAGGAGCGGATCAGCTCTGGAAAGGCGCAGGCCAGGCGGATCACGTGACCCCCACCCCAGTCGTGCCCGACAACATCGACGGGGCCGGCGATCTGCCGCAATTCAGCGGCCAGCCAGCGAACGTAGTCGTCGCTGGTGGCCCCGAAGTCCTCTGGCACGGGTGCGCCGAATCCGGGAGGGGAGAGTGCCACCACATCTTCACGCTGAAGATGGCTTCGTAGACTATCCCAGATTGCGGCAGACTCCGGATTTCCGTGGACGAGAACTGCAGGCACGACTCACCTCCCGACGGGACGCCTCATGGTGAGATCCCCGTCCCGTCGAGCCCATGATGACGGTTGCCGGCCCGAACCGCCCGCGCCGGAGGGCTGTGCACTGAACTGCAGCCGGAAGCAACCGGGATTGGCCCTCACTCCGAACTCACGTACGCTCCCGTCATGGCAGACCAGTCCCTGATCAGCGATGAACTGCGCTCCTACGAGGGCCGTCGAGGCCCGGAGCGCCCTGTGTCCGTCACCGACGATGTCGTAGAGCGAGCCCTCGGGGTCTTTGGCTCGGGCGGCAGTCGCTCCTTCCGGGAGGGGGAGGTGGTCCCGGGATTCACCCTGATGAGCCTTTCCCCGGACGGAGAGGTGGCCGACCTTCGAATCCCCGAGCCGATGCCCCAGGCACTCATGGTCAGCAATGAGTTCTCACTCGAGCGTCCGCTTCGGATGGGCGAGGAGCTGACTGCTCAATCATGCGTAGCCGACATCAGTGAGCGCCTCGGCGGGCGCTTCGGTCACAGCATCTACGTGCGGCGAGATCTGGAGTTCCGGGACGCTGCGGGCATCCTCGTGGGCAGAACAGCGAGCACTCTCATCTACTACCGAACCGAAGGCTCGGGACAAGGAGACGAATCGTGACACTCGACCCGGCAACACTCCGGGAAGGCGATGAGATCCCGCCGCTCGAGATGACTCCCGACCTCGAGCACGTCCGGAGCTACTTTCCCGAGCGGTCAAATTCACCGTCGTTCTTTTTCAGTGACGAAGCTGCACGTGCCCACGGGATGCCGGGACGGCTCGTGCCCGGACCGATGAAGGTGGGAATACTCTACGGGGCGGTCGATCAGTGGCTCGGAGATGCAGGCTACATCCGGTCGGTTCGAGCCGCTCACCGGCGGCCCGACATCCAGGGAAACCCCATCACCGTGACCGGCCACCTCGCGCGGATCCACGAAGAGGACTCCGTTCGGCGGGCCGATCTCGAGCTCCTCATCATCAACCAGGAGGGACAGCCGTCCGTGCGCGGGTTCGCCACGGTCGAGTTCTGGTAGGCACCATTCTTCAGAATGGCCCGCGCGGGTGACGCTCAACACTTGCATGCCGGAGTAGACTTGGTTTGCTGGGATGGCCTCGGTGAGGTGGTGGGGTGGCTCGATGAGACACGACAGAAGTCCTGACAGACGGTTCTCGGATTCCGGACGTTCGCCACGGCGCGCCGCGTGGCGGTCGGCGACGCGACTCTGGTTGCAGCCCGTCCGCCGGGCACGCTGGATCCTCACCGGCCACGCCTCGAACCCCGCAGCCAAGGTCTACCGGCAGGTCGAACCCGACCGGACCGCCGCCGCAGGCTGGCGGCCCTGATGGAGTCTCACCGCGGGGGGTCCTTCGACCGCAGATTCCGGGGCAGGCCCGAAGCGATCGAGGGACACATCGAGCAGCGGCGCGGCTCCCGCCATCCGGAGGACGAGCCGAGCGGACCGCTCTCCGGGCAGTGAGGAGCGGGCCACCACGGAAGTGGCAGGGCCCCCTCGGGACGGGAGCCGCGCCCTGCGTTGCCCTCTGATCGAGCCCGCCGACCGCCCCGACTATTCGACAGGCACGAAGATGCAGTGGCGGGTCTTCCCGTCCACCGCCTGAGAGCGATGCCCCTTCCCGGTCGTGTCTTCCACGAGAAACACCTCGCCCGCCCCGATGACGCGTGACTCGCCGTCGCTCGCCGTAATCCGAACGGCGGCATCGAGGTTGATGATGTACTGACGGCGAGGCGCCGGGTGCCAGTCCAGATCATAATCGGGCATGACTTCACGGAAGATGACGCCGGTCGCCGGGTACCGCTCAGAGAGCTTCCCGCCGCGAGTACTCGACGTCCATTCGATTTCGATATCGCGGAAGTGAGACTCTCCCGTCGCGTCCTCATAGAGGTTGTGAATGCGCAAGCTGCCCCCCGGTGTTGATCGTTGTCCGGGCCACAGTCGGCAGCCACGCCCCGGCCGTCAAGCGCCGGCGAGGAATCTCCCGGGCGCGAAGGACCGCAGGTCTATGCATTCCGTCGCTCCGCGCAGGACGAGGTCCGCGATCGCCCGGCCCGTCGGCGGCGCCATCAGGATCCCCTGGCGCCCGTGACCGGTGGCAAGGAACGCGCCCTCGAGACCGGGAACCGGACCGATTATCGGAACGCCGTCCACCGACAGCGGCCGGAGACAGGCCGTCTGCTCCACGAGTTCGGCCGTCTCCAGAGCCGACGACAGCCCAACCCCGAATGTCAGGATTTCGTCACGCGCAGCTTCCGAAATCGATCGGTCGAATCCGGTTCGCTCCTCCGTTGTCCCGAGATAGACGAGCCCGTCCTCTTTCGTGATCGCGTAGTTGCCGTCGTGCCCGACGCAGAAGTCGCGCAGCGGCCTGGGCGGCCGGACCTTGACGATCTGTCCCTTCAGCGGTTCGACCGGTACGGGCACTCCGATCCATGCAGCCGCCTCTGCGGACCAGGGTCCGGCCGCCAGGATTACGACGTCTGCAGGCAGTTCTTCGTCGCCGACAACCACGCCGGTCACCCGGCCGTCCCGCCGGCCGACACCCCTCACTGCCCCCGCTTTCACCTCGCCGCCGGCCTGCTCGACGGAGGCGAGAAGGGCGAGCGTGAAGCGGTACGGATCGAGCTGAGCGGGCGGCTCGACCGCCACACCGCCCGCCTTCGCACGATCAACCCAGCCCGTCAGTTACTGAACCGCAGATGGCTCGATCCCCCAAACGTGCGGCGCA